>JBKPNX010000001.1:0-6990 GCA_046732855.1 Pseudomonadota bacterium
GGTCGAGCGTGTGGTCAGGACCAAGGCGCTGCCGGACGAGGTCGCGGCGCAGATCGTGGCCAAGACCGACGGCGTGCCGCTGTTCGTCGAGGAACTGACCAAAGCTGTGCTCGAATCGGGTCTCCTCACCGACGTCGGCGGCCACTACGAACTTGCCGGCCCACTGGTGCCGCTCGCGATTCCAGCCACGCTCCAGGACTCTCTCATGGCGCGGCTCGACCGGCTCGCCCCGGTCAGAGAGGTGGCGCAGGTCGGCGCGGTGATCGGACGCGAGTTCGCGCACGAACTGGTCGCTGCCGTCTCACCCCTGCCCGAGGACCACTTGGCCGCAGCCCTCGACCAGCTTGTCGCCTCGGAGCTGGTGTTCCGACGCGGCACACCGCCCGAAGCCACCTACACCTTCAAGCACGCGCTGGTCCAGGACGCAGCGTACCAGTCCCTGCTCAAATCGAAGCGCCAGCAGCTCCATGCTAAGATCGGTAGTGCGCTGGAGGAGCGGTTTCCCAAGACGGTCGGCACTGCGCCTGAGCTGCTAGCCCAACATTTCACGCATGCCTGCCAGCCGGAGCGCGCGATCGCGTACTGGCGAGCGGCGGCGCAACGCGCGAGTGAGAGATCTGCCCACCAAGAAGCGATCGCCCACCTGGGCAAAGGCGTCGAGCTGCTGCGAGAACTGCCGGAGACCCAAAAGCGCAATCGGCTCGAACTGCCGTTTCAGATCAGCCTTGGCTCGGCGTCCATCGTGATCGGCGGCTTCGCCGCCGCGCCGGCCGAGGAGGCCTACACGCGGGCCCGAGAGCTAGCGCGCGGACTGGATGAGCAGGCGGAGCTGTTCACGGCCACCTGGGGCCTCTGGATGGTCAACCAGCATCGTCTGCGGGTAGATGAAGGGCGAGCATTGGCTAACGAGCTGTTAGCCGTGGCCGAACCCGGCGCCGATTCGGGTCGACGACTCCAGGCTCACCACGCCGCTTGGACGACGTTGCCCTGCGTCCCCGAGCTCGCCGCTTGCCGCCAGCATGCAGAACGAGGCCTCGCCCTCTACGATCCGGTTCGGCACGTCGCGCATAAGTTCCAATACGGAGGCCATGATCCCGGCGTCTGCGGCTTGGTTCATCGCGCCTTCGTCGGATGGCTGCTCGGCTGTCCGGACGAGGCAGTCGGTCACGCGCGTGAAGCCGTGAGCCTGGCTCGCAACTTAGAGCACGGCCCCAGTTTGGCGATCGCGCTCAACTTCAGCTCAGACGTCTATCGGTTCCGCGGAGAGGTGGCGGCAGCCCGAGAACTGTCGGACGAACTGATCCGGTTGTGTGTCGAGCAAGGGATTTTTCCGCAGCATGTGGCGTGGGGCCGGATTGGCCAGGGCTGGGCATTGGCGCGGACCGGCGATGTTGAGGCGGGACTCGTTGCGATGCGTGAGGGACTCCGAGGGATCGAGGAGACCAATGTGCGGCGCCTGCGCGCCTACAACATGGCGGTGTTCGCGGAAGCCTGCATCCAGGCAGGTCGTTTCGACGAGGCCCGACGGGCATTGACCGATGCACTCCACAGCCCCGAACGCTGGTGGGAACCAGAGGTTCACCGCCTGCGTGGGACGTTAGCTCTCGCAATGCGGGCCAGCGCGAGCCAGGAGGCCGAGCAGAATTTCCACCGAGCGCTCACGCTCGCTCGCGCCCATCAGTCGCGCTCGCTGGAACTCCGAGCTGCGACCAGCGTCGCACGGCTGTGGGCGGAGCAGGGCGAGCGGCAGAAGGCTCGCGACCTGCTCGCGTGGGTCTACCGCTGGTTCACGGAGGGCTTCGATACCGCCGACCTGAAGGACGCCAAGGCGCTGCTCGACGAGCTGGCCTAAAAGCGCGAGTCAACAATTCATGGGTGGCAAACTTGTGGATAAGGGATGCTACTGTGTTTCGAGCTTGTATCTCGGCCAGCCAAGAGGAATTGCAAACTCGGGGTCTGTCAGCGAGCGCCTAAACCACTGATCCGTCTGTCAATAGTGAAGTGGGTACCGAATGGGCAAAGTGAACGGCCGCAGAGAAAGGTGGCTGTCAGAGAGCAATTTCAGGCCTGCGCACGCATTTGGAGGTGAACAGCAAACCACAAAAAACGGCGGGATTCCTGGGCTATTCAGGGCCGATCAGCAGACGGAGAGACTGTTCGCATGGGCAATTTAGGCGGACGGGGAGGATTCGAACTTTCGGTACCTGATGCACCCAAAATTCGATGCGAGCAGCAGGGCGGCTGGAGTATCGGTAAGCGAGGATTGTCGCCAACCAATTGATATTGCACGTTTTTGCTTGCGTTCTTCTCGGTACGCGAGAGGGATTCGAAATGCCTCTGTAGGGGGGCCTCAGACGGCGTGGAGAGGATTTGGCGGGGGTTCCTCTCGGGTGCCCGAGAGTGATCTGCGAAACGTCATCCCCACTGAAAACGCTCTGAGACTCTCGGCTCGATGGCCTGGTCAACTCCCGATGTTGCCGATAGGCGCTCTGTGCTAGTTTGCGCGGCACGAGGGGCAAACGCGGCCGAGGCACGGCATGCTTGACGTCGCGAGGTGGCTCGCCGAGCAGGGGCTTGAGCAGTACGCGGAGGCGTTTGCCGAGAACGCCATCGACGGGGAGGTTCTGGGAACGCTAAGCGAGGACGATCTCAAGGTGCTCGGGGTTACAGCGCTTGGCCACCGAAAGAAACTCCTCGCCGCGATCGCGCTGCTTAGCCAACAGCCGATATCCAATCGACTGGCCGACGATAGCAAGACGCGAACGGTCGAGCCGTCGGGTGTGGCGGAGCGCCGGCAGCTGACCGTGATGTTCGTCGACTTGGTGGGTTCGACTGAACTGGCGGCCAAGCTGGATCCCGAGGACCTCGGCGACGTCATGCGGAGCTATCGGAGCTGCTGCACCGAAGTGATCACACGCTGGGGCGGCCACGTCGCCAAATACATGGGCGACGGCATACTTGCCTATTTCGGCTACCCGAAAGCGCATGAGGACGAGGCCGAGCGCGCGGTCCGGTCCGGGCTCGCGGTAGTGAAGGCAGTGGGCGAGCTGACCACGCCCGGCGCGGCACGGCTCGCCGCACGGGTCGGCATTGCCACGGGCGCGGTGGTCGTTGGCGAACTCATCGGGGAGGGAGCGGCACAGGAAGAGGCCGTGGTCGGCGAGACGCCGAACCTCGCCGCCCGTCTTCAGGACTTGGCTGAGCCAGGCACCGTGGTAATTGGGCAAGGTACGCAGCGTCTGGTCGCCAGTTTGTTTAATCTGACCGACTTGGGCAGTCTTGAACTCAGAGGCTTCGGCGGGAAGGTTGAGGGTTGGCAGGTACAAGGCGAGACCGGGGCGGAAAGTCGGTTCGCGGCCCGTAGCGCGACCGGCCTCACCCCGTTCGTTGGGCGCCAGCACGAACTCGGCATGTTGCTCGACCGCTTCGAGCAAGCGAGGGAGAGGGAAGGCCAGGTAGTTCTGCTGTCCGGCGAGCCAGGGATAGGCAAGTCACGTCTTGCACACGCCCTGACCGAGCACTTGACCGGCGCCCCGCACACGCGACTTCGGTACTACTGCTCGCCGCACCACGTGAACAGCGCGCTGCATCCAGTCATCGAGCAGCTCGAACGCGCGGCAGCCTTCGAGCACGACGACCCGCCCGAGCGCAAGCTCGACAGGCTGGAGGCGCTGCTCAGCCAAGGCACCAATGACCCCGCCGCGATGGCGCCCCTGTTCGCGGCGCTGCTCTCGATCCCGCTGGGGAGGCGTTATACGCCGCTCGATCTGCCGGCCCAGCGGCAGCGCGAGCTGACCATGGGGGCGCTGCTGGAGCTGCTGAGCGGCCTTGCCGCGCGGCAACCGGTGCTGATGGTGCTCGAGGACGGCCAGTGGCTCGATCCGACCACGACCGAACTGTTCGAGCGGATGATCGAGCGGCTCCGGACGCTGTCCGTGCTGCTGCTGGTCACGTTTCGCCCGGAGTTCGCGCCGCCCTGGACCAGCTATCCGCAGATGACATCGCTGACGCTCAACCGTCTGGGGCGGCGGCACAGCACTGAGATGATCGCCGCCGTGGCGGGCGGCAAGCCGTTTCCCGAGGAAATACTCGCCCAGATCTGGGCAAAGACCGAGGGCGTGCCGCTGTTCGTTGAGGAGCTGACCAAGACCGTGTTGGAATCCGGGCTGCTCGATGACAGGGGGGACCGCTATGAGCTGACCGGGCGGCTGCCGCCACTCGCGATCCCGGCGACTTTGCAGGATTCCCTGATGGCGCGCCTCGACCGGCTCGCGCCGGTCAAGGAGGTCGCGCAGTTTGGCGCGGTAATCGGCCGCGAGTTCTCTTACGGGCTCCTAGCCGCTCTGTCGCCACTGGACGAGAGGGCGCTGCAGGAAGCGCTCTCGCAACTGGTCGGCTCCGAGCTGGTGTTCCGCCGCGGCACGATCCCGGACGCCACCTACAGCTTCAAGCATGCCTTCGTCCAGGACGCAGCCTACGGCAGCCTGCTCAAGAGCAGGCGCCAACAGCTGCACGGCCGCATCGCCGCAGTGTTGCGCGAACGGTTCCCGGAGGCAGTCGAGGCCAACCCCGAGCTAATGGCGCGGCATTGCGCGGAGGCTGGACTTGCGAAGGAGGCGATCCAGCACTTGACGAAGGCTGGGCGTCAGGCGCTTGAGCGATCAGCCAATGCTGAGGCCGTCGGGCATCTCAGCAAGGGATTAAGCTTGCTCGAGACCCTGCCCGCAGAGCCAGAACGGGACACCGCGGAGCTGGATCTTTTGGTCGCGCTCGGTCCGCCCCTGATCGCCACGAAGGGCTTCACCGATCAGGAGGTCGAGAAGATCTATCTCCGAGCGCGGGCATTGTGTCAGGAACTCGGGAACGCGACGCAGCTCGTCCCGGTGCTCGTCGGGCTGGCGAACATTCATCTGCTGCGCGCCGACCTTCGGCAGGCACGCGAGTTGGGTGAGGAGTGTCTGGCGCTGGCACAGCGGCACGACGACCCAGGTGTCCGAATGGCGGCCCATCGGATGCTCGGGTCGACGTTGCATTTCCTTGGCGAATTCCCCCAGGCGCGGGCGCACCTCGAGCAGGCGAACGCCCCCCGCGAAGGCTACCAGCGCCGCTTCGACGCCTCCCTCTATCTGATCTCCGGTTCCAGGGTGTACTGCCGATCGATTTTTGCCCGGGTGCTCTGGGCGCTCGGCTACCCCGAGCAGGCATTGAGCTCGAGCGACGAGGCGCTCCGCTTGGCCGAGGAGACCTCCCACAGCCACACCCTGGCACAAGCACTGAGCCTCGCCGCTGCATTCCACCTCGATCGCCGGGATGTGCAGCGGACGGAGTGTCTGGCCCGCGAGGCGGTCACGCTCGCCACCGAGCACGACTTTCCACATTGGCAGGCAACGGGGCGCCTATGGTTGGGTTGGGCGCTCGTTCAACGGCGGGACATCGAGAAGGGAGTGACGCAGATTCAAGAAAGCTTGGCGCAGTTCCGTGCCAGGGGCGATGTCCAGACGATTCCCCATGCTCTCACTGTTCTGGCCCAGGTCTACGGCCAGGTCGGAGACCCGCAAAAGGGCCTGGAGGCACTGACCGAGGCCCTCGTCGTGCTGGAGAGGACAAATGAGCGCCGCCGGGAGGCAGAGGTGCACCGGCTGCGGGGAGAGCTGTTGTTGTCACTGTCAGGGCCGCACAGGGGCGATGCCGAGGCCTGCTTTGAGCGGGCGCTCACGATTGCCCGCGAGCAGAGCGCCAGGATGTGGGAGCTGCGCGCGGCGGCCAGCCTCGCCCGGCTATGGCGCGATCAGGACCGGCAATCGGAGGCGCGCGACCTGCTCGCCCCGGTCTACGACTGGTTCACCGAGGGCTTCGAAACCGCCGACCTAAAGGACACCAAGGCGCTGCTCCGCGAGCTGGCATGAGCGGAGCACGCTCCGGCGCTTAGTCCTGTTGAGAGCGGAGGCCGCTTGCGATCAACTTGGTGAAAAGTGGCAGTTATTGGTTTCGAGCCTGTATCTCGGCCAGCCAAGAGGAATTACAAAACTTGGCGTGGGTCAGCGATAGGCTAAGTTGTTGAACTATTTGGCAGAAGTGAAGTGGGTACCGAATGGCCGAGGTGAACAGCCGCGGAGAAAGCCGGGCGTCAGAGAGTGATTCCGAGCCTTTGGCGCCGGTCCAAGGTGCACAGCCATCCACGAAAAACGGCCGAGTTCCTGGGCTTTTCAGGACCGATCAGCAGACGGAGAGACTGTCCGCATGGGCAACGTTGGCGGAGGGAGAGGAGCGCGACCAGAAACATTCTCCACTTTCGAGCACACCCGAGCGGGGAATGTTGCAAGGGTCGGGATTTGAGTGCCGGCCGGGGCAGCCCGTCCGGACCCTATGGTGCTTAGGTGCCCCTACCCGGACATGCTGCGGGGTGACCCAAGGTGTGAAGCTCCGGGGACAACGTCGGCAGCTCTGCCAGCCTCGAGGCGGAGCGCGGCCAGGGGAGACGGGGAAGGCTGAACAAGTGAAGGCTCGCAGGGCTCGTCACTCCGAAGCGGCCAAAGAGGCTGACAGGCCGCAGCCAAAAGGCGACGTGGGACGGACCGTCGGACCTGTCTCTGCCGACGGCAGCACCCGGATGTCCCACCGGGCTATAGAGCCCAGCCTCCCCACGACGCATCTCGATCTCGATCAACTGGGTAAGCCCCACGGCCCCCGCCCGGCAAGGGCGGTATCCCGACCGCGAGGGAGGGGGACGGGCCAGGGGGTAGAGGATGCCGGAGAAAGCGAAGGCCGGCCCGTAATCGGCCGGATAGGGCGATGCCCGTCCCGAAAGGAGCTGACTTCCGGCGGGTGTCACCGAAAGCGATGCCCCTGCCCTGCCGTACCTGCCGGGACGTTAGACGGTGATCAGCACCGAACCGACGGCAGGGCGTGATGCTCTTCAGAGCTGGTCCAGCATCGACTGGCCGGCGGTCGAGCGCAGCGTACGCAGGCTGCAGGAGCGGATCTTTCGGG
>JBKPNX010000002.1:0-8256 GCA_046732855.1 Pseudomonadota bacterium
GTAGACGATGCCGCGCTGCGCCCGCTCGACGTTGTAGTCGGCCGCCTGCAGCAGCTTCAGGATGATGTTCTCGACGTCCTCGCCGACGTAGCCCGCCTCGGTCAAGGTGGTCGCATCGGCCATGGTGAACGGCACATCGAGGGTGCGCGCCAAGGTCTGGGCGAGCAGCGTCTTGCCGCAGCCGGTCGGCCCGATCAGCAGGATGTTCGACTTCTGCAGCTCGACGTCGCTGCCCTTGGCGCCGTGCGCCAGGCGCTTGTAGTGGTTGTGCACCGCCACCGAGAGCACGCGCTTGGCCTGCTCCTGGCCGATCACGTAGTCGTCCAACACCCCCTTGATCTCCGCGGGGGTCATGACCGACGGGCCCGCGGCCTTGCGGGTCTTGCGATCCTCTTCCTTGATGATGTCGGCGCAGAGCTCGACGCACTCGTTGCAGATGAACACGTTGGGGCCGGCGATCAGCTTCCTGACCTCGTGCTGGCTCTTGCCGCAGAACGAGCAATAGAGCGTCGAGCGCGCGCCCCCATCACCAGACTCGATCACGGGCACTCCACCTGTCGCTTCGCCCTACGGGCGTTGGGCTGATTGAAGCAAACACGCACCGCTCAGCCCGGTCAAGGGTCTGCCGGGTCGCAGGGCAACGTTTGGTTGAACATGCGACCTGCCCGACACGCTGCGCGAGCAGCGCGCGAGCCCTGGCCGCAAGAGCAGCAGCTCGATGCACCGAGCGAGGCGCTGGCCCGCCTAGATCGCGTCGGCGAGGGTCGCGGTGCGCGCGCCCTCCAACCTGGAGGGGCGTCATGAACCGGGTCCGCCTGCGTTGCGGCCCCGAGCGTACTCGGCGATGAGCAGGAGCTTACTCGGCCAGAGCGGCGCTCGCCTCGGTGGTCTGCCCGAGCCAGGCTTCGAGCCGGGCGATCGTGTCCGCCGCCACGTGCAGACCCAGCTTGGAACGGCGCCACAGAACGTCCGTCGCCGTCACCGCCCATTCGTGGCGGCGCAGATAGTCCAGCTCCGCCTCGTACAGGCCGCCGCCCAGATGCTCGCCGAGATCGTCGAGCGAGCGCGCGCCCGCGAGCACCTTCTCGACCCGGCTGCCGTAGGCGCGGGCATAGCGACGCGCCAGATCGGCGGGGAGCCACGGCGCAGCCGTGCGCAGCCGGCGCACGAACGCCTCGAAGTCCCCCTGCGGCAGGTCGCCACCCGGCAGCGGCGCGGTCGCGGTCCACGGCCGGCCGTCGAAACCCAGCACCGGCTGCAACTTCTCCAGGGCATGCTCGGCAAGCCTGCGATAGGTCGTGATCTTGCCGCCGAAGATCGTGAGCAGCGGCGCCTCACCTGCCGCATGGTCCAGGTCGAAGGCGTAATCGCGGGTCACCGCGGACAGGTTTTCCTTGGCGTCGTCGTACAAGGGGCGTACGCCCGCGAACGTCCACAGCACCCGATCGGGGTTGAGCGCCTGGCGGAAATAGCGGCTGACCGCGTCGCACAGGTAGAGGATCTCGGCGCGGCTGATCTGCGCCTCGCCCGGATCGCCCTGGTAGTCGACCTCGGTCGTGCCGACCAGCGCGTAGCGCCCTTCGCAGGGGATCACGAAGACCACGCGGCCGTCGCGATGCTGCAGCACGTACGGGTCGTCGTGGTCGTACAGCCGCGGCACGATGATATGACTGCCCTTGACCAGCCGGATGCGGGTCGGCCTCGCCAGATCGGCCTGCTCGGTGAGGAAGCGCGCCACCCAGGGGCCGGCCGCGTTGACCAGGGCGCGCGCCCGGACCACGCGGACCGGGCCGCCGGAGCTCGGCATCAGATCGGCGTACCACAGGCCATTCGCGCGCCGCGCCGCGGTGCACCGCGTGCGGGTCTGGATCGCGGCGCCGCGCTCGTGGGCGTCGAGCGCGCTCAGGATCACGAGGCGGGCGTCCTCGACCCAGCAGTCGGGATAGGTGAAGGCGGTGCGGAACTTCGCCTTGAGCGGCGCCCCGACCGGATCGCGTCGGAGATTGACGCGGCCGGCGCGCGGCAGCTGCCGGCGGCCGCCGAGATGATCGTAGAGCAGGAGGCCGAGCCGGATCAGCCAGGACGGGCGCTGCTCCGGGCTGTGCGGCAGGATGAAGCGAAGCGGCCAGACGATGTGCGGCGCGGCGCGCAACAGGACCTCGCGTTCGATCAGCGCTTCGCGCACCAGCCGGAACTCGTACTGCTCGAGGTAGCGCAGCCCGCCGTGGATCAGCTTGCTCGACGCCGAGGAGGTGTAATTGGCAAGGTCGGCCTGCTCGCACAGCAGGACGCTCAAGCCCCGGCCCGCCGCATCGCGCGCGATGCCGGCGCCGTTGATTCCGCCGCCGACCACCAGAAGATCGACCGGTTCGGCCAGGTGCAAAATCGTTTCCCTTTGAAGTTGCGCTGCCCGCGCTCGAGGCTGATCTATCGTAGAAAGCCCAGCACCCTCAAGCCGGTTGATCGCCGGCCTCAGACAGACCTGGTTTGGCTGACTTGCGGAATCCGGCAAAGCGCCGCCTGCGGCGCGATCCAGCCGCTTTCGGTCAGGTGCCTAGACCAGGCCGACCGGATCGCCGCCGCCCGGGCTCAGCGGCGCTCGCGCGGGATGACGTCGAGGCTCAGCCGCGCCCCGTCGCGCAGCAGGTCGATCCGACACGGCGTTCCGATCCGATCGGCCGAGAGCAGCCGGTAGAGGTCGTCGATCCCCGCGACCGGCTGACCGTCCAGGCTCAGGAGCACGTCGCCTTCGCGTAGGCCGGCGCGGCTCGCCGGCCCATCGCCCTGCACGCCCGCGACCCGGACCGCGCGCGCCCGGCTCAGGCCGAGCTGCACCACCATGCGTCGCGGCAGATCGATGGTCTCGCCGGCGATGCCGAGGGCGCCGCGGCGCACCCGTCCGAAGCGCAGGATCTGGCTCGCCACGACGCTCGCCGTGGCGCTTGATACGGCAAAGCACAAACCCTGTGCGCCGTGGATCACCGCGGTGTTGATGCCGACCACCTCGCCGCGCGCGGTCACCAGCGGCCCCCCTGAATTGCCGGGATTGAGCGCCGCATCGGTCTGCAGCACGTCGTCGATCAGACGGCCCGAGCGGCTGCGCAGGGAACGGCCGAGCGCGCTCACCACGCCGGCGGTGACCGTGCACGCGAAGCCGAGCGGATTGCCGATCGCGACGACCAGCTGACCGGGCCGCAGAAGCTTGGATTCGCCGAGCGGCGCGGCGCCCGGCGCCGCGGCATGCAGGCGGAGGACCGCGAGGTCGGTGTCGGGATCGGCACCGATCAGATCCGCGCCCGTGCGCCTGCCGTCGTTGAAGGTGACGTCGATCCGGCCGGCGCCCTGCACGACGTGGCTGTTGGTGAGCGCGAAGCCGTCGGCGGTGAACACGACGCCCGAGCCGCTCGCCGCCGGCTCCCGCCGCCCTTCGGGGCGACACGCCTGCAGATGCAGCACGGCGGGCGACACCGCTTCCGCGGCCGCGATCACGGCGCGCGAATAGGCATCGAGCAGGTCGGCATCGGGCAGCGCCGCGACCGGGCGCCCGTCGGAGTGATCAGCGCCTGCCTCCGCGTCATCGAGAACGAACTGAAGATCGCCATCGAAACTCATAAGCGCCATCCCAATCAGCGGAGCCATCATGCGCTTCGGCCAAAGAAGCTCGGGGTCAGTAGATGGGGCGTGGGCGCGCAGAGCGGTAGAGGGGAACCGCAGGCGGTGATCAGCCGAAGTAGGCTTCCTGCACCTCGGCGCTTTGGGCCAGCGTCGCCGGCGGGCCCGCCGCCACGACCCGCCCCTTGGCGAGCACGTAGCCATAGTCGGCAATCGCCAGCGTCTGGTGGACGTTCTGCTCGACCAGGAACACGGTGACGCCGCGCTCGCGGATCTGGCGGATGATCGCGAAGTTCTGCTTGACGTACAGCGGGGACAGGCCGAGCGAGGGCTCGTCGACGAGGAGCAGCTCGGGCGCGCACATCAGGCCCCGGCCGATCGACACCATCGCCTGCTCGCCGCCGGACAGCGTCCCGGCGAGCTGGTCACGGCGCTCGCGCAGCTGCGGGAACAGCTGGTAGGCCTCCTCGATCCGATCGCGCACGAACTGCGCCGAGGTCTCGAGGTAGCCCCCGACCCGCAGGTTGTCCTCGACGGTGAGCTTCGGAAACACCTTGCGGCCCTCGGGGATGCAGGCGATGCCGGCCGCGACCACGCGATGCGGCGGCAAGCCGGTCAGCTCCTTGCCCGCGAACCTCATCCTGCCGGTGCGCGGCGGCGTGAGGCCGAGGATCGAGCGGATGAGCGTCGTCTTGCCAGCACCGTTCGAGCCGAGCAGACAGGTGATGGTCCCGGGCTCGACCCTGAGCGAGACCTCGCGCAGCACGTCGGCCCGGTCGTAGGCGGTCGAAATCCGCTCGACGATCAGCCCCTCGACCATGTCATGCGAGCCCCAGGTAAGCTTCCTGCACCTGACGGTCGGCGGCCACCTCGCGATAGCTGCCCTCGGCGATCTTGCGGCCGTAGTTGAGCACGACGCAGCGTTCGGTGACCTGTTCGATCACGTTCATCTCGTGCTCGATGATGATCATGGTGAGGCCGGCCATCTGCTCGCGGGCCATCAGGAGGTCGCGCATGAGTTGGCGCGTCTCCTCCTGCGTCATGCCGGCCGAGGGCTCGTCGAGCAGCAGCAGCCTGGGCTGGCTGATCAGGGCGCGGCAGATCTCGATCCGCCGGCGATCGATCATCGGGATGGTGCTGATGGCATCGAACAGGCGATCGGCGAGCGGCGGGTCGAAGCGCGCCACCAGCTCGCGCGCGGCGGCGAAGTTGTCCTCGAACTCCCGGCGGAACGCGGCGCGCCGGAACAGATTGAAGCCGAGACCGTGATGGAGCCGGCCATGGTTGCCGACCATGACATTGTCGAAGATCGACAACGGCAGGCACAGGCGAGAGCGCTGGAACGTGCGCGCGATGCCGGCCCGATACACCCGCTGCGGCGACAGGCCGGTGATCTCGGCGCCGCCGAAGGTGACCCGGCCGGCGGTCGCGGGATAGATGCCTGTCGCCACGTTGAAGAAGGTGGTCTTGCCGGAGCCGTTGGGGCCGATCAGGCCAAGGATCTCGCCCGGCCAGACCTCGAGGTCGAGGTCCTCGAGCGCGCTCACGCCGCCGAACCGCCGCGTCAGGCCGGTGGCTTCGAGCAGCGGCGCGAGGCTCATCGCGGCGACCAGCCGGGCAGGTAGCGGCGCAGCTCGCGCGGCAGCAGGCCCTGCGGCCGGAACAGCAGGATCAGGATGACCACGATCGCGAACAGCAGAAACCGGTATTCCTGAACGATCTGCAGCTTCTCCGGCAGCACGATCACGATCGCCGCCGCCACGGCCACGCCCCAGGGGTTGCCGATGCCGCCGAGCAGGACGATCGACACCATGATCAGGCTGTCGGCGAAGGTGAAGTTTGCCGGCGCGATGAAGCCGAGCATGCTACCGAGCACGGCGCCGGCGATGCCCGCAAGGAAGTTGCCAACCGTGAACGCGGTGATCTTCCAGCGCGCGAGATCGATCCCGAAGCACGCCGCGGCGGTCTCGTCGAGGCGGACCGCGTCCATGTTGAGGCCGATCCACGAGCGCTCCAGCCGGCGCACCAGAGCGAACGCGATCACCGTCAGGACCAGCGCGAGCAGCACGTAGTTGAGGTAGAACGATGCCTCGAGCGGCCCGAGCTCGATGTTGTCGTTGAACGACCAGCCGAACAGCTCGAAGCCTTCGACCGGCAGGCCCTGGGGGCCGCCCAGCACGTCATTGACCTCGAGGAACGACTTGAACAGCAGCGCGAACGCGATGGTGATCACCGCGGCGTAGTGGCCGCGGGTGCGCAGCACCGGATAGAGGAGGAGCGTGCCGACCGCCGCCGCCATCACACCGCCCATCAGGAGCACGAAAAGGTGCGGCAGGGCGGTATGCGCGGTCAGCACCGCGGCGGTATAACAGCCGATACCGAGGAACGAGGCGCCGGCGAAGTTGAGCAGGCCGGCATAGCCGAACTGGATATTGAGGCCGAGGCAGGCGAGCACGTAGAGGAGCACGGTCGCGACCATCAGGAGCGTGAAGTGATCGTCGCGAAAGAGGGCGGCGACGAGCAGGACCCCGACGATCGCCGCGCCGTTCATCACCGCCTCGTGGCCCGCGAAGCTGTTCGCGACGGCACGCAGCCAGCCGACCCTGGTCGCGAGCACCACCGCTGCGGCGCCGGCGGCGAGCAGAGCCGCGACCGCGAGCTCGCTCTCCACCGCCAGGAAGGCCACCGTGAAGGCGGTGAGCGCGGCGAGCGCGGCCAACCCGGGCGCGGCGGTCGCCATGGGCCGGGCTAGACCCGCTCGCTGACCTGCTCGGCGATCAAGCCGGTCGGGCGCCAGGCCATGATCGCGATCACCACGGCGAACGCGAACACGTCCTTGTACGCGCTCGCGAACGGCAGGGCGGCGGCGCCGATGGTCTGCAGGCCGGCGAACAGGAAGCCGCCGAGGATCGCGCCGTAGATGTTGCCGAGCCCGCCGACGATCGCCGCGCTGAAGCCGATCACGCCGAGCAGCAGGCCCATGCCGAAGTTGATCTCGTTGTAATAGAGACCGTTCATCACGCCGGCGAATGCCGCGGCCGCCGAGCCGAGCGCGAAGGTGACCAGCACGATCGCAGTGAAATTGATGCCCATGGTCTGGGCGGTCTCGGCGTCCTGCGCCACGGCGCGGATCGCAAGGCCGAGCTTGGTGCGGTTGATCACGAGGTTGATCAGCACGATCACCGCGAGGCCCGCCAGCAGCAGGATCGCGCTGTCGAGCCGCAGCGTGAAATGGCCGAAGGTGACGGCATCCCTCGGCAGCAGCGCGGGGAACGGCTTGGGATTGGCGCCCTCGGGATAGAACACGCGGATGCTCTCGCGCAGCGCGGTGCCCAGCATCAGCGTGATCAGGAGGGTATTCAGCGCCGGCGCGCCGCGCAGCGGCAGGACCAGATATCTGCCGATCAGCGCGCCGAGCAGGGCCATCAGCCCGGCTGCGACCAGCACCACAGCGATGACCTGCACCCAGGGCGACGCGACGCCGAGCGCGACCAGCCCGAGGTAGGTCGAAAAGCCGGCGAACGCGCCGACCATGAGCACGTCGCCGTGGCTGAACTTGATCACGTCGAGCACGCCGAAGAACAGCGTGAAGCCGACCGCGACCAGAGCATACATCATGCCGAGCATCAGCCCGTTGACCACAAACTGCCCGAGCAGGCCGAGATCCATGGACGTTCGCTCTGGTGCGGCGGCTGGTCGGGGCCGCCGCTCGGGCGGGCCCGGGTCGAGCTGAATCAGAGCCCGGCGAGCTTGCGCTGGCCCGCGGCGTACTCGCTGTCCTCCCAGACCACCCACTTGCCGTCCTGGACGACGTACTTGGTGATCAGCGGCACCATGTTCTGGCCGTGGTCGTCGAAGGTGACCGGGCCGACGATCGAGTCGTGGTCCTTGACTTTCCCGAGCGCCTCGGTGATCGCGGCGCGATCGGGACCGACCGCCTCGATCGTGTCCAGGATCAGGTTCATCGCGGCGAACGCGAACGGGCCATAGGCCTCGGGCGGCTCGCCGTAGCCGGCTTGCGCGTACTGCTCGCCGAAGAACTGGCCGCCCGGCAGCTTGTCCACCGGCGCGCCTTCGCGAAACGCGACGACGCCTTCGGCCAGGCCGCCGAGGCCCTGGATGAACGCGTCCGACATGATGCCCGAGGTGCCCTGGAGCTGCGCGGCGATCCCGAGCTTGTCCATCTGCTGGCGGATGCGCACCCCGAGCGGGGTCAGGCCGCCGAAATAGATCACGTCGGGGTTCAGCGACTTCGCCTGGGTCAGCTCCGCGGTGAAGTCCTGCTGCTCGGCCGTGACCCCGAAGGTTCCCAGGATCTCGCCGCCGTTCTCGGTCACGTACTGGCTGAAGTACTTGTTGTGGCCTTTGCCGTAGTCGGTCGTGTCGTGGATGATCACCCAGGTCTTGTAGCCGAGCCCGGTCATGAAATCCGCGGCCGTCTCGTTCTGGTTGATCATGGTGCCGTTGACCCGGTGGATCTCCGGGTAGTCGTTGCCGTAGGTGATGTCGGGCAGGACCGCTCCCCAGACGATCACCGGCAGGCCGAACTTGTGGTACGTGTCGACCGTGCCGATCGCCACCGCCGAGCAATAGTGCGTCACACCGGCGACGACGTCTTTGTTGGCGGCGGCTTTGGTCGCCACC
>JBKPNX010000003.1:0-56661 GCA_046732855.1 Pseudomonadota bacterium
ACCGCGATCTCGTTGGCACCCTTGGCGACGTGTTCGGCCCAGGTCGACGTCGCGGCGGCGGCGACCGGGATGAAGTGCCGGGGCGACAGCATCAGCGATCGGCCCGACGCCAGAGCCAGCTCGACATAGGGCGTCGACGCCACCGAGTCCCTGTGCGTGTTGAGATAGACGTCCTCGTAGCCGAGGCTGCCATCAGCGCGGGCGACCATGATCCGGTCGCCGATCCGGACGTCGCGCATCCCCTTCTGCGACCCGTCCTCCAGCCAGACCGTGGCGGTGGCCGGGAAGCAGGAGGGGTTGTTGCAGGTGACGGTGTCTCGAATGTTACCGCAGGTCTGGTCGTGCGCGCAGCAAGTCGAGTGACCCCTAAACGTGCAGAGTTTCTCGTCTCCCCGGCAAGGCGGCGGGTGCTCACCGAGGAGGGCTAACGATTGCTCGAAGCCGGCTTGCACGTGGAAGGCATCCGCGCACGTCTCGAGGTCTTGCGGGCTCAGTGCGAGGTCACCCACGGCGTCCTCGAGCCGGTCGAGCGTCTTCTCCGAGGTGAACGTCGGGTCCGCCGGCCGGCGCGACAGCCGCTGCAGGATTGCGACTCCGTCCGGGTCGGGGCCAACCTGCTCAAGGGCCTGGAGGCATCGGTCCACACTTGCGGCTATGTGCGCAAGGCGCGCCGGCTTTTCCTCGTCCTCCTTGTCACCGACGCCTTCGTCCCGCAGCGGCAAGCAGATCTCCAGGTCCTGCTGGGACAGGGAAACATCGTCGCCCACGGCGTCCGCCAGCGCTTCCAGGTCGGTCGGCTCGGTGAAGAAGACATCGCCGGGCTGCTCACGGATATGCTTCAAGACGGCTTTGACCTGCGGGTCGTCACCGTGCTCGCTGAGGAACTCCCGGCAGTTGTTGATCGACGCCTCGACCGCTTCCAGCTGCCGCACGTAATCGGCATGGCGCTCGGCTGCTTCGCTTTGAGCCTTGCCGATCTGGTCCAGGATCTCGCCGGCATCGGGACGATCGGCTGCCGCCAGCGGGGACGGACCTGCGACCCCTGTCCACCACAGCGCGGCAGCGGCGCAGATTTGCGCAGCGCGCCCGTAGCAAATTCTCATCGGCGTCCCCCCTGCTGCGTGGTGTCCTGATATTGTTGAATCGAGTAGCCTATGGAGCCCATTAGGCGATATCAATAACTTTATAGTTGAACCAACGAAGTCTCCTTCGTGCTGGGGGAGACAAAAATCTCAACGGGGCCGTCGGTGCTCAGGATACGGTTCATCTGCCGCGCGATCTACTGCATGTGAGCGACAATCTCCGAGGCCATCACCCCGAAGGGCAGTAGAGATCTCCGGCACGCCAATTTCCGGGCAGGATGGTGATTCCTGGTGAAATGTATCGACGATCTATGGAGGCCGCCAATTCGGTACGCGATCTGGCGACCGGCCGACCAGTGACGCAGCGGCGCCTGGACACGTGCCGGCGCGGCGGTCCCCGGCCCCCGGAAACTCGTCCTGGCCACGGTGGCGAACTCACTGCGTCAAGCTCGCCTTCACCTGGTCCGCGGCGCGCAGGCTCAGCGCGGCAATGGTCAGGGTGGGATTGGCTGTCGCCGAGGTCGGGAAGACCGCCGAGCCGAGAATGAACAGATTCGGGTGATCGTGGCTGCGCAGGTCACGGTCTACCACCGAGCGTTTCGGATCGCCGCCCATCCGGGCGGTGCCGATGATGTGCCCCGCACCCTCGGCGGCGTCCCGATGCTGGATTGCCGTCGCGCCGAGCAGGCCCAAGATCTCCGCATGTGCGTGGCGGGCGGCGGACAGGCCGGCTTGGACATAGGCGTCGAGGCGATAGGCAAGGCGAGGCAGCGGCACGCCGTAGACGTCCGTCTCGCGGGCGTCGAGCGTGACGCGGTTCTCCGGATCAGGCAGCTGCTCGAGCAGCGAGGCGAGGCGGATGTGCCGGGATACCTGCGTCCGCAACGCGGCGTCCAAGGCTTGGCCGCGCAGACCGCGGCGCGCCAGTTCGGCCGCGGTGGTCGTCGGCGCGCCTTTGGGCCACAGCCAGCCGTCATTGCCGATCTCGATGCGAAACGCAGGGCGATCCGTGCGGAACGGGCCGTCCCGAAGATTCTCGATGCCGGAGGTCGACAGCGGCCCACGATACGGCCAGACCGGCGTCGGCGCCAGCGCCCAGCTGAGCTGTGTCGGATGATCCATCAGATTGCGGCCAACCTGGTCGGAGCCGTTGGCCACGCCGTTGGGCCTCACCGCCGTGCGGGAATTCAGGAGAAGTCGGGGAATCTCGATCGCATGGGCAGCGAGCACGAAGACCCTGCCCGAAGCCGTGCCCTCGCTGCCGTCCCACCGTTTGAAGCGGATCGCGGCGGCGCGCCCGTCGGAGCCGACTTCGACAATCGTCGCCGTCGTCTCCGCATGGAGCGCCGCGCCGCTCTTCAGCGCCCGGGAGACGTGCACCGTCGCGTCGTATTTCGCCTGGATCGGGCAGATCGGGATGCAGCTGGCATTGCCGCAGCACCCGGGCCGGTCGTCGCGATCGGTCGAATTGCGGCCCTGTGGCGTCGCGCGAACCTCATATGGCGTGCCGGCGAGCGCCCGCGCGTAGGCTTGGTCGAGAAACGTCTGCGGGATCGCCGGCATCGGATAGGCGGTGGAGCGGGGCGATCCGAGCGTCTCGGCGGAGTCGCCCGATACGCCGATCTCGTCCTCAGCCTGCCCATAGAAAGGCTCCAGGTCGGCGTAGGCGATCGGCCAGTCGACGCCGCGGCCATAGGCGGTGCTCAGGCGAAGATCGTTCGGCACCAGGCGCAGGCAGGTGCCGAGCCAATGCCACGTCGTGCCGCCCACCACCTTGACATAGGTGCTTTTGAATTTGTCCGGGCCGACCTGCCGGTACCAGTGGTCGGGATCGTTGCTGATCGGGTGATCGGCCTGCGGGCTCGGCGGGTAGGGGCATTCGGGGACCTTGATCGGGGCGTCCCAGAAGCGCTGCGTCGCCTGCGCGCGATCGACCCGCGCGCCCGCCTCCAGAATGGCGACCTTCACTCCGGCGTCGGCCAGCCGCGCGGCGAGCAGCGCGCCGGAGATGCCCGACCCGACGATGATCACATCCGCTTCGATCTCGGCCATGGCGAAATGGGCCTCTCAGGACGGCGGATCCGCCCAGTAGCCGGTCTCGCCGCCGCAGAAGCCGGGCGGCTTCGTGAAATCGAGGGCATTCCATAGCAGCGCGTCGGTGAAGCCGGCCACGGCCGGGCCCGCCGGGGTGTCGTAGGTGCCCGAATACCAAGCGGCGACGATGTCGTCGGCGACCGTCCCGGTACCGACCCGCGGATCGGCGGCCAGCAGGGCGAGGCCCGGTCCGCGACCCGTCGAGACGAAACCGTCGAGCAGCTTGCCGGCCATCGTCGCGTCGAGATCCGCGACGGCGGCGCCGGTCAGCCGTGCCGACAGAGCGCGGAACTGATCGACGGCAACGGTCTGCTGAGCGCCAGCCGGCCAGGGCAAGCCGGCGGCCAGGGCTGCAGCGCTGGCGCCACCAACGACCAGGTTGCGCCGGGTGATCGGCGGCCCCATCCAAATCCTCCCTATCGAAGGGACTGCTGCCCCGTATGTCGCACAATAGCCGGGGGTAAGATTCTTCCGGCAATATCACTCATGCCTTCAGCTCGCGCTTGAGCTCGTTGAAGAACCTCCAGTCGGTGCCATCGGCGATGATCCTGTTGGGGGTCGAATCGATCATGCCGACCTCGTGGAGCCGGAGCGCGTAGAACCGGATCGTGTCCTCGGGGTCGAAATCCCGCCAACGGTCGTACGGGATCACGCTCAGCGCCTGGAGCGCATAATCGTACCGAGCGGTGAAACCGCCATCCACCAGACGCTGCGCAACCCGCTTCGGCTCCACGGCGCAGAGGTCGGCCGCCTTGAGGACGGCGCGCAACACGCGCTTCGTGGCGATCGGGTTCTTCCGCACGAAATGCGCGTTGCCCGCGAGCACGCAGCAGAAATACTGAGACCAGGGGCGGTCCACCGAACTATCAACGATTACTTGGCCGAGTTTCAGGGCGTGCAGCTCCTGTGGCTCGGGCGGAAAGCCGAGAAACGCATCGATCTTGCCGTCTTTGAAAAGTTCTATTGGCTTGACCGTAGCGGTCGTCACCCAATTGATGTCTTTGGCAGGGTCGAGCCCGACATACCCAGCCATGCTGGCCAGGAACAGATAGGGACCCGCTCGAATGGCCGGCACACCCACACTCTTGCCCTTCAGGTCGGCGATGCTGCGGATTCCTTCCTTTGCGAAAAGCTCGTAGCATCCGACATGCACACCGCCGATGATCGTGATCGGCTTCCCGACGTCGACGGGGATAATGAATTCCGGCGAGAAGTGTATGTTGAAATCCACCTCTCCGCGCGCGAGTGTCTCGACATCGGCCGGCAATGGCATCGTTACGTAGCGGACATCGGTGAAGCCTTCCGCGTGCAGCAGCTGCTCGGCGACGAAGTAAGGGGCAACGCAGATGCTAGAGTACTTCACGAGCCGGACCGTCGTCGTCTCCGGCGGCCCCTCGTCGGCGAGCGATCTCCGGGTGCCAAGGACGCCAGCGGCCGCGGCCAACGACGCGCTGGCCAGGAAATCGCGGCGAGAATGAATGAACTCCATTAAATGCCCTCCGTGTGTATAAGGGGTGGGCGCGTTCTTACCGGCTCACGCCTTCAGCTCGCGCTTGAGCTCGTTGAGGAAGCGCCAGTCGGCGCCTTCGGCGATGACCTGGTTAGGGGTGGACGTGATCATGCCGACCTCGCGCAGCCGCAGCGCGTAGAACCGCAGCGCGTCCTCGGGGTCGAACTCGCGCCAGCTCGCGTAGGGCAGCTCGGTCAGCGTCTCGAGCGCGTAGTCGTATCGTTCAATGAACCCGGCTTCGACCATCCGTTGCGCCGCGCTCGCCGGCTCGGCGGCACAGAAGTCGGCAGCTTTGAGCACTGCCCGGAGGAAGCGCTTGGTGGCGACCGGGTGATCGCGGACGAAGTCCCTCTTCCCGAAGGCTAAGCAGCGTGTGCCGAACACGCTGGTGGCCGCGGCCAACGACGCGCTGGCCAGGAAATCGCGGCGAGAATGAATGATTGGCATGATGGCCTCCTCAATTCGGGATCCCCGATGGGCGGATCTGGAGCCGAGCATGCGCCGTTCCAGCACAGCAGACAAGGCTATCAGGCACACCGGCCGGTCGATGGACCGGCCATTGGTATCGCGCTTGAGAGGCCGCCGTCCTCCCGGGGCTGACGTCACCCTCGATGTGGGCGAAAGAGACGGCCGGTCGGGATCATCATCGATCCGGCCAGGAAGCGCATTGAGCCTACTGCAAGGGGCGGCCATTTGATGTCAGAGGAGGAACTTAGGTGACGGACCAGCTGCGCGCGATCACGGTGCCGACGGTGATCTTCGTTGGCGACCACGATGAGGGCATCGAGCCCGCGTATGCGGCGGAGATGGCGGAGCTGATTCCCGGGGCCAAGCTCGTCATCATGAAGGGTGCCAGCCATATGGCCCTGTGGCAGAAGCCCGACGAGTTCAACGCGACCGTGCTGGAGTTCCTCGCGGGCAAGTAGCTTGGCGCAGGCTCGGCTCCCGGCCCGTCGCCCAGATCAGATGCCGTCCTGGATGCGGCGCTTGACCCGGGTGAGCAGGCTCTCGAGCTCGGCGCGGTCCTGGGCGTCGAGCCGGGCGCCCGGCGGTCGCACCATGGGGCTCGCCAGCACGCCCCGGCGGTGCAGGATCTCCTTGCGGATCGCGAGCCCGATGCCCGGCTGCTGCTCGTAGCGGATCAGCGGCAGGTAGGCGTCGAATAGGGCGAACGCGTCCTCGATGCGTCCGGCGGCGAAGCGCTCGTAGATGTTGACCAGCACCTCCGGGAAGGCAAAGCCGCTCATCGCGCCGTCAGCCCCGCGCGCCAGCTCCAGCGGGTAATACAAGGCACCGTTGCCGACCAGGATCGCGACGCGCCGCCGCCCGTCGCGCTCGGCGTCGGCCCGGATGCGCGTGAGCTTGCCGAGCCCCGGGCAGTCCTCGTGCTTCAAGACCTTGATCTGCGGCAGCTCGTCAAAGAGCCGGTCGAGCAGGCCGACCGACAGATGCACGCCGGTCGCCTGCGGGTAGTCCTGGAGGACCACCGGCACCGAGGGGCCGATCATGTCGCACGCCTGGTGCAGATAGCCTTCGATCTGCTCGTCGCTCGCGAGCCCGGCGGGTGGCGCGATCATCACGCCCGCGGCGCCCGCAGACATCGCCACGCTGGTCAAGAGCGCCACGTTGGCGAGGCCCGGATTGCTCACCCCGACCACCACCGGCAGCCTGCCGGCGACCTGGCGCAACGTGCGCTCGACCACGAGGCAGGACTCCTCGTAGGTCAGCTTTGGCGCCTCGCCCATCATGCCGAGAATGGTCAGGCCGTGCACGCCGGCGCCGATATAGAAGTCGATCAGGCGGGCCAGGCTGTCGAGATCGAGGCCGCCATCGTCATCGAACGGCGTCGCCGCGATGACGAACACGCCCCGCGCGCTCTCGTCGAGCAGATGACTTTTCATGGCCGTTCCCCACGCCCCGGCTTGGCCGTGGTCATGGGACCATCGCCCTGGCACGAATGCAAGTTCGGAGCGCGGTCGGCGAGGCGGAAGCGCCCCCTGATCCGGATCGAGGTCGTAATCCATCAACACCGCACCCGAACCACCTAGCTGACAGCCCCGCCACGAGGCGGAGCATGCTCGCCGGTGGTCTTCACCCGGCCTGCCCCGGGATACGCTCCCGCCGGCCGACCGTGTGGAACCTTGCGCGGCCACAAACGTCATCTGCTAAGCTGTGCAATCGGGCGGACGACGGCCCGATCGACCAGCGTTTTCCTGTTCGGACCGCCGCCGGCTCGAGGTCGGCGCGCACATCATCGGGCCACGGGCTGGACAGGGCCACTGTCTGGAGGTGCCAAAGCAATGACACGCAGCCACTCGCGGCGACGCCCGGCGCGCAACGCGCTGGTCGGTCTGTCGTTCGCGCTCGCCCTGGCCGCCTGCGCGCAGGCCCCCGTGACCGGGCGCAATCAGCTGATCCTGGTGCCCGAGTCGCAGGACGCCGACATGGGCCTGCAGGCGTATCAGCAGATCAAGCAGGAGGAGAAGGTCTCGGGCAATGCCGCATTGAACCAGCGCGTCCAGACGGTCGGCCGGCGGATCGCCGCGGTCAGCGGCCACCCCGAGTGGGACTGGCAGTTCACGTTGTTCGACAACCCGGAGCCCAACGCGTTCGCCCTGCCCGGCGGCAAGGTCGGCGTCTACACCGGGCTGTTCAAGGTCGCCCAGAACGACGCGCAGCTCGCCGCGGTCATGGGCCACGAGGTCGGGCATGCGATCGCGCGGCATGGCGCCGAGCGCATGTCCCAGGGGATCCTGGCCCAGCTCGGTGGCGTCGCGGTCGGCGCCGCGACCGGCAGCCAGGCCATGGTGGACCTGTACTCCCAGGCGGCCACGCTGGGCGTGATCCTGCCGTATTCGCGCGGCCAGGAGAGCGAGGCCGACGAGATCGGCCTGATGCTGATGGCCGAAGCCGGCTACGACCCGCGCGAGGCGGTCCTGCTGTGGCAGAATTTCGAGGCGCTGGGCGGCCAGCGGCCGCCCGAGTTCCTCTCGACCCATCCCTCCGAGGGTACGCGCATCCAACGGCTGCAGGAGCTGATGCCGAAGGCGCTCGAGGTCTATGAGCAACATCAGGGATAGCGCTGAATTCAGCACAGACGCCCTCGCTCTCGCGTTTCGTTTGCCCTGGACCTGCCGGTCACTTTCGGTGAGATTGGCCCTAGCGCGTTGCGCGATAGCGCTGTGGCCGAGCTCAACAGGGGAGACGAGCGATGCTGATCGCGCAGATTCTCGCAGCCAAAGGCGGCGACGTGGTGACCACGCGGCCGGATGCGACCGTGGCCGAGGTCGCGAGCCTGCTCAAAGCCAAACGCATCGGCGCGGTCGTGGTGACCGATCCGGCGGGCAACCTGAGCGGCATCCTTTCGGAGCGCGATCTGGCGCGCGGTCTGGCCGATCACGGCGCCAAGCTGCTCGACATGCGGGTCAGCCAGCTGATGACCGTCGAAGTCGTGACCTGCTCGCCCGATGACGGCATCGGGCAGCTCATGCAGACGATGACCGAGCGGCGCTTCCGCCACCTGCCGGTGGTCGAGGACGGCAGGATGATCGGCATCATCAGCATCGGCGATGTGGTCAAGCATCGCCTGCAGGAGCTCGAGGCCGAGACCAACCTGCTGCACGACTACATCGCCGGCGGCGCCTGATCGCGGCGGAACGGGCCGCGCGACCAGCCGCCCGTCGCGCAGCACCGCGATGCGATCGGCGAGGCGCAGCATCTCGTCGACCTCGTGGCTGATGAAGACGATCGAGCGACGATCGGCCGTGAGGCGGCGCAGGACCACCAAAAGCTTGTCCACCTCCTGCGGGGTCAGCACGGCCGTTGGCTCGTCGAGGATCAGGACCTCGGCACCCCGACAGAGCGCTTTGAGGATCTCGACCCGCTGCTGCTGGCCGGTCGACGGGGGTTGAAGCATCGCCGACCACTACTGAGGGACGAAGGGCACCTCGAGCGTTCCGGCCCTGATCGCCGCGCGTGCCTCGTCGATCGCGGCGGCGGCCGCGTCGGGCACTTTCGCCGCGAGCTTCGGATTCAGAACGATGTCGAGCGCGCCCTCTTTGAGGCCGTAACGAATGAACGCGCCCTGGAAGCTGCCGGCGGCTGTCTGCTCGATCAGCCGATCGAAGATCGGCTCCATGTTCCAGACGATGCTGGCGAGCACAGTCTGGGGCCCCAGCTCGGACATGTCGCCGACATAGCCGGTAGCGTAGCCTCTTGTCTCCTTGGCGGCCTCGATCGAGCCAAGCGTTGCGGCCCCGCCGCAGCCGATCCAGTAGTCGACGCCGGCGGTGTCGACCTGCGCGAGGCCCGCCTCCTTCGCCGCCGAGACGTCGTCCCAGTCGCCGACCGCGCTCACCGTCAGGGTCGCCTCGGGGTTCACCGTCTTCGCGCCGGCCAGCATCGCCTCGCCCATGGCGTGGCAGACTGGAGTGTCGAAGCCATAGAGGGCGCCGAGATGGCCCGACTTCGACACATGACCGGCGAGGATGCCAACGAGATACGCGGGCTCATAGAACGGCTGGTCGTAATCGGAGACGTTCTCGGCCGTCTGGCCGATGCCGCCGGCCCAGGCGAAGTTGGTCTATAGGGCCTCGGCGGCGACCTCGAATACGGCGTACTGATAGGCAAAGCTGTGCCCGACAATCACCTTGAATCCCTGGTCGACATAGTCGCGCATTACCCGCGCCACGTCCGCGTCGGGGACCGATTCGGCGAATGCAGTCCTGCTGCCCTTGGCGGCTTCCGCCTCAAGCGCGCGATCAGCGGCTTCCGCCCAGGAGTTGTCGTTCTTCGGGCCGAGCAGCACGAGCGCCATGCTCGGCCGCTCCTGAGCCCCGACCGGCAAGGCCTGCGAGACTGCAACGTGCAGTGCTCGACTCGGCCGAGCGAGAGCCGCGCCGCCGAGTGGTTGCGCGACGGCAACAGCATCGCCGTAGATGTCGTGGTCAAAATACTTCGTGCGGATCTCTTGGTAGGTACCGTCCGCAAGGATCTGCCGCAGGCCCTGATTCAATCGTGCGAGAAGATCGGCGTTGCCTTTGCGGACCGCGATGCCCTCGCCGCGACCAAACCACTGCGGGTCGTTGATTGGCGGGCCTACGAGGTCGAACCCGGCGCCGAGATCGGTCTTCAGGAAACTCTGGGTGAGGGTTATGCCATCGGACAACGCAAGGTCGACGCGCCCGAGGGCCAGATCGATGAAGATCTCGTCCAAATAGCCATAGCGCACGATCGCGGCCGTGCCCGCGTATTGGTCGGACAGATACCGGTCGTGAGTGGTGCCGCGCTTCACGCCGATCGTCTTGCCCGCAAGTCCCGACGGCGTGATGTCGGACACGGCGCCGTGGCGGGCCACGAACCGATTGGGCGCCTGGTAGTACTTATCCGTGAAGTCGACCTTCTTCAGCCGTTCCTCGGTGATCGAGATCGACGCCACCGCCGCATCGATTTGCCCCTCCTCCAGGCCCGGGATTAGATCCGTGAATTCGAGCGGGATGAGCGTACATCTTTGCTCCAGCACGGCACAAAGCGCCTGCGCGATCTCGACGTCGAACCCCTGGAGCTTACCGTCGTCGTCAGTAAAGCTGAACGGCGGGCGTTCATTTTGAACCGCGATGCGCAGCAAGGCTTCATCCGCTGAGGCCGGGGCCAGCCCCGCCGACGCCAATAGGACCACCGTCGCGAGCAATGTGCGGCCACCCCTCCCCCACCTTGTTATGCGACGAGCAACGACGGATGCCATGCTCACGACCAATCTTGCCACTTCTTGTAAAAAACTGCACTGATTGCCGCGGCAGCGCAACGCCAGCGGGTCAATCGCGCATAGTTCCCGCGTGGCGCACAAGGGGAGAGGCACTCGGATGCGAGGAGTGGCCTTTGCTGCCAGGTCAGGGTTGTCGCAGGCGCGCGCGCGGCCAGTATGGCGTGGCGCCTGCCCCATCCTGCTGCGTTGCGCTTTAGCGCTCGGCCTCGTCTGCACCTTCGTCGCGGGGTCGACCGCCTTTGAGCGCACGGGGTTGGAGCGCGAAATCCGGGGGACGCAGGAGGTCGCCGCCGACGTCGCCAACGCCGTCCGACGGGTCCAGCTGGAGAACCTCAAGCTCCTGATTACTCTTCGCAAAAAGGTAAGGGAGCTGACCGCCGAAGACGTTACGGTCACGACCTTGCGCCTCAGTCGTCTCGATGCCGACACGGCGCTGCTGCATGTGACGACGCTGGACACCCGCATCGCGCAGCGCGAGGCCGAGCTACGTCTGCTCGAGGAAGATATCAATGGGCGTGCAGCGGAGCTGCAGGGCGCGCCGGCGACCGCTCCGGAGACCCGGAACGCCCAGGCCGAACTCCGACAGTTGCGGACGCTGCATGCCGCCAATGTGGATTTGATGGAAGGGTTTCGAAAGCTCCGCAGCGCCGAGGCGGAGGGCTTGGCGCTGGCCGGGGAGCGGCTCGCCCTGTTGCGCTCGAGGGCGGAGCTGGGCACGATTCACGAGCATGGAGGTTTCGATCAAGACCCCGGGCGGTCGCGATCCGCGCGACGATCTCCCGGCTTAACCGCGACGTGGTGCGGCTCGACAACGAGACCGGAGCCATCGGGCAAAGGCCGGTGCCCGATCCAGCGCAGCGGCGCCTTCTGCAGCTCCAGGCTGACGATGCGATTATCCGCAGCTCCGTTCGTGTCGGCGATCTCGAGCTGATTCGCATTGCGAATCAGCTCGATTTCTACGTGGACCTGGTCGACGACGACTCGATCCCGGTATCGATCCTCCATCAGGCCCGGCCGGAGCTCGAAAACCAGCGAGCGCGTCTCGAAGACCGCCTCCGAGCGCTGAATGGACACCGCCTTACGCTCGAGGGGCAGCGCGAGCTCGCGCGTGCTCAGGCTGCCGGCTCCGCTGAGGCCGGGGCGTTGCTTCTGGCTCCGGTGCAGGATCTGGCCCAACTCTTGGATTTTCAGCAAGCTGACATCTCACGCCTGCAGCAACGCCGCGGTGAAGTGGCCGCAAGGCTCGATGCCTTGATCGGGCAGAGAGAACTCGGGGCGCTGCGCGAGCATCATACTTTGCCGGCCGAGGGCGGGCATTGGAGGCTGGTGAAGCTCGAGCTGATCCAGCTCCCGCAGATGGCCGTGGCATATTGGCGGGGGATTCTCTCGGACGTGGTCGCCCGGCTCGTCGCGCTGCCGGCGCGCGGTCTGGTCAGTCTCGGCGCCGCTATCCTCGTGCTGTGCGGCGCTCTGTGGTGGCTTTACCGCGTCGGGCTGGAACGGTTGGTGATGCTGAACCCAGTCGGCAAGTCGAGCGTGCCGCTGGAAGCCCTGCGTCGGAGCTTGCCGTTGTTTCTGCCAGTAGGGATCTGGATGCTGATCGCCTGGACCGTCGGCGTGGCCGAGCGCCCCGCCTGGCTGTTTGCGGGCGCGCTTGCACTGCTGCCGCTGGCGGGCTTCCTGCTCAGCCTCAGCGGCTTGCTGAGCTTGCGCAGCAGCGAGCCCGGAGCCACACGCCCTCGGCTGCACTCGCTCGCACGCTGGGCAATGCTCGCGGCCATGACCGCCGCTGCTCTGGGTCTCATGGTGCGCAGCGTTCCCGCGCTGCCATCGGTGGCAGACCTACTTGATCGGGCGGGATTTGGCGGCCTCCTCCTCGCCGCCCTCGCAACATGGTTGTCGCGCCAGGACCTGCTTTACTCCATCCGAGACAAAATCCCGCCGTCGCATACCGCTCGCCTTGTTGCCACCGCGACCCATGCGGTGCCTGGTGTGTTGGTCGTTGCGGCGGTGATCGGGGTAGCGGGTTGGACCAATCTTGGCTGGGCGATCGCGCGCGCGGTCGCGTTTGTCGTGGTCGCAACCAGTGTGGTGCTGCTCATTTGCGGGGTTCTCCGCAACCTCGCGAGCGCCCTGGAGCGTCGCTATGGAGGCTCTGCCAAAACGGGCGGCCCGGGCGCCGCTCAGATGATCGAGGCGGGGTATCGCCTGGCGGTCGTCGCGGTGGTCGTCGGTGTGGCCTGGCTGCTGGCCAGTTACTACCTTCGCGGCCCTACAGCGACGGCGATCTTCTGGATCCTCACCGCTGCCGCGGCATTGCCGTTCGTCTTGCAGCCGGTGCAGACTCTGGTGGCATCGGTTCTTCACATCGACAGTGAGCCGCGTGCGGACGGGTCGATCAGCATCCCGGCGATCTTCGTCGATCGCGGCATCCGTGCCTTGCTGGTCATCGGGACCGTGCTGGTCCTTGCCTGGGCGCTGGAATTCGATCTCGTCGCGCTCGCCTCGGCCGACACCTTGTTCACCCGGCTCGTCTGGGGCGTGGTCAACATCGCGGTCGTCGCACTGGTGGCGGACTTCGTATGGCATCTTGCCAGGACCGCAATCGACGGCCGGCTGCAGACGACGGAGGAGCTCGGTCCGATCGAAACCGACGAGGCGCGCCGTCGCGCGCGCCTGCGAACGCTGCTGCCGATCCTGCGCAATGTGCTGCTCACCCTGATCGCGGTCACCGCCGTGCTGATGGCGCTGTCCTCGATGGGCGTCCAGATCGGCCCGCTGCTCGCCGGCGCTGGTGTGGTCGGCATCGCCGTTGGCTTCGGCGCGCAGACCCTGGTGAAAGACATCTTCGCCGGCGTCTTCTATCTGCTCGACGATGCGTTCCGGGTCGGCGAGTACATCCAGAGCGGCAGCTACAAGGGCACGGTCGAGGCCTTCTCGCTGCGCTCGGTGAAGCTCCGGCACCATCGCGGCTCGCTGTTCACGGTGCCTTTCGGCGAGCTGGGCGCGGTCCAGAACATGAGTCGCGACTGGGTGATCGACAAGCTGAGCGTCAGCGTCCCCTACGACACCGATCTCGGCAAGGTGAAGAAAGTCATCAAAGAAGTCAGCAAGGAGCTGATGGCCGATCCGGCGCTCGCCGCCAACGTCATCGAGCCACTGAAGATGCAGGGTGTCGAGCAGTTCGGCGATTTCGCGGTCCAGATCCGGATGAAAATGATGACCAAGCCGGGCGAGCAGTTCGTTATCCGGCGGCGCGCTTACGCCCTGATCAAGCAGGCCTTTCACGGAAACGGCATCGAATTCGCGTCCCCGACCGTCACCGTGGCCGGCGGCGGGGAGGCGAACGCCGCTGCTGCGCAGCAGGCGCTGAAGCGGCTGGAGCCGGAGCCGGCGGCCAACTAGCGGCGGGGCGTGCGGCTCGGCGCGTCTCGGGGGCAGTGTGCGTCGCCGCGGCGTCGCAGTCCCGGGCTCAGATCTTGCCCGGCGGCGCGCTCAGGCGAGGGCCGATGCCTGCTTCGCCTTGCGCGCTTCGCGCTTGGCCCGCCGCTCCCAAGGCAGCCGCGCGATCTCGTGTCGGTCGGCCGGCGGGGCAGTCCGATTGAACTCCAGGCGCGGACGCTGACGCGGCTGCACCGCCTTCTGCTCCCGCACTGTGTCGTACAGGTGCAGCACCGGCACCGCAGCGACGTCGGCGATGTGCTCGCGGCAGCGTGCGAGGAGGGCTGGGTCGGTGACCTCGATGTCGAGCAGCACCGCGTCGAAACGCTCGCGACCGAGGCGCCACAGGGCGTTGGCCATGCCGATCACCGGCACCACCTGGGCCGGCGCCATGTAGGCGATCAGCGCGCGCACCAGCCACGGCAGCTCGCCGGCTTTCTGACGCAGCAGCAAAAATCGGATCGGCTGCTGATCGCCCGGCGTCGCGCCTGCACTCGCGACCGGGGGCGCCGACGCGGCGCCGGACGCCGGCTGGCTCGGTTGTGGCTGAAGCATTATTGCCCCTCCTTGGCGGTGGCGAGCAGCGGAAGTCGATGTTATCAACTCTGGGTATAAATACAAGCGCACCGTAGTAGCTTTTTCGCAACATGCACGCGACAATCCGTGCCAACCGGCATGGTCCTGCCCCATGAGGAAGAGGGCCCGAGCGCGGGGCAACGTCTGGCCAGCTCGGCGGTGGATCGGCCCCGCGGCGCAGCCGGCAGCGGCGCGCAAGACATGGCGCCGTGAAGCGGTCATCGGGGACGCGTTATGGCCTCGACCAGCTCAGAGGTCGGCAGCCGGCGAGTTGTCAGCGATCCCGCGGTCGAGAGGACGTGCGAATGCCGGCGGCCCGGGCGGTCCGCGCTCATAGCGCGGGCGTTCGAGCCAGTTCTCGCGCACGCCTGATTGACCTGTTGGTGAGCGGGCGGATCACAGCCGGTGCGGGACCGCCGGGGAGCGCCGGACGGAGAGGCTCGTCGCGCGAGGTCTTGCCATGCTATTCGGATCGGCGGCATTGGACTGGCCCGGTTGACGACGCCCATACGGCCGGAGCGTCGCGCGCAACAGCGCAGGAGCGAGGAATGATCGGCACACGGGCGGTGCGTCGATGCAGTCCCGCGGGCTTGACTGCTTGGCGCGACTTGCTGTGGGCAGTCAGACTCGAGCGGCTCGCGCTGCCGGCCTGGCGCGCGGCGCCGGGCTGCCGGACTCGATCGAACGGACGAAGGCGATGGCTTATTGGCTGATGAAGACCGAGCCCGGGGACTACAGCTGGGCGCAGCTGGTCGAGGACGGCACCGCCAGATGGGATGGCGTGCACAACCATCAGGCCGCGAGCAACATGCGCGCGATGAAGCGGGGCGATCGCGCTTTCTTCTATCGATCGATGCAGGATCCGGCGGTCGTGGGCGTGATGGAGATCGTGCGCGAGGCCTATCAGAACCCAGACGATCCCAAGCGCAGCTTCGCGCTGGTCGACGTCCGGCCGGTCGCCCCGGCGCAGCGCGAAGTTAGCCTGCAACAGATCAAGGCCGATCCCAGGCTGCAACATCTCGCGCTCGTCCGTCAGTCGCGCCTTTCGGTCAGTCCGGTGGACGACGCCGCGTGGCGGCTGATCTGCGAGATGGCCGGGATCGACGCGTAAGATCGCGCCTCACGCGCCCGCACCTGTGCGGCCCGGCCTCGATGCTGGCGATTGACCCCTTCGCGGACTTGGACCGGGGCGGCGACAGAGTGCGCAACGCGCCGGAGCTCGCGCTGATTTCAGCGCCGATCGGAAGGTCTAGCGCCATTCGGAGAGCTCGATCGTGATTCCTTCGGGTCCCTCGAGGAAGACCAGCTTGCGATGCGGGAACTCGAGCATCTCGGCGCGCTGGCGTATGCCCTTCGCTTGCAGGACGGCGAGCGTCGCCTTGAGATCGGCGACCGCGAAGCCGAAGTGATTGATGCCGATCCGATCGAGCCGCGCGCGCGAGGCATCATCGAGCGGCTCCGGGTAGTGAAAGCGCAGCAGATGGACCTGCTGGCGCGGCTCGGCGCCGGGCAGGGCCATGATCACGTGATCGGCCTCCAGGTCCGGCACACCCATGTACCGCGAGAACTGCTCGCCTTGGATCACCACGGCATCGGCCACCTCGAATCCCAGCAGGTCGAAGAAACGCCTGGCGCCGCCGAGATCGCGCACTGCGATCGCGACGTGATCGAGAAACAGGACCATCGGCTCGCCTCCTCTTGTTTGTCGGCCCACCCTGCGGGTGGCATAGACCTTACCTAGAGCAGTTTCACGTCAGCGAGCTTCACAACCGCAGCGGCCGAACGACGGGCGGGCGGCAGGAGGCGACCATGGTCACCGCATCGCCGACAAGGGCACCGTATGCCAAATTCCAGGTCTGGTTCTGCCCAGCGCGAACATGCTCCGAGACCGGGGCGGGCGAGATCGAAGGCGGCCGGCTCGCATGCCGATTCCTGGGACGCTGGAGCACACCAACGTCACGTCGCCGATCGCCGCCTTCGCGCCTGCTCCAGCAGGGGGCCGAACTCGTCGAGAACCGCTTGATAGATCGGGCGCTTGAACGCGACCACGAGGCGCAGCACCTCATCGGCCCCGGCCCAGCACCAGCGCACGAATTCCGGGTCGTGCGCGGCGATATCGATGTCCTCGTCCGTGCCGGTGAAGCGGAACGCGAACCACTTCTGGCTCTGTCCGCGGTACTGGCCGCCCCAGCGCGGAGGCAACAGCTCGGGCGGCAGATCGTAGGCATACCAGCAGCCGCTCTCGGCGAGCAGCTGCGCCTGCTCGGTGCCGACCTCCTCGCGCAGCTCGCGCCAGGCGGCATCGCGCGGCGATTCGTCCGGATCGATGCCGCCCTGGGGCATCTGCCAGGCGTCCAGGACCGGGCCGCGCCTTTGGCCAATGAACAACCGCCCGGCGGCATCGATCAGCGCCAGCCCGACGCAGGGCCGATAGCCCGGATGCGGGCCCTCCCGGCTGAGCCTCAGGCCGGGCGACGGTGCGGCGGCCACGCGCCGGTACCCCGCATCAGCCCGGACTGCTCGATCAACACCGCGCTCACCGGCGCCAGGACCAGGCCCTTGTCGGCGAGAGTGGTCGCCCACGCGCGGAGCCGCTCCAGCGACACCGGGTAGTCCTGCGCCAGGCCGAGGGCGCTGCCGTCCGCCACCGCCGCGGCCTCCAGGCCGGCGAGCGCGCGATCGATCGCCGGCGCCGAAGGATCCTGATCGATCGCATGGGGCGCGCTGGCGTACGGCAGACCCGCCGCCGCCGCCGCTCTTCCGAGCCGGTCGGCGCCGACCTCGATCAGCGCGAGACCGCGTTTAGCCAGTACGTTGAGCACGCCGGAGACCTGCTCGCTGCCGGCAAAGCGCCCGCCCTCGCCGGCCAAAGCGGCGTACCCCGAGGTGCGCGACAGCACCCAGTCCAGGCGCTTCAGGTTCTCCTCGCGCGAGTTGTCGGCCAACAGGGTGTGCGGCCCCGGATCGCTTGCGGGATAGTCCACGGGCTCCATCGGCAGAGCTAGCAGCACCTCGTGCTCGGCGCGGCGCGCTCGCGCGACCAGCGCGGGCAGATCGGGCGCGTACGGCGAGAGCTGCAAGCCGATCGGCCCGGGCAGCGCCAGAGCAGCGTCAAACCGATCGGCCTGCAGCCCGAGCCCGACGATCATGACCGCGACCTTCGGCCGGCGGTCCCGGAAATCGAACGCTCGGGCGTAAGCGAACAACGGACGCCTGCCGTCCGGGCCGATTCTGGGGAGCGGCCCGAAGGGGCCGTTTTCGACCAGCGACGGGTCGACCGTCGTCGTGCTGTCGTGCGTGTCGTGCACCGCGCCAGGGTCCGATGCGTGCCCGTCCTGCGGCGGGGCCGGCGCGGCTGCGACCCGCGTCTCAACCCCGGGCAGCGGCGGGTTCGGCGCAATGGGGACCGGCGTTTCAGCCGCGGACGGCGGCGAGTTCGGCGCGATCGCAGCCGGCGTCTCGGCCGGGGGCGGCGGCGAGTTCGGTGCGATCGCAACCGGTGTCTCGGCCGTGGCCAGCGGCGGGGTCGGCGGGATGGCAGCCGGCGTCTCGGCCGGAAGCGGCGGCGAGTTCGGTACGATGGCAACCGGTGTCTCGGCCGCGGGCAGCGGCAGCTCGACTCTGGCCACGCCGCTGTAACGAACGGCGCCCTCGCCGCCCAGGGCTATCCACCCGGCCCCCGCCGCAACCAATCCCACCCCGATGGCATACCACCAGGGACGATGTCCCAGGCTGATCTTCAGACGGCGCATTCTGGTTTTGGCACCGGAGCCGCCGACGGGGCGCCGCCCGTCGTGCGGCGACCTTCTACTGGATTACGCGGGCACTACCGAACATCGCGACCCCGCGCAGGAGATCGATCGCCCTGGCCAGCTGGTAGTCTTCCTCCCCGCCGACACCACCTTCCTCGCCGGCGGCGCCTTCCGTTCCCGCGGGGCCGTTGGTGGCATCATCAGGCGCCGGCTGGGTCACCTCGCCCTCGCCCTGATCGGCCTCGAGCCGGCCGCGCAGGTCCGCCTCGCGTCGCGCCGCACCCTGGTCGATCACCTCGACGCGGGACTGCCGCACCTCGATGTCCGGCGTGATGCCCTTCGCCTGGATCGAGGTGCCAGACGGCGTGTAATAGCGCGCGGTGGTCAGACGGATCGCGCCATGACCCGGCAGCGGCATGATCGTCTGCACCGAACCCTTGCCGAACGACGGCGTGCCCATGACGATCGCGCGGCCGTGGTCCTGCAGGGCGCCCGCGACGATCTCCGAAGCCGACGCCGAGCCGCCGTTGATCAGGACCACCATCGGGCGGCCGTCGAGCAGATCGCCCTGGCGTGCATTGAACCGCTGGATGCTGTCGGGCCGGCGTCCGCGGGTCGACACGATCTCGCCGCGGTCGAGGAACGTGTCGGCGACCTGGACCGCCTGCTCGAGCAACCCCCCGGGATTGTTGCGCAGATCGACCACGACGCCCTTCATCTTGTCGCCCAGCTGTGACTTCAGCGCCTCGACCGCCTCGCTCAGCTTGGCTTCGGTCTGCTCGTTGAACGTCGTGATGCGGACGTAACCGACGTCCTCCTTCGCGTTCCAGCGGACCGGCGAGATCGTGATCACGGCCCGCGCCATGCTGACGTCGATCGGCTGGTCCTCGCCCGGCCGCCTCAGCGTCAGCGCGATCGAGGTGTCGACCGGCCCGCGCATGCGCTCGACCGCTTCCGCCAAGCTCATGCCGAGCACCGGCTCCTTGTTGATGTGGGTGATCACGTCGCCCGCCTGGATGCCGGCGCGGTAGGCCGGGGTGTCGTCGATCGGCGAGACCACCTTCACCAGGCCGTCTTCCATCGTCACCTCGATGCCGAGCCCGCCGAATTCGCCTTTGGTCTGCACCTGCATGTCGCGGTACTTCTTGGCATCGAGATAACCGGAATGCGGGTCGAGCGAGGTCAACATGCCGTTGATCGCGGCCTCGATCAGCTCCTGGTCGCTGATCTCCTCGACGTACTCCGCGCGCACGCGCTCGAACACGTCGCCGAACAGCTTGAGCTGCCGGAAGGTATCGGACGAGCCCGCCTGTGGGCCGGCGGCGGAGGTCAGATAGGCCGCCACTCCGATCAGTCCGACGGCAACGACGCTTGGCACACTCTTACGCATCAACCCTGGATCCCATTGCTGCTCGCCGCGATGTCGATCGGCCGCCCGCGCCGGCGCCGCTCCACGTGGAGCACCGGCGGATCATCGCCCCGCGCGTCCATGAACCCCACGATCCGGCCGACCTGCACCTGGTCGCCCTGGCGCACTTTCAGCCGAGCGAAGCCCCAAAGAAGAGTATGATATTCCCCCTCGTGCTCCAGGATCAAGAGCAAGCCATAACTCTTGAACCTGCCGGCGAACGCGACCTTGCCCTCGACCGAGGCGGCGACCGCCTGCCCTGCCGCGGCGCGAATCGCCACCTCCGGCCCGCCATGGGCGATCAGTCTCTGGTCATCGAGATGCGCCGGCACGATCAGGATCGGCGGCTCGGGCGGCGCGCCGTGCAACCGGGCGGCATTCGTCGGCAACGAGCCGCCGTCGGGCAGGTACGCCACGTCCACTGCGGCGGCTGGGCTGGCCGCCTCGTGCGATCCGCTCGGCCAGGATGGCGCGAGTTTGCCGGGCAGCGCGGGCATTGATGCCTTGGCCGGCAGCCCGCCAGGCGCGACCGCACCGGCTGCGGGCTCGGCCGCATTGATCACGCTGTCCGACGCGGGCGCCGCGGCCATCACGCGCGCGTCCTTGCGCTGCCACCAGCTGTCCCCGGCAGTCGGGCGAGCAGCCGCCCGCCGGTCGAGCGCGGCGTCCCGCCCTGGAGCAGCCGGCAGCCCAGCCCGATCCGCGAGCGCACGCCGTTTCGCCGGCGGGTCGGCCCGCGCCGCCATCGCCATCTCCGCGCCCGGGAAATCGGGGGCGAGTCGCGCCTGCTCCTCGCGCAGCAAGCGCACTTCCGCTTCCACCGCGCGCAGCCGGTTGGCGGCCGCCTGCTGCACCAGGCGCTTTTGCGCGCGCTCCTGCTGCACGCGTTGATGCGCGGCGGTCAGCTCGGCCAGTCTCTGCTCGATTTTCTCATGACGCTCGATCATTCCGTCACGCTCGCTCCGCAGCGACGCGACCTGGTCCTCGATGCCGCGCAGGCGCTCGAGCATCACCGGACCGAGCGCCGACAGTCGCGCGCGAGTCGTGGGCGCGAGACGTGCGCTCCGGCTCCTGCCGGCCAGCTCGGCGAGGAGCCGCGCCGCCTGCACGCGCCGCTGGTCCGCCTCCGCCATGCGCGCGAGGAGACGCGGCACCAGCCGATCGAGCCGCTGCTCGAGAGCGCGCGCCCGCTCGCGTTCGGACTGGAGCGCCGCTGCGGTCCGCTCATCCTGCGCGCCCAGAGCGTCGAGCTCCGCCCCGAGCTCGTTCACCCGGACCTGCAGGTTTTGTCGCACGGCGCGCCGCCGCTCCAGCCGGTCGCGAATCTCGCCAAACCGGTCGGTCTCGACGCGCCCGCCGGGCGCCGGGTCGGTCGGCGCCACATGAGCCGGCAGCGTGCGGGGCGACACCCCCAGCCCGCCCAGAAGCACGGCGCCGATCAGCCAGACATGCAGCGCACGTCCTTTGCCATGCCTGGGCCGCCTGTCGGCTCGCTCGGCGGCTCGCGCAGGGCCGCAATCTGGCCCCGAGCGCAGTTCCGGTGCAACGGCCGGAATCGGGCTTGGCGCCTGGAATCGGCACCCGCCCCAAGCCGGGCCCGAAATCCGAGCGCGCCGCCTCTCTGGCCGTCGCTTGTGCGACACTGCGGCGCTCTTAGCCGTTCGGCCGGATCATCTCAGATCGCCTGCGCTGCCGAGAACAACGCCACGGCGGGCATCGAGCTTGCGTTTGCCGCGGCGCCGATTGGCCGTCTCGCCGCCAATCGGATCAGGGCCACTTACGCGTCTCATCAAAAAGGGCTCCGCAGTGACTTGTCCCGGTGCGGTCTGCAGCGCGCTTTCGGCACCCCGCCGGGGGAATGACGTCGCGGGACCCCCGCCAGGGCGCGCCGCAGCCGCCCTCCCGGCCACCGCCGCCGCCCGATGCAAGATGGGCGCGCAGCGAGCCAGGCCCGGCGTGCGCCTTCACGTTGCGCGGCCGATCGGTACGTAGCGGGCCCGTGCCGCCGGACAGAGCCGCCCGACCGGCGCCAAAAGGCGCCTGCCCCTCACGGCAGTCATGGTGCTGATCTCCGCCGTCTCGCCCGACCGGAGATAGGCAGAAATGGTTAACGTACCGCTAAGGTCTCACTCGCGCCGATCGTGGCCGACCACGCCGGCCGCCGCTGCGACAGCCGGTCGGGGCGCTCAGGGCCCCGCGCTCACCGCCGCGCGTTGACCGGCGTGGTCGGGTACTCGGGCGGCGTCGGCTTGCGGTAGATGTTGATCGCCTCTTTGGGTCGATCGATGTCGAGCGTGTCCAGCATCATCCCGATCACCGCGAGCACCCGGTAGACCGCAAACGTCTCGGTGAAGGTCGCGGTGACCAGGTTGCTGCGGGCCAGGAACAGCTCGTTCTCGGAATCGAGCAGATCGAGCAGGCCGCGCTGGCCCAGATCGAACTGCTGGGCGTAGATGTCGCGGGTCGCGCGTTGCGCCTCGACCGCGGCGCGCAGCGCCTCGAGCCGCGAGCGCGCCGTCAGCAGCGCGTTGTACGCCACGCGCGCCTCCCGCTCCGCGTCGCGTTGCGCCACGCGCAGCCCTTCCCGCGCCTCCTTGATGCGCAGGAACGCCTCGCGCTCGCGGGCAATGTCCCCGCCGCCGCGAAACAGGTTGTAGCGCAGCACCACGAGCGCCTGCGCGCTGACGTCCCTGCCCTCGATGCCGTCCAGATCGTTGCCCGCCGAGGCGCCGAGCTCGAGGTTAAGGTTCGGATAGTACCCGGCGCGCGAGCCTCTCAGTTCGGCTTCGGCGACGTCGATGTCGGCGTCGGCGATCTGCACCGTCGGGCTGGACACCGACGCCACGGTCGCCGCAGCGTCGGGACTTTCGGGCACGGCGGCGACCGGGCTCACGCCCTCCTCCAGATCGACCGCCGCGATGCCGGCCACCGCCAGATACACCGCTTCGGCATCGCGCAGGTGGCCGAGCGCCGTGGCGAGCGCGTTCTGTGCCTCCGCGAGGCGGGCTTCGGCCTGGCGGACATCGCCGATCGATCCGCCGCCCTGGCCTTCCAGCTGGCGCACCTGCCCCAGAATCCCCTGATGCTGCTCGACGTTCTCGCGCGCGAGCTCGACCAGGGCCTGATTGCGCAGCACGTCGAGGTGCGCTTCGACCGCATCCAGGGCAATGAACTCCGAGGTCTCCTGAACTCGGCGCGATGCCGAATCCATCCGGGCGATCTGCCGCTGCACCTCGCTTTGGGTGGCGAAGCCGTCGAACAGCATCTGAGTCAGCGTCACCTGCGATTCGAGACGCAGCAGCGTCTGCGAGCCATCGTTGCCATCGTTTCTGTTTCGGGTGAACGGATTGTCGGAATATTCGGGGCCGGCGGCGCCGCGCAGGTCGATCGACGGCAGGTATTCAGCGCGCGCCTGGCGGAGCTCCTGCTCGATCGCCCCCTGGTCCGCGGCGACCACGCCGACCTCGGGATTGTTCGCCAGGGCGGCTTCTATGCTTTCCCCGATCGTGGTCGCGAGGGCGGCGTCCGTGGGGACCAACAGGGCAGCCAGCACCGCCCACCGAACTACGGTACAATCGATCGCCTCGCGCGAGGCGTGTCGTTGTTTCTGCATATCGTATCGCACCAGACTTGAAGCTTGATCCGACCGAGGCCTGGCTGGCACGGCTTCGCTCGCTGTGTGATACGGCCTCACCGGATTGCCGTCAATCGCTGAACCTAAGCTCAACCGCGGGTTCCCGGTATGCCGCCGCGGTGTCGGCGGCGGCCGGTGCGGAGCCACCGCAGGACGGGTTGACTGGAGCTGCTTGCTTGGCTCCGCGATCGCTCCAGTTAATGGCCATGACCGACTACTCGGCTGGCATCGCGATCGCTCCTGCTCGGACGCGCGCACTAGCCCTTTGTCATCGCGCCGGATGGACCTTGCGATGGAGTTCGTTCGTTGCGGGCGGACCCGCCGCTGCCCCGGCTCCGGTGTTCCTGCCTTGCCGGATGGGCGGACGCTGAGGATGGCTGGCCGGGCCGCGTGCCCGCTCGCCCTGTGCCTGATGTTGGCTCTTGCCGCCTGCTCGACCGCGCCGCGGACCTGGCAGGAGAGCGGCGGCGCGGGCCATCCGCTGCTCGGACAGATCTATCGGGTGGCCGACGGCCGGCCGGTGAGCCAAGGCGACCTGCTCGATGCCGCCGCCGCCTCCGATTTCGTCCTGATCGGGGAGCGTCACGACAATCGAGATCACCATCGCCTGCAGGCGGAGATCGTGAGCGCCCTCCAACGGGACGCGGGCAAGCCGCGGGCGGTCGCCTTCGAGATGATCAGCGCCGATCGTCAGCTGGCGATGGTCGAGTACCTCGACGCGCATTCGGACGACGCGGCCGGCCTAGGCACCGCAGCGGGCTGGGCGGCGGGCGGGTGGCCCGATTGGGCGCTGTACGAGCCGATCGCCCAAGCGGCGTTGGCGAATGGCGCCCAGATCGTCGCCGCCGACCTGAGCGAGGAGCAGAAACGCGCGGTGTTCGAGCACGGTGCGCGGGCCTTGCGCACCAGCTTCGTGCGGCGCACCGGGCTGGACCGGGATCTCGCCGTCGCTCTGACCAGCGACGTGCCGGATGAGCTGCGCGATGCCAATTGCGCCAAGGCGCCGCCCGAGGTCCTGAGCGGCATGTATCAGGTGCAGCGGGCGCGCGACGCCATGCTGGCCGACCGTCTGGCGGCGGTCTCGGGCAAGGGGGGCGGCATTCTGATCGCCGGCAACGAGCGGGTGCGCAACGATCGGGGCGTGCCCTGGTATCTGACCCGGCTGAAGCCTGGAGCGCGCACGGTCAGCATTGCTCTCGTCGAGGTCGAGGACGGCCAGCCCCGCGCACCGGCCAATCTGCCGTACGACTACGTGTGGTTCACCGCACGGGTCGAGGGCGGGAACCCGTGCGCGGCGGTGGGCGGCGCCCTGCACGGCCTGCCGGGATCAGGCTGAGGCGAGTCCCCGAGGACCGGTCCACCAAGCCGGCTACGCCCCTCGCCACTTAATCCCGCCTTGCCGCGACGGCACTGTCGTCGACCGCCGCTGGCGCTCTCCGGGCTCCGACCCGGGACGGTTCATAGAACCTGAGCCAGGCCCGCTTCCGGCGCGCGAGCGCCGGGCGCACGCCTCAGGGCAGCGCGAAATCGCGGCGCAGCACGGGCAGGCGGCCGGACCTGCCATCGATCCGCGGCAGCGCCGCGAGCAGGCCCCGCGTGTAGGGATGGCGCGCCTGCTGCAGCTCGCCCGCGGGGCAGGTCTCGACCACCTGCCCGGCGTACATGATCAGCACCCGGTCACAGAACGAGGCGACCAGATTGAGGTCGTGACTGATGAAGATCAGGCCGAGGCCGCGCTCGCTGACCAGATCGTCGAGAATCGCCAGGACCTGCATCTGCACCGTCACGTCGAGCGCCGAGGTCGGCTCGTCGGCGATTAGGATGTCCGGGTCGCCGACCAGCATCATCGCGATCATCACCCGCTGGCCCATGCCGCCGGAGACCTCGTGGGGGTAACAGTGATAGACCCGCTTCGGTTCGCGGATGCGGACCGCGGCGAGCATGTCGAGTGCGCGTTCCTTGGCCTGGGCGCGGGAAACCTGCGCATGGGCCCGGTAAGCCTCGCGGATCTGCGCGCCGACCGTCATGACTGGGTTGAGCGAGTATTTCGGGTCCTGCATGACCATCGCGATGCGCCGGCCCCGCACCGCGCGCATGGTCGCCGCATCGGCCGTCAGCAGATCGAGCCCGTCGAAGCTCAGCCGGTCGGCGCTGACCTGCCCTGGCAACGGCACCAGCCCCAGCACCGCGCGGCCAACCGTCGACTTGCCCGAGCCCGACTCGCCGACGATGCCGAGCTTTTCGCGACCGAGCGTGAACCCCACGCCGCGTACCGCCTCGATCACCCGCGCGGGCGTGGGGTAGCGCACCCAGAGGTTCTGCACGATCAGTTGGCTGGTGGTCATGCGCGGATCCGGCGTCTTCCAGGCGCCGAACGGACGCTTCGCCGAGGCGGTGCGGCGCTTGCGAGGCGATGCTAACGGTCGCCGTCGCGCTGGTCGAGGGTTGCCGCATGGCGTTTCAGCTCGGCGGCCGCCGTCTTCGACGACGCCCGTAGGTTCGCCGCAGGGTACGGGGCACCGTCCAGCGAGCGGCGGGTCGACCCGCACGAGGCCCCCTCGCCCCGCGCGCGGCCTCGACGAGAGCGATCGGCCCTGGCTCGGCTTCGAACCCCCCGTCCTTCGTCGGGTGCCGTGGGCCACTAGAAGCCAGACCGGTCCGGTCACGCAGGCCTTGCGCCGTTCACGAAATGAGCATGACCCGTCACGTTTTCAGAAGTAGGTTAGGAAGCGCTGCGTCGTCGGAGTCGATCTGGAAGCTGGGGAATAGGGTTGGCCGAACCCTCGACCGAGCAGCTGATGCCGCCGGTGGACCGTCCCCGGACGGAGCCCGCCGGCGACTCATCGAGTTTGGTCGGGCGCGCGCTCAGCCGATGGACCCGGGTGATCCGCGACATCGCCGCGAGCGCGCGGCTGCCATTTTCAAGCAGCGATGACCCGGATCTCGGCGCGGATCAGGCCGACAAACTGCGCGCCGAGATGCGCGCATGCCTCGAAGCGCGCGGCGGCGAGGTGCTGGCGCGCGCCCGCGCGGCCGGCATCGCATCGGTCTACCTCGGTCTCGGTGAGACCGGACGGGGGCGCTTTTTCGAGATCCTGGCGACCGAGTTCGGGGTCGAGCGGGCGGAGGCCGACCGCGCAACCGCGCGCTACCGAGAGGCCACCGGCGAAGCGGACAAGCTGGCGGCCGAGCGGGCGCTCCGCCGCGCCCTGGTCAGTCCTGGGATGCGCCTCTTGACCAAGTTCAACGCGCTGCCCGAGGGCACCCGCTTTCTGATCGACATGCGCGCCGATCTGCTGGCGCTGAACAGTGAGGACCCGCATCTACGGGCGCTCGATGCCGACTTCCGTCATCTGCTGGCGACCTGGTTCGACGTCGGCTTTCTGCGGCGGGCGCGGCTGACCTGGGACTCGCCGGCGTCGTTGCTCGAAAAGATCATCGCGTACGAGGCCGTGCACGAGATCCGCTCCTGGCAGGATCTGCACCACCGTCTGGACGGCGACCGCCGCTGCTATGCCTTCTTTCACCCGGCGCTGCCCGACGAACCGCTGATCTTTCTGCAGGTCGCCCTGGTCGCGGGCCTGGCGGGCCGGATCGCGCCCCTGCTCGACGAAACCGGCCCGAGAACGCCGCCCGAGCGCGCCGACACGGCGATCTTCTATTCGATCACGAACACCTTGTACGGCCTGCGCGGGATCAGCTTCGGCAACTTCCTGATCAAGCAGGTGGTCGACGACCTCGCCCGGGACCTGCCCAACCTTAAGCAGTTCGCGACCCTGTCGCCGATGCCGGGACTGCGCGCCTGGCTCAAGGACCAGCCGCCCGGCGCATGGCTGGACGAGCGACAGGAGCGCGCGCTGCTGGCCGCCGTGCCCGCCGCCGTCGATAGGGCAGCCGCGCTCGAGGATCCGAGCTGGCCGATGGATCCTGCCGTGGCCGCGATGCTGGAAGAGCCGTTGGTCAGAGCCGCCGCCCGTTATCTCACCGTCCGTGGCCTCGACGGTCTGCCGATCGATCCGGTCGCCCGCTTCCACCTCGGCAACGGCGCCCGCATCGAACGCATCAATTGGCTGGCTGATCGCGCGCCGCGCCGCTTGGCACAGTCGGCAGGAATGATGGTCAACTACCTGTACGACCGACCGGAGATCGAGCGTAACCACGAGGCGTTCGCCAGCAGCCAGCTGATCACCGTGGCGCCCGCGATTCACGATCTCCTGAAGGGCGGCGCCGAGGACGCCAGAGCGGAAGTGCGGGTGTCGCGGCGCGCGTCGCGCTTCGGGCGCATCATTCTGCGCGCTTGAGGCGACCCACTCGGCAAGTCATCGCGCCTATAGGATGATGTGCGGTCAAATGCTTTCGATGGTGGTTATTACGAAAGCCCTCGTAAAATCCTAAATTCGCAAGAGCGCGGAAGATGACATCCGGATGTGATCAAGCTTGACGCGATGGGCCGAAGGTTTAGGCTCGCGCTCATAGGAGCCGCTCGTGCGCCGCGGTGCCAGGCGTCGGGGAGACTGGACATGACCTGTGATCACACTCGCGCCCGGCGATTTGCCGGAACCTGGTATGGCCCCTTCTTGGCGGTCCTCCTCGGGAGCGCGAGCATCGTCGAGCTCGCGGCGATGCCGCTCCCTGCGCTCGAGGCGCAGCTTCCGGGGCCCACCCTGATCCAGCAGTCGACCGAACCTCCTGGAAATGCCGGCACCGCGGCGCGGCCGCCTTCTGGTGGCGGGAGCAAACCCGACTCTTTCATCGAGCTGCAGGAGGCGCTCACGGCCGCCCGGGGCCGGCTCGAGGAGCTGTCCAGGGCGGCCGAGGCAGTCGCCGCGACCGGGCAGCTGCAGCAGGAGCTCGCTGCACTGCAGGCGGAAAATCAGAAGCTCCGGTCCGAGATCGACGCGGCGCGAACCGAGCGGGGCGAGCTGGAAACAGCGAAGAAGGCGGCCCAGGCGCGGGCGGCCGAGCTGACCAAGACGGCCGAGCAGGCCACGGGCCAAGCGCGCGAGATGGACCAAGAACTGGTGGCGGTGCGCTGGCAGAACGCCCAGCTCAACACCAGTCTGGCCCAGGCCCGCACGTCGGCCGATCAGATGGCGGCGGAAGCGCGCGCGAGGCAGACCGCCCTGCAGAAGCGGATCGACGAGCTGGAGGGCGGCGCCGAGCAGACGAGCGCCGAGACAGCCCGCCTGCGCCAGCAGAAGGAGGCCAGCGAACAGCGCATCGCCGCGGCCGACAGCGCACGGACCGCGGCGGAAGCAAAGCTGAGCGAGCTGCGCGACAGCCTGCAGCGGGCTGAACAGGAAAAGGCGGGTATCGGCGCCGAGCTGGCGAAGGTGCAAGCAGAGCTCGCGAATGCCAAGCAGCAGGCGGAGCGGGCGCAGGCGGAGACGGGTCAACGGGTCGCCGCCCTGGAGGGCGAGCGCGACCAGTTGCGCACCCGGCTGGCGGACCTCACCGCGGAGCTCCGACGGAGCGAGACGACCAAAGCGCAGCTCGAGGACGAGGTTGCCGAGTTGCGCGAAGCGGCGGGTGCGGCCACCGACGCCGCCCGCGAGAATTTGATCGCGGTCGAGAACCGGATCCGGGAGCTGAACGAAGCATTGGGCGCGATCGGGCCGACGGGTGGTCCATTGGAGACCGACCCTGCGCTTCTGAAGGAGTCCGCGGCATCGCCAGAACGTAAGCAGGCTGGCGGCGGCGCGCGCGCCACCGCGGGGGCCGTCGAGACGGTGCCTGCGGCGGCCACCCCGGACCAGACTCCTTCCCCGGGCAGTGCCGATGCCGACCTGCAGCGGATCAAGACCGCGAGCGTGACCCATCCGGATAACGGAGAAGACGATCCTATGCTGGCCGGTCTGCCGCTGGAGAAGCGGTTGCACGTGCAGGGCCTCCTCGCCGACCTGCACAGCGATCTGGACGAGCGGGGTCTGGTCACGACCGTGCCGGGCGAGCTCCTGTTCTCAATGGACAGCGACGAAGTGCAGCCCGGAGCCTACGACACGCTCGCCAAGGTGGCGGAACTGATCGGCACGTATGATGACCACAAGGTGCTCATCATCGGTCATAGCGATGCGATGGGGGATGCGGCGTACAATCGGCAGCTGTCCGAACGCCGGGCCGAGCTGGTCAAGCAGTTCTTCATCGACAACTTCGAGCTGCCGCCCGACCACCTGGCCACCGAGGGCGTCGGCGAGGCGCACCCGATTGCCTCCAACGCGACGGCGCAAGGCCGGCGGGCCAATCGCCGCGTGGAGGTCTTGATCCAGCACTGAGCTGGCGTCGCTCGATCCGAGCGGCGCCTGCCTATTTTGGGAGGAAACGCGAGCACGGCGTTCCCGCGCCGACTCGACCCTCTGATCTGCATCATTGGCCACGTTGCGCCTCGTTGTGACGAGGTGCGCGGCGCCAACTCTTTACCTTCGTGGCTAAGTTAACTATCTAATCTTGAGTTCGAACGAAAGTTGACTGGCTTTTATTCTAATTTGCTCAAATTTATCCATAAATAATCAAATAAACTTTCAACAGATGCTTGATAAGGCTCTGTATCTGCTCTATCCAAAAAGTCCCGATGTTCGCTTTGGTAGTGCCGCAGCTCAGGCAACGCCGCGGCTACGCGACAGACCAAAGGATCGGCCAACCGACATCAACCCCAAACGTACTTGAGAGGCAATCATGGCGATCTCCCAGGAGGCTCTCTCCCGCTCGGCCGGCGCGCTGACCCCGAACACCGCCTTGATGCAATACGGCAAGGTGGCGCGACTGGACGATTTCGTCGGGCGGCGTAGTCCCGAATACCGCAATCGCGCCGACCCCGGCCCGTTTGACCCTTATCGTCTCAATGACGAGTTCGACCAGCTGAGCATCCGGTTCGAGCCGGACAACCACGCCCTGTGGTGCATGGTCAACCATCTCGAGCGCCCGTGCTTCACGTCGCGGCTGCTTGATCAGATCCGCACCCTGCAGACCCGCCTGCGGCAGGGCCTTGCGCAGGCATCCCTCCGCGAGGAGCTGCCGGTCCGCACCATCATCTGGGGCTCCACTTGCCCCGGCATCTGGAATTTGGGCGGTGATCTCGCCTTGTTCACGCGCCTGATACGCGCAGGCGCCGCAGCGGACCTGCGCAGCTACGCTTACGCCTGCGTCGATGCGGTGTACCAGAACCTGACCAAGATGGGACTTCCTCTGTTGACGATCGGGCTGGTCCAGGGCGACGCCTTGGGCGGCGGCTTCGAGCACGCGCTCACCAATGACGTGCTCATTGCGGAGCGCAACTGCAGAATGGGCCTGCCCGAGATCCTGTTCAACCTGTTCCCCGGCATGGGGGCTTACAGCCTGCTGTGCCGCCGGCTCGACGGCGTGCGCGCCCAGAAGCTGATCCTGAGCGGCCGGTTGTACGATGCTGCCGAACTCGAGGAGTTGGGGCTCGTCGACCTGGTAGTGGGCGAGGGTGAGGGGCCGGCTGCGGTGCGCGAGTATCTCGAGCGCAATCGGCGGCGCCACGGCACCCTGCTGGCGCTCAGCCGGATCCGCCAACGTTGCCAGCCGGTCACTTACGAGGAGCTGATCGATGTCACCGACGTATGGGTGGAAACCGCCCTCGGTCTCGACGAAGCCGACCTGCGGCGGATGGAGCATCTGGTCCGGGCGCAGGAGCGGCGCCACGCCCGCGCGCGGCCCGCGCCGGCGAGACACCTCAGTGCGGTCGGCTGACTGCCGTCGCCCCGGCCGCCCCCGGTGGCGCGGATGCCAGCAGGAGGGCCTCGCGCAACCGCTCGAACTCCGATCTCAGCCGCAGCGCGTATCCGCCGCCTTCGACTGCCAGCGCGTCCGTCCCGATGCCGCGCCACTCCAGGCATAGCTCGAACAGCGCGGTGGCGCCTAGGTGGGCGGCGCTGCTGCGCAAGGCATGGGCCCGATCTCGAAAAGCTGCGGCGTCGCCGTGCCGCGCCGCAGCTTCGAGCTCCTCGACCAGTTGCTCGGCGTCGGTGATGAAGTCCTGGATCAGGCCGCCGAGGAAATCGTCGTGATCGTCCAGCTGACGTAGCCGGTCCAGGTGGGTGGGGTCGAGCACCGGCCGTGCCTCGGGGTTGGTTGCGAGGGGCTGCGCGCGGCTCGAGCGCGGCGCCGGCCTCTCCGCTGGATCGCCGTGCGCCATGCGATCGATCAGGCCGAGCAGCTGCTCGATATCGACCGGCTTGGTCAGGTAAGCAGCCATCCCCGCTTCCTCGCATTCACGTCGGGTCTCCTCGGTAGCATCGGCAGTAAGCGCGATGAACGGCGGCGCCTCCCCGTCGGCGGTCGCAAAGCGGTGCAGCTTGACGACATCCAGACCGTTCATGACGGGCATGTTGATGTCGACCAGCACCACGTCGAACGAGTTCGCTTCGAGTGCTACCAGAGCCTGCTCGCCGTCGCCGACCAGGGTGACCGTGTGCCCCGCGCTCTTCAGCATCCGGTCGATCACCTGCTGGTTGACACGATTGTCTTCCGCGACCAGCACCCTGCAAGGGGCCCGCCGCGGGGCCGGCCCCGAGGCTGGAACTTCCGGCTGCGCCAACGCGGCGTGCAGTGCCTGGAAAAGCCGGTGGTCATCGACCTCGGGCGGCAGCACCGCGAGACAATCGCTGCCATTACCCTGCGCCCGGGCGCTGATCAGCACCACGTTGGGCGGGACGGCGTCCGGCAGCGTGGCGTACGCGGCGAACGCTGCGGCCCCAAGCGGCGACAGCCCGGCGTCGACCAGCAGGAACGCCGGCGTCGTGCCCGGGCCAGCGATCAGCGCCGTCCCATGGCCGGGGCGCGCCGGGTGCGACGCCTCGGCGCCCCAGGCTCTGATCCGCCGGATGTACCCCGCGGCGTGCTCCGGCTCGCCGAGCACGACCACGCGCCCGCTCAGGCGCGGCTCGTCGCTCTCGGCCCGGCCGAACGGGCCGCGAAAGGTGAAGCAGGAGCCGGCCCCCGGTGTGCTGTTCACCACTAGGTACCCGCCCATGAGATTGGCGAGCTGGCGCGCGATCGCGAGGCCGAGGCCGGTGCCGCCGTGACGGCGGGTGGCCGACTCGTCGACCTGCGCGAAGCGCTCGAAGATGTGCTCCTGCGCGTTGAGCGGGATGCCGATGCCGGTGTCGCGCACGTCGACGCGCAGCATCACCCGGTCCGGCTCGATCGCCTCGGCAGCGACTGCGATCGTGACCTGGCCGAGGTCGGTGAACTTGATCGCGTTGCCGGTCAGATTGACCAGGATCTGCTGCAGCGAGCGCGCCGCGCCGTGCAGCCGATGCGGCAGATGTGGGTCGATCGTCAAACGCAGTTCCAGACCCTTGTCCCGCGCCTGGTGGTGCAGCAGCGCACGCACCGTCGCGAGCAGCACGTGCAGATCGAACGGCGCCGGCCGCACGGTCATGGTGCCGGACTCGATCTTGGCGACATCCAAAAGATCGCCGATCATCTCCAGCAGCGTCTGGCCGGCAGTGCGCACCGTGCGCACCATATCCTGCTGCTCGACGCGCAACGGACTGGCGCGCAGCAAGTCCGCCATGCCGATGATCGCGTGCAGCGGCGTGCGCAGCTCGTGGCTCATGGTGGCCAAGAAGCGGCCCTTGGCCCGGTTGGCTTCCTCGGCCCGCGTCAGGGCATCGGTCAGCTTGGTCAGGAGCGACAGGGCATAGGCCGGCAGCACGACCAGCGTGACCCACAGGCCAGCGGCGAAGGCCGGCTGCTTGCGCCAGTATTCCGTCAGCGCGACGACCAGCGCGAAGCTGAAGAGGCTGCTTACCGCCGAAACCAGCAGATAGCTCCGGCCATAGCGAAAGCCCATGCCCAAGGTGATCCAGAGGTAGAACGGGTAAAACAGCGCCGCCGTGCCCTGGCCGATCAGCAACACGAGGGTCAAGGCGAGCATGTCGACAGCCATGCCGGCGTACCGCCGCGCCGGCCGCGGTGCCGGGTCGGCCAACAGATGGGCGAGTAGCAGGACGCTTACCGCCAGGTAGCAGGTTGCGATCGTCAGCAGCGGCCGGATCTCGGACGGCGGCGCATCGCCGACCACGGCGATCATCAGACCGGCGACGATCGCGACCCCGATCGCGACGCGCACCAGGATCTGCTCGTGCTCGGTGTCCGACCGATCCTTGAGCCGCTGGCGCAGCCGCCACCACAGCGGTGACGGCTCCGGTTCCTTGGGCCCGGCGGCGCCTGCCTCAATCACTTGCCGAATTTGCTCGCCGGGCATGACCATCAGTGGGTGCCATCACGAACCGGCGCACATCCCTGCGGCGCAGGTCGACCGAGGCATATCACGGAGACGCGAGCGAGAACAGGGCAGCCCCGGCCGGGGGTGCCTGACTACCAGTCAGCCCACGGCTGCTGCCGGGAGCCCCGGACTGGCGAACACCGCGTGGAACGCTTCCGCCGGCAGCGGCGGGCTGATCAAATCGCCCTGGGCCTCGTCGCATCCGAGCTCTTGCAGACGATGCAGTTGCTCGACGCTCTCGACCCCCTCCGCGGTCACCTTCAGCTCCAGACTGTGGCCGAGATCGATGACGGCCCGCACGATTGCCTCGTCCTGCCCGTCGAGCCCCAGCCGGTGGACGAAACTCTGGTCGATCTTGAGCCGTTGCACCGGCAGCCGCTTGACGTAAGCGAGCGACGAATAGCCGGTGCCGAAGTCATCGAGCGAGAAGCCGATGCCGACTTTGCGCAGCCGGCGCAGGCTCGCCATCGCGGCATCGCTGCTCTCGAGCATGACGCCCTCGGTCAGCTCGATTTCGAGGTAGCGCGGATCGAAGCCGGTCTCGGCGATGGTCCGCTCGATCAGCTGGACCACCCCGCCCTCGCGGAACTGCACCGGCGACAGATTGACCGAGAGGCGCAGGCCGGTCATCCCGGCGCGCTGCCACATACGGTGCTGACGACACGCGCGTTCGAGCACCCGCTCGGTGAGCGGCCCGATCAGGCCGATGTCCTCGGCCAGGCCGATGAACTCGGTCGGGCGCACCATCCCGCGACGCGGATGACGCCAGCGCAGCAGTGCCTCGACGGCAACGATGCACCCGGTGTGCAGATCGCGCTGAGGCTGATAGTGTACGGTAAACTGATCGGCTGCGAAGCCCTGGCGCAGCTCGCGCTCCAAAAGGCCGGTACGCCGCGCCACCAGGTTCATCTGAGGCGCGAAGAAGCAGCTGCCGTTACGGCCGTTGGCCTTGGCGCGGTACATCGCAAGCTCGGCGTTCTTGAGCAACCGGTCCGCGTTTTGACCGTCCGAGGGGAACATGGTGATGCCGATGCTGGCGCTGGTGTGCACCTCCTCGCCGCGGGCGTCGAACGGCTGACCGAAACTGTCGATCATCCGGCGCGCCAGCGCGCGCGGATCGTCGGGGCCGCGCACGCCCGATTGCAGGATCGCGAATTCGTCGCCGCCGAGGCGCGCGATTGCGCCGGCGTCGTTGACGCAGCTCTGGATTCTCGCGGCGACCGCCCGCAGCAGCAGATCGCCGCAAGTCAGGCCGAACGCGTCGTTGACCCCCTTGAACCGATCGAGATCGAGCAGGAGCACGGCGGCCTGCTCGTGGCCGCGCCGGGCGCACGTCAGGGCATGCTCGAGGAGATCCTTGAACAGGGCGCGATTGGGCAGGCCGGTCAGGGCATCGTGGCCCGCCTGATGGCGGATCTGCGCCTCGGCCCGCTTGAGGTCGGTGACGTCGAGGGACACGGTGACGACCTCGACCACGCGCCCGGCCTCGTCGAACAGCGGCGACTTGGTGGTCAACAGCGTGTGTTCCTGGGTCGAGCCCGGCGTGATCACCTCGTGCTCGAAGCTCGGCACGGTCTCCCCGGTCTCGAACACCTTGGCATTGAGCACCAGGTGCTGGGTCGCATAGTCGTCGCCATGGACCTGAGCAAGGGTCTTGCCGGTCGCCGCGCCGGGGTCGATACCGTAGAGCCTGCGGTGGGCGCTGTTGGTCAAGGTGATCCGCCCGCAGGCGGTCACCGCGCTGATCAGCGCGGGCACGGTATCGATCAGACGGCGCAGGCGGCAGTCGCTCGCGCGCAGCGCCGCCTCGTGCTGCTCCGTGCTCGACAGCAGCTCGTGGTGGAGGTCGCGCGCCCGCTGCTCGAGCAGCTTCTGCTGCTTGCGCAGGGTCAGCAGGTTGCGCGCTCGGGCTCGGAACTCGTGGTGGTCGACCGGGCTCAGCAAAAAGTCGGTCGCTCCCGCCTCGAGCGCCTGATAGCAATAGCTGCGCTCTTCATATACGGTCACCACCACGACGGGCACCTCGGCGGCCCCCGGGATGGCCCGGAACGCCCGAGTGAAATCGGCGCCGTCCATACCCGGCATCTTGAAGTCGGTGATCACCAGGTCCGGCATGGTGCCGCGAGTCCAGTCCAGCGCCTCCTGCGGACTGGCGAATGCCTTGACCCTCACCCCCTCCTCGACCGAGGCGGCCAGCCGCGTCAACACGTTGCGATTGGTGACGCGATCGTCGATTACGACTACGTTCGGCATGAGGGCAATCTCGACGATCGTTTGAGCGACATCAAGTGGCTGCAGCGGCCGGTGTCCGGCATGCTTAACGAACAGTGTGGTTTCCATCAAGTAAAAGGTGGAATGTCAAGAAAGACATAGCTACCGAAAGTTATGCTCGCCTCGACAACCTCGCGGTGCTGGCGAGATGGCGGCTCCAGCATCGGTGCGGCGCGCGCTCTTGTCTTGTAGGCGCCGCGCTCGGCCACAGGCGCCGTTTCACGGCCGAGCTACAGTGCGGCATGTCGCGTCGAACCGCCTGACGCCCCGCAGCATCTGACCAGCAAGTGCCGACGAACCGACCGAAATCTGGCGATCGACGTCTCCGATATCAGCTCACGGTAGTATTGCCCCCGCTAGATCAAGCTTTGCGCTGCGGGTGCCCCAGCAACCTCGGCCGGGAGCAGACGGGTGCGACCCGTGCAGCACAGACGTGAGCGCGCTTCTCTTGTGAGGTCTGCCGTGTGGCGACCTACGGCGCCGGCGAGACGCCCCCGACGTGAAGTGGTGCGGTCGCGAATGTGGCTGGGGGGCCGCCCGCCACGGCGGCCCCCCGAGGGTCCCATCTCGTCAAGTGACGCTGGTCATGCCGTGGAGTCACGCGACGCACCGACCAACGCTACCGGCGAGTGTAGCGTTTCTGAAATGTTCGTCAAGTAGAATCTCGCCTAAGGGTTGATTTCTAGGACTGTTTGGCTTTCCAGGGCCGCTGAGCTACCAAGGCGGCGAGGAGGCAAACCCGAAATGCAAGCTCTCTTCCGCGCGGCGCACGGGCGCGGCTCCGATTGGAACGTCGCCTGCGCATGCTGCCTCGAGCAGCTGTCCGAAGTGCCCGCGGGCGCGAATCTCGGCTTCGTGTACGCGAGCGATCCGCTCGCCGAAGCGCTCGATCTGATCGTCGCCCGGCTGCGCTCGGCGACGGGCGTGAGCGACTGGGTTGGCACCGGCGGCGCCGCGGTCTGCGCCAGCGGCCGGGAGGAGTTTCAGGGCGGCGCCATGGTCGCGCTCGTGGCGGCGCTGCCGGCGAACAGCTTCCGGCTGTTCGATCGGGTTCACGACGGCGGCAGCGACCTGGATCCGGCCAGCGCTGCCTGGATGCGGGCCAACCCGGTCGGTTGCGCCGTGGTCCACGGCGACCCGCGTCAGGCGGACGTCGCGGCGGAGATCGCCCGCCTGAGCGATGCGACCAGCGCGTTTCTGGTCGGCGGTCTGACCTCGGCGGAGGCCTCGCCGATGCAGATCGCCGGGCGCCCAGCCGAGGGCGGCATCTCGGGCGTGCTGTTCGGCGCGGACGTGCAGGTAGTGACCGGTTTGTCCCAGGGCTGCACACCGGTCGGCCCAGCGCACGAGGTGACCGCGAGCCAGGGTCCCTGGATTCTAGGCCTGGACGGCCGGCCCGCGATCGACGTGCTGAAGGAGGATATCGGCGAGGTGCTCGCCCGCAACCTGGAGCGGATCGCCGGCTTCATCCACGTCGCCCTGCCGATCGTCGGCGCTGACCGGCCCGACTACGTAGTGCGCAATCTGCTCGCGATCGACCTGCGGCGCGGCATCATCGCAGTGGGCGACCAGCTCCGCTCCGGTACGCCGCTGATGTTCGTCAAACGCGATCCCGCGACTGCTCTCGCCGACCTCTCGCAGATGCTTGAGAATCTGCGCAGACGGACGGCCGGACGGCCGATCCGGGGGGCCCTGTATCACAGCTGCGTCGCCCGCGGGCCGCACATGTTTGGTCCGGATTCGACCGAGCTGAAAACGATCGAACGAGCGCTCGGCCCCGTGCCGCTGGCCGGGTTCTTCACCAACGGCGAGATCTTCCGCGACCGGCTGTACAGCTACAGCGGCGTCTTGACCCTGTTCGTGTAGCCCGGGCCCGCCATGAGCCGCGAATATCCCACCCGGCCGATCATCGGGGTGGGCGTCGTGGTTTGGCACGGCGATCGGGTTCTCCTGGTCCGGCGCGGCAAGCCGCCGCGCGTGGGTCATTGGAGCCTGCCGGGCGGGGCGCAACAGCTGGGCGAGACGGTAGCCGAGGCGGCGCGTCGGGAGGTCTTCGAGGAGGTCGGTCTCGAGGTCGATCTCGGCGCCATCGTCGCCATGGTCGACCTGATCGAGCGCGATCCGGACGACCGGATTCGCTATCACTATACGCTGATTGATTTCGTCGCCGAGGCGCCGGGCGATGCGCTGCGGCCGGGCAGCGATGCCGCCGACGCCCGCTGGTTCAGCGTGGCCGAGATCGAGCTGCTCGGCCTGTGGACGGAGACGGTCCGGGTCATCAAGCTCGCAGGCGAGCGGCGGCCGTGTCGTTGAGGCCGGTCCATGCCAGCGCCTGGGATCTGACCCTCGCCGGGGCGCGGGCGCTCCAAGAACCCCCGTCCGGTGCGGCCGAAGCGCGCGACCGTCTGGGCATGCCCGGTCTGATCGCCGGCATCGACGTCGGGTTCGAGCACGAGGGGCGCGTAACCCGGGCCGCGCTCGCGGTCCTGAGCCTGGCGAACCTGCAAGTGTTCGAGTCCGCGCAGGCGCGTCGGCCGATTGCATTTCCGTAGGTGCCGGGTCTGCTGTCGTTTCGCGAGATCCCGGCGGTGGTCGAAGCGCTGGCGGCGCTCGCCCGCACCCCGGACCGGCTGCTCGCCGACGGCCAGGGCCTCGCCCACCCCAGGCGTTCGGTCTCGCCTGCCACCTGGGCGGGCTGCTCGACACGCCGATTATCGGTGTCGCCAAGTCCCGCTGCTCGGCGAAGTCACACGCCGCCGGACCGGCGCTGCGTCTGGTCGCCGCTGCTCTACCGGGGCGATCTCGTCGGCGCTGCGGTACGCACGCGGCGCGGGGTCAAGCCGGTGTTCGTCTCCCGGGCCACTGCCTCGACGTGGCAAGCGCGGTGCGGCTGACGCTCGCCTGCACCGCCCGCTACCGCCTGCCCGAGCCGAACCGGTCGCCCACCAGTTCGCGTCGAACTGCCGAGGCAGCCGTAGCGCAATCGCGGCTCAGTGCCGAGCTTCGCTGTCGCTCAAGGCGCGCGCCAAGTGGCAGATCGCCTCCTGATGTTTGCGACTCTTGATCGCGGCGAAGTTGCGGGCGAGTTCGAGCAGCATGCGCTGCTGCGGCATCAGCTCCTGCACCCGCGAGGCCGCGCCGTTGCCGGGGTCGACATCCTCGAAGAAGTAGCTGATGTCGACGCCGAGCGCGCGCGCGATCTGATAGAGGCGCCCGGCCGAGATCCGGTTGATCCCGGTCTCGTACTTATGCGCCTGCTGGTAGGTCACGCCGATCAGTTCGGCCATCTGCTGCTGGGTGAGGCCGAGCATGATCCGACGTTGGCGTATGCGCAGGCTGACGTAGCGGTCGACGTCCAGAGCACGGCTCCGACCGCCGACGCTACGGCTGGCCACTTTGCTGGCGAGTTGGTTCATCGTTCGTATGGCTCCACGGGACGTCGTGACGGTTTCTCGCCGGGCGAGAATTTCACTTCAGATGGGACTACGACGGGTAAAATAAGCGCACTCGAAACCGTTGCGCTAGCGAAAAATGCCGCCGATCGGCCGAGATTTCGGTCACCCCGCCAGGCCAATTGTACACCTCATCGCGTCAGTTCCAGGGCAACCGACTGAGTCATCGCCAAAACCGGTTTCGTCAAGCGGCACCGAGCCCACGTCAGCGCGTCTGTTCTCCTGCTCTCGACGCCACAACTGAAAGGGGAAATATGTCTTTTATCCACAGGCTGTTGACGAATGTTGGTAGCCCAAAACGCGAACTGGAACCGCTCGCTCTATCGGGACGCGAGCCTACCCCTCATGCGACCAAAGGCCGCATGCAGTAGGCACCTAGCTCGGCGGGCCGGAAGCCTCCAGACGGAGGGTGCCGAGGGCCCCTTGCCGATAGCTCGCGCGGTCGCGCCCGATCGGCACCGTTCCCCCGGTCGCCCACAGTCGCGTCAAATCGCGATAGTGGCGTGACAACGGATTGCCCGACTGGCCGGTGGCGCTGACGAACCGCGACGCGTCGAGCTGCGCGAGGTCGTAGATGGCCCGATAGGTCGGGGCATGGGTGCTGGCGAACGGCCATCCCTGGTTAGAGGGATTGAAATGCCCGACGTCGACCGTGACGCTGTCGCCGCCAGTCGCCGCCTCGATGTCGAACAGCCGGCCGAGCAGGGGCTGGTTCGCGAACACCGGGTGGGTCATTCGCGCAACATGGGCGTCGCCCCACCGCCACGCGTCGGGATCGTCGCCGAAGCCGCGGCGCAGGTCGAGCAGCGCGGCGTCCAGCGCGGCCGCGGCGAGCCCGGCGCACGTCTCGATCGGCTGGGTGCGAATGTCGTCGCACCAGACCTGGCGCTTGGTCAAGACCCGCTCCATGAATTCCGGGCGCACGTGCCAGAACGCGTTGAACATGTCCCCCAGCTCGTCGGCGTAGATCAGGCGCGACAGCTCGCGATACCACGGGGCGAAGATCAGGGGCTCGGCGGCGTCCACGCGCATTACCCGGTCCCAGGCCTCGAGCCTGGCCATCGCGGCGGCCGCCGCGGCACCGCTCGGCTGCGCCGCCAGCATGACCGGCAGAAGGTCCTGCGCGAGTAACGACAGCTGGTCGGCCTGGATCGTGGCGAACTCGGTCGGCCCGAACGGAGGATGCCCGAGCAGCTGGCCAAGCCGGCGCGCCCGGTACGGCGCTTCCCAGTCGGCGGTCAGCAGGTAAGGGTAGTCTGGCGGCACGATCCGGTTGTTGGCGTTGAACAGGATTCCGTTCGCAGGATCGAGCGCTCGCGGCAGGGCATCGAACGGGACCCAACCCGTCCAGTCGTATTCGCCGGTCCATCCCGGCACCGGCCAACGGCCGTCGCCGCGCTTGCGGATCGGCACGCGGCCCGGCGCGATGAAGCCGATGTGACCGGAGCCGTCGGCGTAGAGAATGTTCTGCATCGGGGCGCCGACGTCGCGCAGCGCCGCAACGAACTCGCTCCAGTTGCGCGCCCGATCGATGCCGAGCAGCGCCCGGATCGCCAGATCGTCCTCGGCGGGCGCGCTCCAGGCGAGCGCGACCACCCGGTCCGCGCCGAACCTGGCTGCGGCGTCCGGCAACAGATCGGAGATGACCGGCCCGTGGCGGGTTGCGCGCACGCTGAGCGCCACCGGCGCGCCGCCGGCAACGTCGATGACCTCGTCGCGTACGGCGAACCGCGCCGAGCCGTCGGGTGTCAGATACCGGGTCGGATCCCCCGGATCAACCCGTTCGATGAACAGGTCCTGGGTGTCGGCGCCGGTGTTGGTGAAACCCCAAGCGATGCTGCCGTTGTGGCCGAGCACGACCGCGGGGACGCCCGGCAAGGTTGCCCCGACCAGCGCGAGCTCGGGCGTTTCGAGATGCGCGAGATACCAAACGCCGGGCGCCTGCAGGCGCAGATGCGGGTCGTTCGCGAGCAGGGCTCCGCCCGTGATCGAACGCGCCGGGCCGACCACCCAGGCATTCGAGCCGAGGCCGCCGGGCGGCGCCGACGGCAGCGCCGCGGCGAGCTGGTCCCACGGCAGACCGCGCGTCAGCTCGGCCAGGGTGACCGGCGCGTCTTCGGGATAGGTCGGCCAGAGGTCCGCGATCTGCTCCTTGGACAGGCGCCTGGCGAGGCGGACGCGCGCGAGCTCGTCGCGGTAGTTGGTGGCGAGATCGAGCGCCATCACCCGCAGCCAGACCAGGCTGTCGGCCGGCCGCCACGGCTCGACCTGGCCGTGGCGAAGGATCAGGAACTCGGGCGGCAGCGGACCGGCGCGATGCGCGAGGAACGCGTTGACGCCGGCGGCGTAGGCCTCGAGCCAGGCAACGGTGTCCGGATCCAGCTGCGCGAGGCTCGCTTCTGCCTCGTGGTACAGACCCAGCGTGCGCATGAAGCGGTCGCTCGGCAGCGCCGCCGGGCCGAGGATCTCCGCGAGACGTCCGGCGCCAAGCCGCCGTTCGAACTCCATCTGCCAGAGCCGGTCCTGGGCATGGACGAACCCGAGCGCGAAGCTCGCATCGAGCAGACTGTCCGCCTCAATATGGGGGATCGCCCAGCGGTCGCGCACGATCGTCACCGGCGCCCCGAGCCCCGCCACCTCGATCGTGCCGTCGATCTGGGGCAACGACTGGCGTAACCACAAATAGCCGCCGGCCGCCACCGCGACGCTCAACAGTAGGAATCCGCCCAGAGTCCAGGCGAGCCAGCGCAGCAGCCGACGCACGTCAGCCGTGCTCGCGCCGGCCGGCCAGCAGACCTCTCCGGCCCAGCTCCTCGCGCAGTCGAGCGACCCCCACGAACGGGATCGCGTCGAACCCGAGGGTTCCTGCCGCCGCGACGTTCCGGGCATTGTCGTCGATGTAGATGCACTCTGCGGCGGCGCGGCCGATGCGCTCCAGCAGCAGCCGGAAGATCGCGGGATCGGGCTTGATCAGGCCGACTTCGGCGGAAACCAGAATGCTTTGAAACCAGTCGAGGAAGGCGAAACGCTCGCGGGCAAACGGGAAGGTCTCGGCCGACCAGTTGGTCAGCGCGTGCAGCTCGTAGCCGCCGCCCTTGAGCTCGGCAAGCAGCGCCACGGCGCCGTCGATCTCGCCCGCGATCATCTCGCCCCAGCGCGCGAAGTATGCCTCGATCATCGGGCGCTGCTCGGGGTGGCGCGCCGCCGCCTCCTCGATCGCCGCCGCGAAGCTGCGCCCGCGATCCTGCTCCTCGTTCCAGGCGGCATGGCAGACCTCGGCGAGAAACCGCTCCATGGCGGTCTCGTCGTCGAACAGCTTGCGGTAGAGATGGCGCGGATTCCAGTCGATCAGCACGCCACCCAGATCGTACACGATGACCGGCCGCTTTCCGCCGCCCGTCCGCGCCATGGCCACCTCGCGCTCTGCCCGACCGAGCGCGGACAATTGGCACAAGAGATCGACCGTGGGAACCCGAGGCTTGGCGAAACGCGCGGCGCGTCGTCGTTGCCAAGGGTAGTGAAGCAATTATAGTGACGGGAAATCCGGGCCCGTACGGGCTCGAGCGCATGCTGGAGGAGGCAAGCGATGACCCGGCGCACCGAACAAGAATATCTGCTGCGGGCAGCATGGCGGCAGCAATTGCTGCGGGGCGAGATCGATCGGCGGCAGTTCCTCTCGCGCGCTCTGGTCGCCGGGCTGGGCATGGCGGGAGTGAGCGCGGCAGCCAGATTCGGCATGTCAACGGCGCTGGCGGCGCGGCCCCTCACCCCGACGTTCTATCAATGGATCGAGGACCTGCATCCGAGTATTCCTCAGGTCAACGCCAAATTCCCCGGCCTCAATTATCAGATCGCGCCGGTCGAGGGATTTGGCATCGAACGGTTCGTCGCCGAAGCCAAGAACCGCGAAAGTACCTGGGACGTGTATGTCGGCATGACGCCGTTCGTCGAAATGTCCGCGATGATCGAGGCCGACGTCATCGAGCCGTGGGACAACTACATCCCGAAAGAGGTGATCGATGACATGATTCCCTCGATCCGGGAGGAATGCACGGTCGACGGCAAGATCTATAGCTGGCCGTTCCTGCTCGATGTGATCGGGATGGGCTGGCACTCGGGCCTGTCGGCGCAGGCCAAACTACCGGAAGCGCCGCCTGTCACCTGGGACGAGTATCTGCAGAACGCCAAAGCGGTCGTCGACTCGGGCGCGGCGCCCTTCGGAGCGACCTTCGACGCCCATGGCTGGCGCTCGCTCGCGCCCATGACCCACAGTCTCAGCACCGACGTCTACACCGCCGACGGCCTGTTCGATTTCAGCAGCGATCCGGCGGTCGAAGCGCTGATGCTGATGAAGAAGATCATGGCGCTGTCGCACCCGGACATCCTGCTCGCCGGCACGACCGATGCTGGCGTGAACGGCACCCCGGACGAGATCGCGTTCGGCGCCCAGCGGGTCTGTTACTACACCAAGTATTTTAACTCGCCGCTGCGGTTTGCCCAGTATTGGGACGACCCGACCCTGCTGAAGCTTGCCCGCCAGCCCAAGTTCGCGAGCGGCGAGGGCTCGACCGTGTTCTGGACCACCGGCTCGTGCCTCCTGAAGTATGGTGAGAACAAGGAGCAGGCGGCGGAATACATCAAAGCCCTGACCTACGACCCCCAGATCTGGCACGACTCGATCGCCGGCACCGAGACCGCGCATCCGGGCCAGCTGCCGCCCTACAGCTCGATCTACGCCGACTGGGCTGCGAACCCGCCCGACTGGATGCCAGAGTTCGTCAGCCTGATCCGGGGTCAGCTCGACCAGGCCAAGGCGATCAGGAACCACCTCTTCGGGCACCAGCAGTTCGTGATCGGGCAGCCGGTGTGGGAAACCTACCTGAAGGGCGAGGAGCAGGACCCGCGCGTCGCGATGCAGAACGTGGTCGACGCCGTGCAGGCCGAGCTGAAGCGCGGCTAGCTCGAGGCGACACGCAGCAGGAGCATAGCGTCCGCGCGCTCCTGCTGCCTGACTTTCGGCGCACCGCTCCACGCTGGTCCGCTTCCTGGCCAGGCATCGCGTCGCGGACGAGAAAAGTCGTGGCACTAGCAGTACCTCGGTCGGCCGGACGGGAGCACGCGCAGCAGCAGATCAATACCTGGATCTTTCTGCTGCCGGCGATCGTCTTCTTCGTCTGGTATCAGGCCTATCCGATCATTCGGGTGGTCTGGATCAGCTTCACCGACTTCAAGTTTCTGAGCAAGGACCCCGCAAACTGGGTCGGCCTCGCCAACTACCTCGAGGCGCTGAACGATCCTTTGATGTGGACCAGCCTGGGGCGCGCGGCGTTGTTCACCGCGATGTTCCTGCCCGGCACGATCATCATCCCGCTGCTGGTCGCGATTCTGGTCGACCGGGTGCAGAACCAGCGTCTCGCCACCGTGTACCGGGTGATCCTGCTGATCCCGGCGGTCATCCCGAGCACGCTGGTCTTCGTGCTGTGGAAGTGGATGTACAATTACCAGACCGGCCCGATCAATCATTTCCTCGTCGATGTGCTCGGTCTGTTCACCTACCAGAACGCGCCGCAGTGGCTGGGCGGTACGGCGCTGACCCTGCCCTCGATCGCGATCATGGAGGTCTGGTGGGGCCTCGGCTATCACAGCGTCTTCTTTCTCGCCGGCCTCGCCGCGATCCCGAAGGAATTGCCGGAAGCGGCGCGGATCGATGGCGCCAACGAGTGGCAGGTGTTCTGGCACGTCACCCTGCCGCGCCTGCAGCCGATCATGATGATCCTGGTCGTGCTGCGCTTTGGCACCTCGATGGCGGTGATCGACGAGTACCTGATCTTCGGCGGCTTCAATCGCGACGCGCCGACCTACACCTGGACCATCTTCATGTACGATCAGGCGTTCAAGACCGGCCTGTGGCGCCAGGGCTTCGCCGCCGCGATCGGCATGATCGGCGCGGCGGTAATGATGGCGTTCGTCGCGGTGCTGCTCTACGTCTTCCGGCCGAAGGGCTGAGGCCGATGGGGCTGCAGGCGACCCACCCTGCCCTCGTCCAGGCGCGCCCGCGCGAGCGCTGGCTCGCGCGCCACCGCGCCGCGATTGTCCGCCACGCCGTGATCAACTTCTTCCTGCTGACGATCCTCCTGCCGCTCGCCTGGGTGCTGCTGCTCTCGATCAAGTCGCTGCCGGATTCGATGGCCGGCCGGCTGTGGCCGCGCAACTTCGACTTCACCCATTACGCCTATGTGTTCGAGAAGATCTCCACCTTGCCGGTCAATCTGTTCAACAGCATCTACGTCACCGCGGCGACCGTCGTGATCACCGTGTTCTGCGCGGTGCTCGCCGGCTATGCGCTCGTGCACCTGAAGCCGCGCGGCGGGCCGTTCATCATCGCGCTCTTGATCGCGTCCCTGTATTTCCCGACCCGGGTGGTCTCGATCATCACGATTTACGGCATCCAGGACTTCCTCGGCCTGATCAACAGCACGAGCGGGCTGATCCTGCCCTACATCACGCTCAATCTCGCGGTCAGCGTGCTGATCATGCGCAGCGTGTTCCAGCTGGTGCCGCACGAGCTCATGGACGCCGCCCACATCGACGGCGCCGGGGTGTGGCGCACGCTGTGGATGGTCGGCCTGCCGCTCGTGCGCAACGGTCTCGTCGTGGTGATCATCGTCAACTTCGTGACCGCCTGGGGCGAGTATCTGCTGTGCACGACGCTGACCAATGATCAGGACGTGCGCACCATGCCGGTCGTGCTCGCCGCGGCGCAGGGCGGCATGGGCCAGTGGGCGTGGCCGCGCATCGCCGCGGTCTACTTGATCGTGGTCACGCCGGGGATCATCGCATTCGCCTTCGCCCAGCGCCTGTTCTTCAAGGGCCTGATGGAAGGCGTGCTCAAGGCGTGATGCACTCTGGGTTGAACCTTGCTGACGCTATGGAAGTCGATCGCGCGGTGGGCAAGCGATAGTTGCATCGCAATGCAAAAGCGATCATACGAGCGGGCCAATCGCGAGCTACGACGCCAGGAAGATGAGTCCGGGGATCGTCGCTCCTGGTAGTAGGGGGGAGCCGACGAGGGAGAGAGAGTGCCATGAAAATGAAACGCGATGAATTGACCGTCGAGCAGCTACTTGCCCTCTATGACAATCAAATGCTCAAAGCGAACCCGGAATACCAGCGGGGAATCGTCTGGAGCGTCGCGCAGAAGAAGAAGCTTATCGATTCACTTATGCGTGGCTATCCGTTGCCCTTGATCTACCTGCACCACATTAAACGCATCGTCGCCGGTGCTCAACGCGAAGATTTCGAGATCATCGACGGGCAGCAGCGAATCAATTCTTTGCACAAATTTCGTGAGCGAGCGCACAAGCTATTCGACCCTATTAAAGACAATCAGGAAGGAAAGTTCCGAACTTCCTCAAGGCGCAACCCTGCCCCTGGGCAGGAAAGGATTTTTCGTCCCTGACCGACGAGTTAATCGCGCAGTTCTTAAACACCACGCTTGCGATCGCAAAAATTTATACGGACGATCCTAATGAGGTCCGAGACCGGTTTGTCAGGCTTCAAGCGGGGCTCGCGCTCAATGCGCAGGAAACGCGAGACGCATGACCCGGAGATTTCACGGATTTCATTTTGTGGCTCGGCGGCAAGCCGCAGGTGTCGCGATACCAGGGCCACCAGTTTTTCAAACGTGTGATGCGAATGAAGCCAGAATCGGACAGAGGAAAAACGCGGACTGTCGCCGCGCAGATCGCCTCGCTCTTTCTTTCACGAAGGGAATACGGTCCGGATCATTTTATGGATATTAGTTCTGAGGCTCTCGACGTTTTCTATTACACCCACATAGATTTCGATAAGAGATCGACCGATGCGCAACGCCTCGTTTCCATCCTGGACAAACTTGAAGCATTGCTCGGCACTGGTGCGCACCCAAAACTGCGCAACCACGACGCTATACACCTTGTCCTTTTGGTAGATGCGCTTTGGGACGACTATACCCGCTCCTGGGAGTCGACACTTCCCACAGCTCTGGACAAATTCTCAGCCGCGCTCGCGTCGGGGAAAGAGACCCGTTACGCCAGTTCACCGGATGAATTCTGGCTGCGATACGGACAATGGACGAGAGTCAATTCCGATAGGGCGGAAACAATTCGTCGTCGGCACGCCTTCTATGCACAGAAGATGCTGGGTTTCCTTCAGCCTCTTCAGTTGAAGGACATGAAGCGGGTTTTTGGCCCTCTTGAACGGGAGATTATTTATTTCCGGGACAACAAACTGTGCGCCCAATGCAAGGCCATGGTGCCGTGGGATGAGGCCGAGATTCATCATATCAAAGAGCATCACGAGGGAGGGCAAACAATTCTCGGCAATGGGGTTGTAGTGCATAGGCATTGTCACCCCAAAGGGGCGGCGGCCAAGGCATTCAGCGAAAGTCATAGGCACTAGTCCGTGGCAGTTTTCTTGCTAACATAGCCTCCGGATCTGGTCTCGCACTCTAGCATTACCCGAGCCAGCTGGGGCCCTCCGCAGCTATGCGGCCAGAGCGCGCCTTACTGCCTCCGGTTCGTGCTCGATCACCTTGAGCAGAATGCGCGCGGCGCCCTCGGGGCGACGGCGGCCCTGCTCCCAGCTCTGTACCGCGTCGAGACCGAAACCAAAGCTGGCGGCGAACTTCGACTGCGACATGCCGAGTTTGCGGCGCAGCGCCTTGACGTCGAAATCGGGCGGGACGTGGACGACGAGCTCCCCCTCGATCTCGCCGCGCAGGACCGCGCGCGCCTCCCGGATGCTCCCCAGGATCTTCTCACCGGCTGCGGACATGGCGCATCGCTCCTCGACGGTAGTCCTCCACGAGTCCGGCGAGCTCGCGCTTGATCGCGTTCCGCTCGGCCTGCGTCAGATCGATCTTTTCACCCTTCGCAAACAGCGTGATCAGGAACACCGGCACCTCGGGGCCGCTGTAGAAGGTGATCACCCTGTAGCCGCCGCTCTTGCCCTTGCCGCGTCCCGCGAACCGCACCTTGCGCGCACCGCCAGTACCGGGGATCAGATCGCCTGCGGTAGGCGCCACGGCGATGCGATCGACGATCATCTGAGCTTCGCGCTCCGATAGTCCTGCATTGCGGACAGCAGCAACAAAGCCGGGCAGTTCGACGACCGCCTACATGCTCTGCTATACGACAGTGTCGGATAAATTGTCAAGGGCTGGGACCACGGCCTCCCCACGATCCATCCCCACCTTGGCCGATGCTCTACGTTAGCAGGCCGGCCTCGCAGGCCTTTATTTGCAGCGCTAGGTATTTTGAGTAGATCCGGCATTGCGCGAAGCTGCCGGCGATGAACCAGAGGCCGGGCTGCGCCGTGCGCGTGAACATGTTGCGCAATTCGTCGTCATCGCCGAAGCCCCAGATCGGGCCAACTCGATCGGCGACCTCCTTGCCAAACAACTTGCGCACCAGGTGCTCCTGGGCTTCGTATCCGGTCGCCAGCACGATCAGATCGGCGGCAATCGTTTCGCCGTGGTGCAGCCGCGCCCCTGCCGCGACGAACTCCGCGATGTCGGAGAATTGCACCACTCTTATTTTGTCTTCGACGATCAGGTCCGAACAGCCGACGTTGAAATAATAGCCGCCGCCGCGCGTCAGATATTTGAACTGCCACCCCGTTCCGTCTTCGCCGAAGTCGAGCTTGAAGCCGACGTCTTCGAGCTTGTCGAGGAGTTCCCGGTCCAGTTTCTTCGCTTGCTCGGTGAAGCGGACGTGGCTTTTCCTCATGAGCGCAAACGGCATGGACGTCGTAATGAGGTCGCAATCCTCCAGAGGCGGCCCTTCATCGTACAATGCGTAGGGAAGCTGCGCGCTCGGCTCGATGTTGACGATCAAGGTCGGGCTGCGCTGCACGAGCGTGACGTTGGCTCCGCCGGAATGCAGGTCCTGCGCAATATCATGCCCGCTGTTGCCGGTGCCGATGACTATGGCGTCTTTGCCTCGCCATGGCTCGCCGTCGTCATAACGACTGGAGTGCAGGACCGCGCCTGCGAAATTTTGCAAAGTAGGAATGTCCGGCAGATGCGGAATGCCGCTCACGCCAGTCGCCATCACGACATTTCGCGGGCGCATCTCGCGGCGGGCGCCATTCGCCCGACGCAGCACGATCGACCATCGTCCATCCTGTTCGTCGTATCTGCCCCCCAGAAACTCGGTCGCGGTCCAGTAGTTCAGCTCCAGGCTTTCGACATAAGCCTCGAACCACGCGGCGAGCTTGTCCTTGGGGATGTAGGTCGGCCAGCTCGGCGGAAAGGGCATGTACGGCAGGTGGTTGACCTGCACCTGGTTGTGCAAGGTGAGGGCATGGTAACGCTTGCGCCAATTGTCGCCGATGCGGGGTTCGCGGTCGACGATCAGCGTATCGACCTGCAATTGCGCGAGGCGCGCGGCGATCGACAGCCCTGCCTGCCCGCCCCCGACGATCAGGACGGCCGGGTCGCGGTCGACATATCCGGCAGCGGACTGCCTGCGATCGAGCCAGTTCGGACCCCGAAAATCGCGCGAATAGGACTCGCCGCGCGGCCGCAAAGTGCCGATCCGTTCCTCGAACCCCTTAAGTTCGTCGAGCGCCGTAAGCAAGGTCCAGGCCTTAGGCCGGTTGCCGGCGGCGGCATCGGGGGTGAGCCGCACCACGCCCACGCCCCTGCCCTCTCTAGTCTCGAATCTGAAGATCGCTTCGATCGCTTCGGTCCCGGCGCGGGTGACCCGGCGGGGTGCAGTCCTCTCCTGATCAATCCTGAATGCACTCGGCCGGACCAGTCCGGCATGCGCACTCAGTTGATCGCAAATCGTCTCCAGACCGCGGATCGTGCGGATGCGCCACGTCAGCGCCAGGACGTCGCGCCAGTAGCTGTCCCGATGGAACAGTTGCTCGAGCAGATCGCCCGGATGCGCGAGCGCCTGTCCGAACCGGGCAAGCCAGCGGTCCACGTCGGTCGCGATCGGTTCGATTTCAGCCAGCATGCGCGCGCTCTCGGACCACCGGACGCTAGGTCTGCGAGACTACGTACACTATTCGCGACGCGACAGCGACAGCGACAGCTCAGCCATGACCGACGATCCCAGGCCGAAGGATTCTATCCAGAAGCAGTGGCGGCGATGCGAGTCTCGCCACGCGTGACAGCACGGTCGAGCAGTCGGCTCGGCCCGGAACCCATCCAGCTGGCATGGCGTTGGCCAAGGGGCGCACACAACCCGGGAGACGGCCAATGCTGCGCAGCTTCGCTCACCTCCGCGGCTCCGCCATTCACGCCAGTGACGGCGAGATCGGCTCGCTGCGCGATGTGTATTTCGACGACCAGAGCACGCTGATCCGCTACTTCGTCGTCGACACCGGGACCTGGCTGCCCGGCAGGCGCGTGCTGCTCGCGCCGGCGGCGGTTGGCGGCGTCGATGCCGAGCGCGGCGGGCTCGTCACCGGCCTGACCTGTCAACAGGTCGAGGACAGCCCGCCAAGCGGTCTGGACCAGCCGGTGTCGCGCCAGCAGGAGACGGCGCTGCACGCCTACTATGGCTGGGAGCCGTACTGGGCCGTGCCGCCGCTCGCCGGCAGCCTCGCGCCCTACTGGGGCATCGCCGTGCCGACAGCGGCCCACGCGCCCTCGGACGAGGACCCGGTCGCCAGAGAAGTCGCGGCGCGCGAGCGCGAGGAGCGTGACCCGCATCTGCGCAGCGCGCGCGAGGTGGCGGGCTACCGCGTCGCCGCAACCGACGGCGAGATCGGCCACGTCGACGACTTCTTCATTAACGACCAAGACTGGGCGATCGAACTCCTCGGCATCGATACCGGCAACTGGCTGCCCGGGCGCAAGGTGGTGATCTCGCCCCGCTGGCTGCGCGGCGTCGACTGGGCCGGACACCGCATCGAGGTCGACCTGAGCCGGCAGCAGATCGAGGACGGCCCGGAGTACGACCCGGCGCTGGTCCCCGACGAGACCTATCTCGAGCACCTCGCCGCGCACTACGGCCGGCCCTGGCGTTAGGGCGGGCGGAGCTACGCGCTGGGGCGTCGGCCGCGGGCAACGCGCTGGCGCGCGCCGTCACGCCACTGCAGAAGCGCCGCAGCCTTCGCCGACGTGCGCCAATCAGCCGCGGTCGCCCTCGCCAGGGGTGTCCTTTACCTGTTTGATGCGTCCGACCATCGGTTTGATCAGGGAGAGAAGGCATGGCTCAGGCCGCATTGATCGTCGGCGCCGGCGAGGGCATCAGCGCCTCGTTCGCCCGAGCGCTCGCGCGCGAAGGCTTCGAGGTGGCGCTTGCCGCGCGCAATCCGGACAAGCTCGCAGCGCTGAGCGGCGAGATCGGCGCTCTGGCGCTGCGCTGCGACGTCACCGAAGCGGCCGAGGTCGAGCGCCTGTTCGCCGAAGTCGACGACCGGCTCGGCGCGCTCGACGTCGTGCATTACAACCCGAGCTATCGGACGCAGGGCGCGCTGGTCGAACTCGACCCGGCCGAGGTCCGCCAGGCGCTCATGGTAAGCGCGTTCGGCGGCTTTCTGGTCGCGCAGCAGGCGGCCCGGCGCATGCTGCGCCAGGGCCGCGGCGCAATCCTGTTCACCGGCGCCTCGGCCAGCGTCAAGGGCTACGCGCGCTCCGCCTCGTTCGCCATGGGCAAGTTCGCGTTACGTGGCCTCGCCCAGAGCATGGCGCGCGAGCTCGCGCCGCAGAACATCCACGTCGCCCATTTCGTGATCGACGGCGCGGTGCGCAGCGCGCGCCGCCAGGAGCCCGCGGACCGGCCCGACAGCATGCTCGATCCGGACGCCATCGCAGAGACCTACCTCGCGGTGCTCAAGCAGCCGCGCAGCGCCTGGACGTGGGAGGTCGAGCTGCGCCCCTGGGTCGAGACCTTCTGAGCGATCCTCGACCGGCGGCCGCGCCCTCCGGCTGCCCGGAGCGTCAACGCCGACCTGTTCGGGAGACCCGCCGCGCAGGCTCCCGAGGGCCCGTCGGGGCAGCCCCCAGCTCCGGTGAATCACGCGGGGAACTTTCCCGGTCTTGCGGTGTTGTTTAGCGCGTAGGCGTGCCGGCCGAAGGAGAACCTGATGACGCTCGGAACGATACTGCTCATCATCCTGATTCTGCTGCTGATCGGCGCTTTGCCCACCTGGCCCCACAGCCGCAGCTGGGGCTACTACCCGACTGGCGGGCTCGGTCTGATCCTGATCATCATCTTGATTCTCGTGCTGCTCGGCCGGATCTAGCGCCTCGAACATTCGCCCTGCTCTTGCAAAACTCCGCCGGGCGCGGGGCTCCCTCTGCGGACAAACCGTCCCGGCGCTGCTAAGATTGTCGGGATCGATCAGGAACAGCAGGGCCGGCGCTATCCCCCGTGCGGGCGGACCCGGACTACGTGGTCGACATGAACGGGATATGACCGTCGAGCTCGCCTTTGACCAGTTCGGCGAAGCCGGGCCGCCCGTCGTCATCCTCCACGGCCTGCTCGGCGCCGCGCGCAACTGGACCAGCGTCGGCAAGGAGCTGGCCGGCACGCACCGCGTGTTCGCGCTCGATCTGCGCAATCACGGCCGCTCCCCCTGGGCAGCGATTATGAGCTTCGACGACATGGCGGACGACGTCACCACTTTCATCGAGCTGCGCAGGCTCGGCGCGGTGACGCTGATCGGCCACAGCCTTGGCGGCAAGGTCGCGATGCGCCTGGCACTCACCCGCCCCGAGCTGGTCCGGCAGCTGGTCGTGGTCGACGTTGCGCCGGTGGTCTACTCTGACATCTTCGGCCCGTTGATCGAGGCAATGCGCCGGGTCGACCTCGCGGCGGTGCAGCGGCGCGTCGATGCGGACCTGCAGCTGCAGGGTGCGGTCGCCGATGCCGTGCTGCGCAATTTCCTCCTGCAGAACCTGGTCAAGACCGACGCCGGTTTCGCCTGGCGGGTCAATCTCGAGGCGCTCGCCACGAACATGGACGAGCTGCTGGGCTTTCCGGCGACGGCGCCCGCCGCTGCCTACCTCGGGCCGACCCTGTTCATCGCCGGCGGCCGCTCCCGCTATATCCAGCCGCAGCACCGGCCGCTGATCGAGCGCCTGTTCCCGAGTGCACAACAGGTCGCGATTGCGGGCGCCGGCCACTGGCCGCACGTCGAGCGCCCGGCCGAGTTCCTCGCGCACGTGCGCGGGTTTTGCGACTGAGCCAGGAAATGCCCGGCGGCCCTAGCACCGTCAAGCAGCCCGGCGGGTATGGCGGGCGTGGTCAGGGCGATGCCGTGGTCGACGGGTCGCCCGCCGGGGCGAACACCTCCTGCGGCTCGCGGAAGCCACGTAGCTGAAACGAGCCGAGCGAGATCAGGGCGTCCGGGCAGTGCCGGGCGAACGCGGCGGAGGCGACTAGCTCGCGCCCGCGGTCGCGCGCGAGCGTCTCGAGGCGCGCGGTCAGATTGACCGCGCGGCCGATCGTGGTGAAGTCGAGCCGGCCCGCGCTGCCGATGTTGCCGTACAGCACCTCGCCCAGATGCAACGCCACGCCATAGCGCAGCATCGGCTCGCCTCGTTCGGCCCGCTCGGCGTTGGCCTGCGCCAGAGCCGCCCTCGCCTCGTCCGCGGCCGCGAGCGCGCTCCGGCAGGCGGCCGCCGGATCGGCCGCGACCGGCAGGATCCCGAGCAGGCCGTCGCCGAGGAACTTCAACACCTCGCCGCCGCGCGTCTGCAGCGCGGGCACGAGACAGTCGAAGTAGCCGTTCAGCAGGCCAATCACCGCTTCGCCCGAGAGCCGGTTGCTCAGGCCCGTGAAGTCGCGCAGGTCCGAAAGCAGGATCACGGCGTGGATGCGTTCGATGTCGCCGCGCCGGATCCGGCCTTGCAGGATGCGCTCGCCCGCGTCGCGGCCGACGTAGGTCCCGAGCAGGGTGGTCGCGAGGCGGCGCAGCCCGTAGACCTCGGCGATGCGCGCGAACGGCCGGCGGATCGCTTCGAGCGCGGCGAGGTCATCGTCGGTGAAGCCGCCCGGCCGCAGCGTGGTCCAACTGGCGGCGTGCACCTCGCCATTGGTGAACTGCAGCGGCTGGATCAGATAGTCGGTCACGCCCTCGGCGCGCATCTCCTCGAGGATCTGGTAGTCGTTCGGACAGTCCGGGGCCTCGATGCGGCGCCGGATCGGCTCTGCGGTGGCGAACACGACCGGCACCGGGCTGCGGCGATACGTGTCGGTTTCCATGACCTCGTGCGCCGCGTCGCTGACGACCACGCTCTCGCCCGCACGCCAGAGAAAGCGCCGACCCATGACGTCCGGGTGCAGCGTCCTGACGAACACGGCGACCCGATGTAGCGGCAGACCGCAGGCGAGCAGGCGCACGCACAGCTCGGCCAGCACGTCCTGCGGTTGCCGCGCGGTGCGCGCGCCATCCACCAGCCAGTCGACCACCGGTCGGACGCTCTCGGTCACCTGACGATCACCCCTCAAGGTTAGGCTCTGCCTCGCCGGCACCCGCGCAGCCTAGCAGCCCGGCACGCGTGCAGCAGCAAGGCATCCTCGATCGCGGCCGTCGCGGCATGGCCGCTCCGCGCGGGTGATGCCTTGGACCCCGCGTCGCTCGCCCTGTGCCGGCTCGGGGCGCCTGATCCGCAGCTTAACCGAAGCTAAGGGAGGATCGGCGATACTGCCGTACGGTCGCCAATGTCCCTCCGTCGTCCCATGCCCGCGCTCGCCGCCCTGGTCTTCGGTCTTCAGCTGCTCTGTCTGGCCCACGTCATGCGGACCGGCCGGCCGTGCCAATGGGTATTCATCATCATGGGGCTGCCGGTCGCCGGCTGCCTCGCCTACCTCTTCATCGAGATTCTCCCTGATGTGCGCCACAGCCAGGCCGCGCGCCAAGCGGTGCGGGACATCGGCGCGGTGATCGACCCTGAGCGCGACTTACGCGAAAAGGCGCAGCGCGTGGCCGAGGCCGACACGGTGGAGAACCGGGCCACGCTCGCGGAGGAGTGCCTGCGCCGCGGGCGCGCTGCCGACGCCAGGCAGCTGTTCCAAAGCTGTTTGACCGGCGTCCATGCGGACGATCACGCGCTCATGCTCGGTCTGGCGCGGGCCGAGTTCGCTCTCGACGATCATGCGGGCGCGTGCGCGACCCTGGAACGCCTGCGCGCCGCCCACCCGAACCTCGAATGTCCGGAGGGGCACCTGCTGTACGCGCGCGCCAAGGAACAGCAGGGCGAGATCGAAGAGGCGCTGACCGAATACGTCGCGCTCGCCGCGTACTATCCCGGCGAAGAGCCGCGCTGCCGCCTTGCTCTCCTATTGCAAAAGACCGGCCGCGTGGCGGAGGCGAAGGCGCTGTTCCAGGAGGTGATCGGCTCGGTCGAGCGGGCGAGCAAGCTGTACTACCGCACCGAGCGGGACTGGTACGAGGTCGCGCGCCGCAATCTCACTGGCTGACGCCGGCAGCGGCGGATCATCTGATCGGCTTCTTGCAATCTCGGGCAGCAGTTCCGCCAGACCTCGCAAGCATTACGCACATTACTGACGTACGAGACCGGGACCGTATCACCCCCGTGGCTCTGCTCCGCATCTCGCGCAAAGCCCGTCCGAGCACTGAAAAAGCTAAGTCTCTGAAAAGACGCGATCTCCCGGGTTTGTTCGGTTTCGGAGGTCGCTCCGACGCCCTTCGCCCGTCCGTGCCCGAACGCCCAGCGCACTCGTGAGCAGGTCTAGCACAGAATAGGAAGTTTTGCCATCGAACGGTCCGCGCCCGGCGCGGCGAGCACACGCATCGGTTGCCGCTGGCACGCTGGAGCAGATCCCAGGCAGGAGACCGAGCCCATGGGTTCCGGTATCGATCGCTTCGCGGACAGTGCCATAGGGGCTCTTGCCCCGCCTGGAAGTTCTAGATGACAATAGGACTTGGTCCAGTGCTGCCCCATCGCCGCTGTCGTGCATCACGCCCGTCTGAACGGCTGCCTGGTCCAAAGGATCGCTCTCCGGAGCACAACCGACATGCTCGAAACCGGGCGATACGACCACGAGTGACCGAAGGCGAGTCCTGATCTCGCAGACCTCTCTCCTTCAGGTCGGTTTGGCGCGAGTGTTGCCAGGCACCGGAAGCGAGAAGATATTGCGGGGCGCCCGATCGGAGAGGTGACAAAATGCGTGGCCAAACTGCGCTTCTTGCCGCGGCGATCATCATGACGCCGCTTGGCGCGCAGGCCGCCGACTTCGTGGTGTGGTGGGAAAAGGGACAATACGCACAGGAAGACGACGCGGTCCGGGAAACTATCGCCGCGTTCGAGCAGGACAGTGGCAAGCAAGTCGAGCTGGTCCTTGGTCAGCAAGAGGAATTGGTGGCCAACCTCGTGACCGCCCTCGAGGCCGGGCGGCCCACCCCGGACTTCGTCTACACGGTGGTTGATATCCCACAGTCCGAACGATGGGCCTACGAA
>JBKPNX010000004.1:0-6668 GCA_046732855.1 Pseudomonadota bacterium
GCTGCTCGAGCGCAACGGCGTCGCCGAGGTGGTGCTGCGCACCCGCGGCCTCCTCGCGCTCGACGAGCACCGCGCCAATCCGCTCACCGGCCGTTTCGTCCTGGTCGAGGATCACGTGCCGGTCGGCGGCGGCATCATCTCAATGGAGGGCTATCCCGATCAGCGCGAGCTGATCACGCGGCGCGCCACCAACATCACCATGGTCGGCCATGGCGTGGCACGCGAGGCGCGCGCCGTGCGTAACGGCCACAAGGGCGGCGTGCTGTGGTTCACCGGCCTGTCCGGCTCGGGCAAGTCGACGCTCGCGCTCGCGCTGGAGGCGCGCCTGTTCGCCAAGGGCTACCATGTGTATGTGCTGGACGGCGACAACATCCGCGACGGCCTTAACGCGAACCTCGGCTTCTCGCCCGCCGACCGCGCCGAGAACATCCGCCGGGTCGGCGAGGTGGCGGCGCTGTTCGCGGACGCCGGCTTCTTGGTGATCAGCTCGTTCATCTCGCCCTATCGGGCCGATCGCGAGCGCGCCCGTCGGGCGGCGCCCGAGGCGTTTCACGAGATCCACATCGAGGCGCCGCTCGAGGTGTGCGAGGCGCGGGATCCCAAGGGACTGTACAAGCGCGCGCGGGCCGGCGAAATTCCCGAGTTCACCGGGATCAGCTCGCCCTACGAGCCGCCCGAGCAGGCGGAGCTGGTGATTCACACGGGCGCGCGCGTGGTCGACGACTGCCTGAGCGAGCTGATGGCCTACGTCGAGCGCGCCTTCGCGGCGGAACGCTGATGGCGGATCTGGACCAGCTGTTGCCGGAGATCGTGGCGCTCGCGGACCGCGCCGGCGCGGTGATCCTCGAGCACTACCAGGGCGATCTGGTGGTGCGTGCGAAGGCGGACGCTTCGCCGGTGACCGCCGCCGATGAGGCGGCCGAAGCCGTCATCGTGGCGCGCCTCGCGCAGCTGACGCCGGAGATTCCGGTGATCGCCGAGGAGATGGTGGCGTCCGGTCATGTCCCTGATGTCGATGCGGGGGCGTTCTGGCTGGTCGATCCGCTGGATGGCACCAAGGAGTTCGTCAGCCGGAAGGGCGAGTTCACCGTCAACATTGCGCTGATCGAAGGGCGCGAGCCGATCCTCGGCGTGGTGCTGGCGCCGGCGCTCCGGCAGGCCTGGTGGGGGGCTCGCGGCAAGGGGGCGAGCGCGCGCGACGCCGACGGTCGCATCCGCAAGATCGCCGTCCGCAAGGCGCCGCCAGGAGGCCCCGTGGCGATCGCCAGCCGCTCGCACCGCGATGCCGAGACCCAGGCCTTCCTCGACCAAGCCGGCTGCTGCGCATGTATTTCGGCGGGCAGCTCGCTCAAATTCTGCCTGGTCGCTGAAGGTAAGGCGGACCTCTACCCGCGCTTCGGCCGCACGATGGAGTGGGACACCGCGGCCGGACACGCGGTTCTCAGTGCCGCAGGCGGACGGGTCACGACCAGGGACGGGGCGCCGTTCCGATATCGCAAGCCCGGCTTCGAGAACCCGGCGTTCATCGCTCGCGGCGCCTGAGCCGCCGCGAGCCTTCCCCCAGACCGTCGGGGCGGCCGTGGCGCGCCTAGCGTGTTGTGCAAAGGGATTGCTGTCGGCTTGCCCGAGGCGGAGGCCTCGGATATGAAGGAGACCAAGCGATAAATCCGCCGGCGAGGGCGGCGTAATTGAGCGGAGCGGCCGACTGCCGGCCGCGACTGGGGAGGCAACGAAATGGCGAGCGGCGGGAAGCTCTGGTGCGCTCTGGCGGTGGGCGCGGGCGCATTGCTGCTGTGTGGCACGGCGATGGCGCAGGTGCCCGACAGCGCGCAACTGCCGACCGCCGAGGAGCACCCCACTGCAACGCTGTCCGAGGCCAGCCCGCATTGGGTATACCTGCTCGAGCCGGTATTCCCGCATCTGATCGTGACCAAGGTCTGGATCGTTGATGGCGACAGCCTCGGCGTGGTCGGCATGATCAATGGCGGCTACACCGCCAACCTAGGATTAGCCCAGGGCGCGAGCCAGCTTTACATGGCCGAGACCTTCTGGTCGCGCGGCTCGCGCGGCGACCGCACCGACGTGGTCACGACCTTCGACGGCCGCACGCTTGATCCCAAGGACGAAGTCGCGTTGCCTCAGGGCCGGTTTCTCGTGGTTCCCAAGAAGTACGACGGGGCCCTTACCACCGACGGTCGCTACATGCTGTCGTTCAACATGGACCCGGCGACCTCGGTGAGCGTCGTTGACGTGCAGAATCAGAAATACGTCGGCGAGATCGAAACCCCCGGCTGCGGGCTGATTTTTCCCTCGGCGCCGCGCCGCTTCTCGATGGTCTGCGCCGACGGTTCGCTGCTGACCGCCAACTTCGATGAGGCGGGCAAGGCGCAGCTGACCCGCGGCGAGCCGTTCTTCGACGCCGAGAACGACCCGGTGTTCGAGCACCCTGGCTTTTCCCAGCAGACCGGGCAGGCCCTGTTCGTGTCCTACGGCGGCACGGTCTACCCGGTCGACTTCTCCGGCGAGCAGCCCAAGGTCGGCGAAGCTTGGTCGCTGCTCAGCGACCAGGAGAAGGGCAAGTGGTGGCCGGGCGGCTGGCAGCTGGCTTCCTATCATCCGGCCAGCAACCGGCTGTTCGTGCAGATGCACGAAGGCGTCAAGTGGAGTCACAAGCAGCCCGGCCAGGAAATCTGGGTGTTCGACGTCAACAGCAAGAAGAGAGTGCAAAGGATCGAGCCCGAGGAGCCGGCGCTCTCGGTGATGGTCAGCCAGGACGAGGAGCCGCTGCTGTTCGTTCTCTCGGAGGCAGCCTCGATCTCGGTATTCGACGCCACGTCGTACCAGCACAAGGGCGATGTCGGCGAGCTCGGCATCTCGCCGTATCTGATGTACGTCGTCGGCGAGTAGGACAGGCGGCCTTGGCGCACATGCTCGATCCAGCTGCGGTCTGGACCGCCCGGCTCGTGCTGGCCGCGGTCTTCGCCATGGCCGCGGTAGCCAAGCTGCGTGCGCTCGATGAGTTCATCGGCGTCGTGCATAACTACCGCATCCTGCCGGAATGCTTGGTGCGCCCCGTCGCCCATGCGCTGCCGGGCCTCGAGGCGGCGATCGCACTCGCGTTGCTGCTCGAACCGACCCGAAGCGTGGCCGCCATGGCTGCCGCGGCTGTGCTGGCGCTGTTCGCCGTTGCCATGGCGGTCAATCTGGCGCGGGGCAGGGTCGCGATCGATTGCGGCTGTTTCGCCGCCACGCTGCGACAGCGGATCAGCTGGGCACTGGTCGGCCGCAACGTCGCGCTGATCGCGCTGGCCACGCTGGCGATGCCGACCTCGGTGATCGCGCGAGCCCTGACCTGGCTCGATGCCCTCACGATCGTGGCTGCCTCGAGCAGCGCAGTGCTGCTCTACGTCGCCTTCACCCAGCTGCGCAGCATGGCCCTGCCGGCGCGCCCGCGGCCCGGAGGCGCCGGCTGATGGTCGAGGCGCTGGTCGTGTCCCAGGCGGTCCTGATCGTCCTGCTGCTCGGGCTGAGCGTCGTCGTGCTCGCGCTCGCGCGCCAGATCGGCGTGCTGCACGAGCGGGTGGCGCCGCTCGGCGCGCTGATCACCGATCGTGCGGTTGCGGTCGGTGAGCCGGCGCCGCCGCTCGAGGTCACCGATCTCGCGGGCGACAAGCTGTTGCTCGGCGGCGTGCGCGCCGACGGCAAGAGCCAGCTGCTGCTGTTCGTCGCGCCGACCTGCCCGATGTGCAAGAAGCTGCTCGGCGTGGCCCGATCGTTCATGCGCAGCGAGCGGCGCCATCTCTGGCTCGCTCTGATCGGCGACGGCGAGCGCAGCGAACAGGAGCGGCTGATACGCGAACACAGGCTCGAGGGATTTCCCTACGTAGTGTCGCCGGTGGTCGGCATGACCTATCAGGTCGGCAAGCTGCCCTATGCGGTGCTGATCGACGAGCTGGGCATCGTGCGCGCCAAGGGGCTGGTCAACAGCCGCGAGCATCTCGAGAGCTTGCTGGTGGCGAAGGAGACGGGCTACGCTTCGATCCAGGCGTATCTCGATGCGGACGGCAAGGCGCCGGAAGAGACGCGGCGGCGCGCGCTCGCCGCGGTCGACGGATGAGGCTACCGGGCGGGAGCGGACGGCGATGACCTATCACCAGACCAATGCTTTCGATCGCGCCATCGAGCGCGCGACGCGCGGCGTCGCCCAGCGCACGTCACGGCGCAGCTTCCTGACCAGGGTCGCGGCCTACGTCGCCGGCGGCGCGACCCTGCCGCTCCTGCCGGTCGACCGCACGGTGTTTTTCGTCAAGACCGCGCACGCCCAGGAGTTCGCCAAGACGGCGCAGACCAGCGATCCGACCCAGTGCAACTACTGGCGCTACTGCGCCCATGACGGCTACGCCTGCTCGTGCTGTGGCGGCGGCCCTGCGGTGTGCCCGCCCGGGTCCTATGCTTCGCCGAGCAGCTGGGTGGGCAGCTGCATCAATCCCGACGACAACAAGACGTACCTGATCGCCTATCAGGACTGCTGCGGTAAGGACAGCTGCGCGCGTTGCCCGTGCCTCGGCACCGAGGGCGAGATGCCGGTGTACCGGCCCCAGCTCAACAACGACATCGTATGGTGCTTCGGCGCGCCGAGCATGGTCTATCACTGCTCCTCGGCGGTGCTGATCGGCGAGGCGTGATCGCTCGGCTGGGGGGTCGCTGGGCGCTGGCCTGCGCGCTCGCCGGCGCGACGCCGGCGCTGGCCCAGGACGCTGGGCAGGGTCTGTTCGCCGACGTCTGCGCTGCCTGTCATCAAGACGATGGGCGCGGCGTTCCGGGCGTGTATCCGCCGCTCGCCGACAGCATCGGCCGCTTCGTCAGCCTGCCGGAAGGGCGCGCCTATCTCGCGCGCGTGCTCGTCTACGGCATGTTCGGCCCGATCCGGGTCGAGGACCGGCCTTACAACGGCCTGATGCCGCCGCCGACCTTCGAGGATGCCGAGGTCGCAAAGGTGCTGAACTACGCGCTGACCGAGCTGAACGGCGAGCAGCTGCCGCGTGATTTCGCCCCGCTCACCGCCGCGGAGGTGGCCGGCTACCACGAACCGATCGCCACGCCGTCCGAAATACGCAAGGAGCGCGAGGCGCTGCTCGAGAAGCTCGGCAGGCGCTCGAGCATTTCGCCGGTGATCCCGCACATCACCGGCGTCGCCCAGGATTTCGCGCGTCAGTGCCAGGGCTGTCACGGCGCCGACGGCATGGGCGCACGCGACGCCATCCCGCGCCTGCGCGAGTTCGTCGGCCACTTCACGCGCGTGCCCGCGGGGCGCGACTATTTGCTGCGCGTCCCTGGCGTGGTGTTTGCGCCGCTAGACGATCAGCGCCTGGCCGCGGTGCTCAACTGGACCGTCGCGACCTTCAGCCCCAAAGAGACGGCGCCGGGGTTCGCGCCGTTCACGGCGGCGGAGGTCAATCGCCACCGTAAGAATCCGATCGTCGACGTACGCGCCACCCGTGGGGAGCTGCTCGCGCAGCTGCGCGCGGCGGGCCTGCTGGCCGGCGACGACGACGGCCTGATCAGCGCGGCGGCGGCCGGGCCGCCCTAAGCCCCCTCAGGCCCGGTCCACCTCGAGCACCGCCATCATCCCTTTGTCGCCGTGCTCCGAGATGTGGCAGTGATACAGGGTCCGGCCCAGATAGTTGACCAGCGGCACGAGCAGGTCGACGTGGTCGCCGGGCTTCAGGTTGACTATGTCGCGCCAGGCGCGGAACGGCTCCGGGCGGCCGTTACGCGCGACCACCTGAAAATGCCAGGTATGGAGGTGGAACGGGTGGTCCATGGTGCCGACGTTCTCGACCTGCCACAGCTCGGTCGCGCCGAGACGGGCTCGGCCATCGATGCGCCGGGGATCGAACAGCCGGCCGTTGATGAAGAACATCGCCATGGCGACCCGGCGCGGCGCGAGCGCATTCTCCGGCCGCAGGTCCGGCACGTTCGCGAGACTTTTCGGTAGCGCGAGCGGCGCGGCGGCAGGCCGGGGCAGGATGGTGAGGACCATGCGCGCCATCGAGTGGTGGCTGGTCCGGCGATCGTAGGGCAGATCGCGCATCGCCAACGGCCCCGCGCCGCCGGCGTGGACCAGCACGTCGGCCCGCTCGCCCGGCACCAGCAGGACCTCGGGCAGCGCGACGGGCGCTTCGAGATAGTGGCCGTCGGTTGCGATCAGATGCAGCGGCCGGCCCGCATCGAGCGCCAGGCGAAAATAGCGCGCGTTGCTGGCGTTGATCAGGCGCAGGCGCACCGTGCCCGCGCGGGCGCGCAGAACGGGCTGGACGGCGCCGTTAGCCAGGATCAGATCGCCCTGCTTGCCCTCGTGCCAGTCCATGACCCGATGCGGCGTGGGCCGGCCCACCTCGTCCAGCGCTAGATCTCTGAGCAGGACGATGTGCTCGTCGGTGCCCGCCAGCTCCGGCGTCCGCTCCAGCGGGCCGTCGACCACCAGCGGGCCCGACAGTCCCGCCCAGAGCTGGCGCGCGAGCGTCCCGTGGGCATGGGGATGGTACCAGTAGGTCCCGGCGCTGCCACGCGGCACCTCGAATTCGTAGGCGAAGGTCTCGCCCGGCGGGACGTGGAGCCAGCTGTTGTCGGCGCGGCCGGTCGGCGGCACGTGCAGGCCGTGGAAG
>JBKPNX010000005.1:0-51169 GCA_046732855.1 Pseudomonadota bacterium
AAGGCAAAGGCACGCGCCGCGACGCCGGCAGCGCCCTCGGCGCCGCTCGAGGTCTGACATGCGGCGAGCATGAACACGAGCGCGAGAACCGGTGCGAGGCGACCCGACCATGGTCGCGACCTCAGCTGAGACCGATGACCCCGGACGAGTCGGGCACGCTCGCTCGGCTGGTCCGCTGGACCGCCATCCCGGCTGCGCGTCGCCTGCGTCACTGCGCCTCGCCGAGAATGGCCGCGCCGAGCAACGCCGCCAGCGCGAGCAGCGTGACGCCGGCGACCGCCCATTGCCGGAGTATGCCCTCCGCACGCTCCAGCATGGTGCCCGAGGCAATGCCCGCGCGGGCCAGAGGCGCGCCGAGCGCTACGATATCGCCCTCGGGCACCCGCGGCAGATGGTGGCACAAGCGGCGCAGGCCGATGGCGAGCACGCCGCCGAGCAGCACCGGCGAGAGCGCTGCCCAGAGCGCGGACGGGGCCAGCGCATCCGCCAGAGTGCCAATCCCGGCAGTGAAGAAAAGTATCCAGGGAAGCGCGATCGCAGCGAATGCCGTCGCCAGCCAGGGCCACGCGAGCCCGGGCGGCACCGCAGCCTTGGCATCATAGGGCGCGCTCGATCGCAGTCGGTACAGAAAATGCAGCATCAGGAGCGTGCTGCCCGCTCCGGCGAGCGTCGCGAGCAGGCCCACGACGCCCTCGCCGAGCGGCGGCTTGACCGCCAGCTTCGCCAAGAAGCCGCCGGTGAGTGGCAGGCCGCCGAAGCCGAGCGCCACCACCGTTGCCGGCAGCAGCACCGGCCACAGCCGGCGCGCGCCGCTCGTCGCGGCTACGCCCACGGCCAGGAACAAGGCGCCCTTGGCCAGGACATGGTGCGCGGCGTAGAAGGCGACGCCCATGGTCGCGCCGCCGTTGCCCGCGGCCAACGGCATGCCGAGCACGGTGGCGATGAACCCCATCTGGCTCACGCTCGAATAGGCCAGGACCGTCTTGGGATTGGCCTGAGTGATCCCGATCGCGACCCCGTAGAAGGCCGAGAGAAGCCCGGCCGTAGTAAGCGCCACGCCCCAGTCCGGCAGCGCGGCATCGAGCGGCAGGAAGCGGAGCAGCCCGATCACGCCCGCCTTGCTGACCGCGCCGCTGATCACGGCCGCGGCCGGGATCGGGGCCGCCGAATACGCGAGCGGCAGCCAGACGTGGAGCGGCACGAGCCCGATCTTCAGTCCGAAGCCAACGATCAGGAAGGCGAGCGTCGCGTCGCGCCAGGGCGAGGTCGGCAGCATCGCCATGGCGCCCTGGATCGCAAGGCTGCTGCCCGGCGTGACGGTCGCCAGCAGCACGAACGCCATCAGCAGGCAGATTTCGGCGAGCACCGCGAGGCCGAGGTAGATGACGCCGGCCCGGAGCGTGCCGGGCGTGCCCTCGTGGATCACCAGGCCCCAGGCCGCGAGGCTGGCCACGGTGAAGGTCACGTAGAAGCTGACCAGGTCGGCGGCGAGGAATACGCCGAGGCTGCCGGTCAACGTGAGCAGCCACCACTCCGAGAAGCGGCCGGCAGCCGGCCCGACGCCGATGTAGCTCCGGGCGTAGATGCCGGCGATGCTCCAGAGCAGCGCCGCGACCCCGAGCAGGATCGCCCCTGGCGGATCGAGCGCGAGCGTGAACTGCCGCCCCGCCTCGTCCAGCACGAGCGGCGGGCCGTTGGCCGCGAGCAACGCCGCCGCCAGTCCCGGCAGGGGCGCCAAGGCGAGGAACGTCGACATGCCCTCCCTGACGCGCCGCCACAGGCAGGAGAACAACATGCCGACCGGCACCGCCAGCGTGGCGAGGAGCAGCAGACCAGCGCCGCTCACGCCTGACCTCCGCAGCCCGATGCAGCCCCGCTCACGGCAAACCGCTCATGTCGAGGCGGCCGACCTGCAACAGCCCGAAGGCTGCCAAGGGCAGGAGGCCGAGCACCATCGAGACCAGCGCCAGCGCCAGAACGACGGCCTCGCGGGAGCGTGCCACCGGCGCACAGCGTGCAAGGGGGGCCGGCGCTTCGGCGACGGCCGGCGCGAGCACGCGATACAGATAGCCGCCGGTGAGCAGCCCGCCCGCGAGGATCACCAGCGCCCACCACCACTGGCCGGTCTCGATCGCTGCGGCCAGCAGCAGGAGCTTGGCCGTGAATCCCCCGCTCGGCGGCACCCCCATCAGCGACAGCCCGCCGAGCGCGAAGGCGAGCATGGTCATCGGCAGGGCCCTGCCTATGCCGCCGAGCCCGGCGATCCGGTCATGCCCGAGCGCCTCCGCGATCAGCCCGGCGGCCATGAACATGGCAGCCTTGGCGCAGGCGTGCGAGATCGCCTGGAGCAGGCCGCCCGCCCAGGCGCCGAGCTGGGCCGCTCCCGGGCCGGCGGCGAGCGGGAACATCAGGAACAGATAGCCGAGCTGCGCGACCGTGGAGTAGGCGATCAGCATCTTGAGGCGCGCCTGGCGCAGCGCCAGCGCGCTGCCGAACACGATCGCGGCCGCGCCGAGCGCAGCGAGGAGCTGCGCCGCGGCATAGCCGGGCAGCCCCGGCATGACGTCGAACCACAGGCGCAGGATCAGGATGAAGGAGCCCTTGACCACCAGCGCCGATAGCACGGCGCTGGCCGGCGCCGGAGCGCCGGCGTGGGCGGGCGGCAGCCATAGGTGCAAAGGGAAGAGCGCGGCCTTGGCGAGCAGCCCGACGGTCATCAGCGTGATCGCGCTCCAGGCCGCCGGCTCGGCGCGGATCCGCTCGGACAGCAGTAAGATATCCAGCGTGCCATAGGCGCCGTAAATCAGCACCGTGCCGAGCAGATACAGCATCGATCCCAAGAGGGCGAAGAGCAGGTAGCGCAGCGCCGCCGAGAGTGTTTCGGCACGGCCATCGAGGCAGACCAGCGGCACTGCCGAGAAGGTCAACAGCTCGAGCGCGACGAACAGATTGAACAGATCGTCACCGAGGAGAACGCCGTTGAGCGCGCCCCAGAGAGCCAACAGCAGTGTCCAGAACGCAAGGGGAGCGCGCGCTTCAGGTACTTGCCGTGGCGTCGGGAACTCGGCCCGCGCGAACATTCCCGTGGCGCAGATCACCACCGCCGTCGTGACCATCATCGCCGCCGACAGCCCGTCCGCGCGAAGCGCGATGCCGAGCGGCGGCTCCCAGCCGCCGACGACGTAGACCAACGCGGCGTCCGCGCGCAGAACGCCGGTGGCGATCGCGACCGCAAGCCCGAGACCGACCGGCATCAGGGTGAGGACGAGGCGTTCGGCATGCCGACCGCTTAGTACGAGCGCCAGCAGCGCGCCTGCGGCCGGAAAGACGAGCGCCCAGACGAGGAGAGCGCCGCCCGGCGTGGAGACCGTCATGGCTTCGGGCATCAGCCGCCGGCCTGGGGTGGCTCATCGCTGCCCAGCGTGGTCCGGCCGGTCGTCTGATACAGCCGTAACAGCAGCCCAATCGCCAGAGCCGAGCCGGCGAAGGCGACGATGATGCCGGTGATCACGATCGCCTGCGGGATCGGATCGCCACCCATCCCGGCCCCGGCGCCGCGGCGTGCGATCACGCCGAACAGCACGAACACGCCGCTGCCGAGGACGTTGAAGGCGAGGAGCTTGCGCAGCGGCTCGGGGTGAATGATGAAGCCATAGAGGCCCAGGCCGACCAGCGCCGCCGCGCCCAGCCCGAACAGTGTCGTCTCGCTCATCCCAGCGACGACCGTTCCGGCGGCCCCGCCACCAGCAGGCCCAGCGTCGCCGCCACCGCGAGCAGCTTCGCCACCTCGATGACGATGACCAGCGGCTTGGCATAGCCGTCCGGATACGCCAGGAACGCGTCGGCCAGGGCAAAGCCCGCGAGGCCGATGGCGAGGAACAGCGCCGGCCCTGCAACCAATACCAAGCGGAGCCGGCGATCGCTCACCGCGGGCGCGCGCGTGAGCCCGGCCATCATGGCGAGGAGCCACATCGCGGCCAGGAGCGCGCCGCCCTGAAAGGCGCCGCCGGGCTGGTCAGCCCCGACCCAGAGCAGGTAGACGGCGATCACGATGCCGACCGGCGGCAGGAGGCGCGCCACGAAGACCAGGGGTTCGTCGGGCCGATCCAGGCGCTGCAGCCGCGGGATCCCGCCCCAAGCAGCATCCGGCGCGAGCGACCACACGCCGATCAGGGCGAGCACCAGGACGACCTTCTCGAGCAGCGTGTCGAGGGCGCGAAAGGCCATCAGGACGGCGGTGATCGGATTGCCGACGCCGATCGCGCCGAGGTCCGCCGCCGCTGCCGGAGCCAGCGTAGGCGCCGGGTCGGGCAGCAGCAGCACGGTGGCGGCGGTCGTCGCTGACACCGCCCCGCAGAGCGCTCCGGTCGCCAGCCGCAAGGGGACGCCCGGCCACTCGGCGGGAGCGGTGTCGCCGCGCAGGCGCGCAGCCGCGCCGAGCAGCAGCGCGCCGGTGACGCCGCCGCCGATCGCCGCCTCGGTCAACGCCACATCCGGCGCCGCGAGGCGCACCCAGACCAGCGCCAGCAGCAGCCCGTAGGCGACGAAGCCGATGACGGCAGCGAAGGTCTGGCGCGTGGCAATCGTCCAGCCGGCCATGCCGAGGACGGTCGCGACGAGCATGGCATCGAAGGCCCAGGCGATCGTCATGGCGACCCCCTGGAGCGCTGCGCGACACGGGCGATCAGCTGGCTGGCCGTCGCGCTGGCCACCAGGACGAACAGCCACACGACGATCAGCTTGAGCGCGCCGAGCGTGCCGCCCGCTCGCGGCAGCAGGCCTGCTACCACCAGCCCGAGGCCGAGATTGTCCGCCTTGGTCAGAGCGTGCAGGCGTGTCAACGCGTCCGGGAAACGCAGCAACCCCACCGTGCCGGCCAGAAAGAAGAAGGCGCCCGACCCGATCGCGAGAACCGAGAAGATGTCCGCGACAAGGCTCATTCGCGATCCGCAGCTTTGGGGTCGCTCGGGTCTGCGATGCCATTGACGAAGGCGACCGAAGCGAAAGCGGCGAGCAGGGCGAGGGACAAGGCGACGTCAGCCGCCGCAGGCATGCCCGTTGCCGCAGCGATCAGGAGCAGCGCGGCAATCCCCCCAGTCCCGAGCAGCTGCGCCGCCATGATCCGATCGGCGACCGACGGCCCGCGCAGGATACGGACCAGGCCGAGCGCGACCATGGCGAGCACGAAGCTCGCGGCGGCGAGCAGGAACTCAGCCATCGCGAGATCTTCCGCCCAGTGCCGCGACGAACACTGCTTCCTCCGCGGCGATCTGGGCCGGGGCGTCCTGGCCGATATCGAGGCAATGCACGAGCAATGCGCCGCTCGGATCGGACCCGGCCGGCAAGGTGCCCGGCAAGAGGCTCGCAATCATGCAGAACGCGTCGCGCAGGGGGCCCGGGGCGAGGCGCGTGGGGCAGCGCGCGAGACCCGGGTGCAACAGCAGGCGCGGATCGAGCGCACGCCGCGCCACATCGACTCCGGCGACGGCCGACTGCCCGAAGAAGCGGAGCATGAGCCTCGCGAGGGCCAGCGGCCGCAACCGCGCCCTGCCGGTCGGCAGGAGACGCAGGCTCGACCAGGTCGCCGCGGCGGCGGTCAGCGTGCCGACCAGAACCGCGGGCACGTCGCTGGGGAAGATTACCAGCCAGAGGCAGAGGAATCCCGCCCAGCGCGCGAATGCTGTGGTCGCGCGGCGCCAGGTCTTGGCATTGCTCGTGCTACCCACGACAGGGCCTCGCAGATACGCGGCCGCGCCCGACCGAAGCCGCCAAAATCGTTGGCGTCCCGGGCGCCAATCGCGCGCGCTGCGTGGAGGAGATGAGCCTCATGGTCGCGCGAGTGGTTCCCGCACTCCGCCTGCGGTGACCGGCTCAAGCCGTGGCGGACGGCGCGGGGGCGGATGAAGCCGCATCGGCGGCGGCTTCCGTTCCCCGGAACCAGGTCACGTAGACCGTCGGCAGGAACACCAGCGTCAGCATGGTCGCGACCAGGAGCCCGCCCATGATGGCGAACGCCATCGGTCCCCAGAACACGGTCGGCGCGATCGGGATCAGGCCGAGCACCGTTGAGATCGCGGTCAGCGACATCGGGCGCAGCCGCGAGCTGCTCGCGCTCACGACCGCGTCCCAGACGGTCCGGCCCTCCTCCCGGTCGGCCTCGATCTGGGTGATCAGGATCACTGCGTTCTTGGCGATCATGCCGATCAGGGCAAGGATGCCGAGGATGGCCACGAAGCCGAGCGGCCGACCGAAGACGAGGAGTGCCGCGACCACGCCGATCAGGCCGAGCGGCAGAATCGCGAGCACCATGAACAGGCGCTGGAAGCTTTGCAGGTGGAACATCAGGACCGTCAGCATGATCAGCAGCATCGCCGGGATCACGGCGAACACCGAGGCCTGCGACTGCGCGCTCTCCTCGGCAATGCCGCCGAGCTCGATCCGGTAGCCCTGCGGCAGTCCCGCGTTCAGCTCGGCGATCGCCGGCGCGAGCTCGGTGACCACGCTCTCCGGCAGGACGCCCCGAGCCACGTCGGCGCGCACCGTGAGCGTCGGCACCCGGTCGCGCCGCCAGACCAGGGGGTACTCCTGCTCGTACTCGAAGGTCGCGAACTGGCTGAGCGCCACGGTGCGGCCCCCCTGCACCGGCACCTGCAAGGTGCGCAGCGTCGGCAATGATATCCGTTCCTCTCCGGTCGCCCGGGCGACGACGTCGATCAAGTAGATGTCGTCGCGCACCTGGGTCACGGTCGAGCCGGTGACCGCGGCATTGAGCACCGACGCGAGCGTGGCCGAGCTCAGGCCGAGCCGACGGGCCTCGTCCTGGTCGACGCGGACCCGCACCTGGCGCGCCGGTTCATTCCAGTCGAAGTTGATGCTCCGCGCATCCGGAGTGGTTGCCATGACCCCGGCGAGGTTGAGCGCGATCTCCCGCACCTCATCCATATCCGGGCCGCTGACGCGGTACTGCACCGGCCAGCCGACCGGCGGCCCGAGCTCGAGCGGGGAGGTGCGACCGACCGCTTCCGGAAACTCTTCCGCCAGCACCTTGTCCAGCTTCGCCTGCAGCCGCTCGCGGGCGTCGACGTCCTTGGCCACGATCACCGCCTGCGCGAAGAAGTCGTTCGCGAGCTGGACGTCGAGCGGCAGATAGAAGCGGATCGCGCCGCGGCCGACGTAGGTGCTCCAGCGCGCCACGTCGTCGTCTGCCGCGAGCACGGCGTCGAGCCGTTCGGCGGCGGTCTCGCTGGCATAGATCGACGCGTTGTGGGGTAGGGTCAGGTCGACCACGAGCTCGGGCCGATCTGACGCCGGGAAGAACTGTTGCGGGACGAAGCGGACGGCGAACAGCGCCGCGGCGAACAGACCCAAGGTCACCAGAATGGTCAGCCAGCGCCCACGCATCGCGCCGACCAGGAAGCCCTGGTAGACCCGCATGATCCGGCCGGGCTCCGCTGCGCCCTGGTCCTGGGGCGCTTTCAGTACCGCCATGCCGATCAGCGGCGCGAAGATCACCGCCACGAACCAGGACACGATGAGCGCGATCCCGACCACGGCGAAGATCGAGAAGGTGTACTCGCCGGCCGTGCTCGCGGCGAAGCCGATCGGCACGAAGCCCGCGATCGTGACCAGCGTGCCGGTCAGCATCGGCGCGGCAAGCGTGCGATAGGCGAAGGTCGCGGCGGCTTCCTTGCTGTCGCCCGCGGCGAGCCGCCGGATCATGGCGTCGACCGTGGTCATGGCGTCGTCGACCAAGAGCGTCAGGGCGATGATCAGGGCGCCGAGCGAGATGCGCTGCAGGTCGATGTGGAAGGCTTCCATGATCGGGAAGACCATCGCCAGCGTCAGCGGGATCGCCAGCGCCACCACCGTGCCGGGGCGGACGCCCAGGCTGACGAAGCTCGCCGCAATAATGATCAGGATCGCCTGCCACAAGGACGTGGTGAACTCGTTGATCGCGAGATCGACCGTGACCGCCTGGTCCGCGACCAGGGTTGGCTCGATGCCGACCGGCAGCTCCGCCTGGATCTCGGCCATCGCATGGCTGATGTTGCGGCCGAGCGCGAGGATGTCGCCGCCGTCGCGCATGGCGATCGCGAGACCGATCGCGGGCTTGCCGTTGACCCGAAACATCGGCTGCGGCGGGTCGGCGTAGCCGCGGTGTACCTCGGCGATGTCGCCCAGGCGCACGACGCGATCGCCGGCGACGAAGTTGACGTTCAGGATGTCGAGCTCGGAATCGAACGCTCCAGAAACCCGCAGCGAGATCCGCTCGTCGCCGGTCGTGATGACGCCGGCCGGCCGGACGGCATTCTGGGCCTGGAGGGCAGCGATCAGAGCCGGGTAGTCAAGGCCGAGCGCGGCTAGGCGCTGGGTCGAGAACTCGAGGAAGATCTGCTCGTCCTGGGCGCCGAGGATCTCGATCTTGGAGACGTCGGGGACCGAGAGCAGGCGCGAGCGCGCGTCCTCGACGTGATCGCGCAGCTCGCGCTGGGTGAAGCCGTCGGCGGTGAAGCCATAGATGATGCCAAAGACGTCGCCGAATTCGTCGTTGAAGGCGGGACCGACCACGCCGCTCGGCAGCGTGTGACGGATGTCCCCGACCTTCTTGCGCACGTCGTACCAGCGGTCCGGCACCTCGCGCGCCGGCGTATCGCCACGCAGATTGACAAAGATCGTGGTGATGCCGGGGCGCGTGTAGCTGGTCAGATAGTCGAGGCCGGGGACCTCCTGGAGCCGGCGCTCAATCCGCTCCGTCACCTGCAGCACCGTGTCGTCGAGGGGGGCCCCGGGCCAGGCCGCCTGCACGACCATCGTGCGGAAGGTGAAGGCCGGATCCTCGTTGCGCCCCAGGCGGAAGAAGGCGAGGCTGCCGGCCAGCACGGCTGCGATCATGAAGTAGACGACCAGCGAGCGGCGCTGGACGGCCCACTCGGACAGATTCGGGCCGATCATGACGCCGCGCCCAAGAGCCGCACCTTCTGCCCGGGGCGCAGCGCCTGGACCCCCGCGGTCACCACGACATCGCCCGGTTCCAGCCCCTGGGCCACGACCACGCTCACCGGATCGTGGCGCAGCACCTCGATGTTGCGCAGCGCCACGGTGACGGTGGCGGGGTCGACCACCCAGACCGCCGGCTGTCCCTCGGCCCTGGTGATCGCGGAGGCGGGCACCTCGATGCCGGGCCCGGTGCCGACCTCCATGCGCCCGGTGACGGTCGATCCTAGCCGCATCGCCGCGGGCGGATCGATCAGCCCGACCCGGACCTCGAAGGTGCCGGTGACCGGGTCGGCGCGCGGCGCGACCTCGCGTACGCGCCCGATCGCTGTCACCGCCGGATTCATGGTCAGGACCACCTCGATCTCTGGATCGGCCGGGGCGGCGTCCTTGACCTGCGCGGGCACGTCGAACACGGCGTCGCGCCCGTCCTGGCGGGCGACCTGCACGATCATGCGTCCCGCCTGCACCACCTCGCCGGGTTCGGCGCCGACCGCCGTCACGGTGCCGGCGGCATCCGCGACCAGCTCGGTGTAGCTCAGGCGGTTCTTGGCGATGTTCAGCTGCGCCTGGGCGCCATCCGCCCGCGACTGCGCGGTCTCGAGCGTCTGGCGCGCCTCGTCGTAGCGCACCCTCGTGGTCCAGCCGTCCCGGAGCAGCGTCCGCTGGCGCTCATAATTGTTCTGCGCCTCGACCAGCTGGCCCCTCGCCCCCGCCAGATCGGCGCGCGCCGCCCGCAGCGCATCCTCCTCGTTCGCGGGATCGAGCCGCGCGACCAGCTGGCCGGGCATGATCGTATCGCCGACGTTGACCAGCCGCTCGGTCATCCGCCCGTCAATGCGGAACGCGAGGTTGACCGTAGTCGCCGCCTGGACCGTGCCCGTGAGCGAGACGGTATCGCCGCCGGTTCGTTCCTCGATCGTGATCACCCGCACGGGACGGATCTCCGGCGGCGCCGGCTCGGCGGCGGGTCCGCAGCCCGCGAGCAGCATCAGCAGCGCGAGCGCGCGCAGCGCCTTGGAATCAACCGCAACTTTCTTCCCGACTTGCTGGAGTGCGCACACGATCGTTAAATCCGCCAGCCTCTCTTTTGGGGTGCGCTTGCCCGCACCCGGCTATGCGATAGCGCCTGACCCAAGGAGAGCGCAACCTCGATTGTCCATCGAGGGGTTGGCCGTTTCGTCGCGCCGGGCCAGAGCTCGCGCCAGTCCTGATCAGAATCGCCAGAATCCCGGGACGAGAAAGGGCGCTCGCCAGGGAGAGCCAGGATCATGGGCGGCCCCGAGCCTTCGTAGTCGCCGAAGGGGCAGCCGCCCGCTCCATGCCTCCGCCGGTCTCAAGGTGTCGCCGCAAAAGAAACGAGGGCAATCCAAAGGCGCGACCATGTGGTGCCTGGACAACCCTCCCCCGGCTGAGGCACGGCTGCCGCATACGATGTCGAGGCTGGCATGATGCGTCATCCCCTTTCGGTCGATCTGGCGCTCCAGGGCGGCGGCGCGCACGGCGCGTTCACCTGGGGGGTCCTGGATCGCCTGCTCGAGCAGCCCTGGCTCGAGATCGATGGCATCTCTGGCACGTCTGCCGGCGCCATGAACGCGGCCGTGCTGATCGACGGCCATGCCACGGGCGGAGCGGAGGGCGCACGTGTTGCCCTGGAAAGCTTCTGGCGCAGCGTCTCCGAAGCGGCGCTCCTCAGCCCGCTGCGACGTACGCCGCTGGACGTGCTGTTGGGCCGCTGGACGCTCGACTATTCCCCGGCTTTCATCGCCATGGACCTGGCCTCACGTCTGTTCTCGCCCTACGACCTGAACCCGGGCGGGCCCAATCCGCTGCGCGAGATCCTGGCGGAGAGCATCGACTTCGAACGGCTGGCACGGGCGACGATCAAGCTGTTCGTGACCGCGACCAACGTGCGGACCGGCCGCGGGCGGGTGTTCCGGAACGCAGAAATCTCGCCCGACGTACTGCTGGCGTCCGCCTGCCTGCCGACCCTGTTTCAGGCGATCGAGATCGACGGCGAGGCCTATTGGGACGGTGGCTATTCCGGCAACCCGACCATCACGCCGCTGGTGCGCGAATGCACGTCGAGCGACACGATCCTGGTCGCCATCAACCCGGTCGAGCGTCCCGGCACGCCGCGCACGGCGCGCGATATCCTCAACCGGCTGAACGAGATCTCCTTCAACGCGGTCACCCTGAAAGAGCTGCGCATGATCGCGCTGCTGCGCCGGGTCGCCGATCCGGGCAATTCCGAAGGCGCGCTCTGGGCCGGGATGCGCGTGCACCTGGTGGCGAGCCCGTTGATGACGGAGCTCGGCTATTCTTCCAAGCTGAACGCCGAGTGGTACTTCCTGTCTATGCTGCGCGACGAGGGGCGCCGCGGGGCCGACGCCTTCCTGGGCGCCCATGAGGACGATCTGGGGCGGCGCTCGACGGTCGATCTCGACCGGTTGCTCGAAGGCGTTTGATGCGATGGGCCTGCTCGGGATCCTGCTCGCCCTCGGGCTGCTCATCTGGCTCGCCTTCCGCGGCTGGAGCATCCTTTTGCTGGCCCCCGCCGCGGCCCTGCTGGCAGCCGGCATCTCAGGCGAGCCGTTGCTCGCCCATTGGACCCAGACCTTCATGGGCAGCGCGGCGGGCTTCCTGGCGCAGTTCTTCCCGCTGTTCCTGCTCGGCGCGCTCTTCGGCAAGCTCATGGAGGACAGCGGCTCGGTCTCGGCCATCGCCAGCTTCATGACCGAGCGGCTGGGGCCGCGCCGCGCGGCGCTCGCAGTCGTGCTCGCCGGGGCCCTGGTGACCTACGGCGGCGTCAGCCTGTTCGTTGCTCTCTTCGTGCTCGCGCCCATGGCCCAGGCCCTGTTCCGCGCGGCCGACATCCCTCACCGCCTGATGCCGGCGGCGATCGCTCTGGGCTCGTTCACCTTCACCATGTCGGCGCTCCCCGGAACGCCCGCGATCCAGAACGCGATCCCGATGCCGTTCTTCGGAACCACGCCGTTCGCCGCTCCAGGTCTCGGAGTCATCGCCGCGGCGATCATGTTCGGCTTCGGCCTGTGGTGGCTCGCCCGCGCCGAAGCCGCGGCGCGGCGCGCCGGCGAAGGCTATGGCAGCGATGCCGGCAATGCGGCGGAGGCCGCTGCGGCCGACGAGCTCGTGCGCGAGCGCGCCACGACCGCCCGCGAGTTCGACCCCGCCGAGATCCGCCACGGCCGCCCCAGCGACACCGCGCCGCCGGTCGCGCTGGCCGCGCTGCCGTTGATCGTGGTCATCGCCGTCAATTTACTGATGGCGGTATTCGTGCTGCCGTGCCTCGACGGGTCGTTCCTCGCCGAGGAGCGCTGGGGCGCCACGTCGCTGGCCGCGGTCGGGGGCGTCTGGGCGGTGGCGGTGGCGCTGGCTGCCGCGCTTCTGACGCTGATTCTGGTCAACCGCCGCCGCCTGCCGACGCTGCGCGCGAGCATGGACGCGGGCGCCAACGCGTCCGTCCTGCCCGCGTTCAGCGTCGCGAGCCTGGTCGGGTTCGGTGCGGTCGTCGCCGCGCTGCCGGCGTTTGCGCTGGTGCGCGACTGGGTGCTGTCGATCGAGGGCGGCCCGCTCGTCTCGCTCGCGGTCGCGACCAACGTGCTCGCCGCGCTGACCGGCTCGGCCTCCGGCGGCCTCACGATCGCGCTCGACGCGCTCGGCGACACCTACCTGCGCCTAGCGGCGGAGACGGGCATCGATCCGGCGCTGATGCATCGCGTCGCCGTGATCGGCGCCGGTACGCTTGACAGCCTGCCGCACAACGGTGCTGTGGTGACGCTGCTCGCCGTCTGCGGATCGAGCCACGGCAAGAGCTACCTCGACATCTTCATGGTCGCTATCGTCGGCGCCATTCTGGCTCTGGCCGCGGTGATCGTCCTGGGCTCGCTGTTCGGCTCGTTCTGAGGCGCTGCGGCTCTGTCGATAGCGCTGCATGCGTTCTCGCCGTGGCGATGGCGGTAGTCACCCCTCGGGCGAGGGCGAATAGTCGCTCGGCCTTGCCACTCCGGCTAGGCTTCGGGCTGCGCCGCCCGAGCTGGCGTGGCTGCCATGGTCCGGTCGATCAGGAACGCCACGACGATGGTGGTCAGCGGGTTCAGCAGATTGAAGAAGGCAAACGGCAGATAGGCGAACGCGAACACCCCGAGGGTCGCCGACATGTAGGCGCCGCAGCTGTTCCACGGCACCAGTGGCGCGGTCACCGTGCCCGAATCGCCGATCGTGCGCGACAAGAGGCGAGGCGCCAGGTTACGCCGAGCGAACTCGGCCTTGAACATGCGGCCCGGCAACGCAACCGCGAGATACTGGTCGCCCGCGAGGACGTTCATGCCGATCGCGCTCGCGACCACTGTCGCCACGAGGGCCCCGGTCGAGCGCGCCAAGCTGACAGCCGGGGCGACGATCCGCTCAAGCATGCCGGCGTGCTCGAGCACCGCACCGAACCAGAGCGCGGCCATGATGATCCAGATGGTGTTGAGCATGCTGTCCATGCCGCCGCGCGAGAGCAGCGTGTCCAGATCCGGATCCCCGCTGCGATAAACAAAGCCGGTCGCGAGCGCCTCCCAGACGCCCTTGATCGAACCGATCCAGTCCGGCAGATCAGGCCGCGCGGCACGTTGCAGCACGAGTTCCGGCTGCAGCAGCACCGCCGTCACGCCGCCGGCCAGCGCGCCGCCGAGAATGGCGAGAAAGGGCGCCACGCGCAGCACCGACAGCACTACCACCAGGAGCAGCGGCAGGAACGCCCATGCGCTGACCTCGTACCGGGCGGCGAGCGCCGCCTGGTTGGCCGAAGTGTCGAATTCAGCCGGGCTACCGAGCAGCCAGAAACCTACGCAGGCAAGCAGCAGCGCGGGGATCGAGGTCATCAGCGAAGCGCGGATGTGGTCGTACAGCTGCGAGCCCGCGGCGGCGACGGCGAGGTTCACGGTATCGGACAGCGGTGACATCCTGTCACCGAAGTAGGCGCCTGAGATCACCGCTCCGGCAGTCACGGCGGGAGAGAGATGCATCTCGGCTGCCACGCCCATCAGCCCGAGGCCGATGGTGGCGACCACGGTCCACGAGCTGCCGATGCTGGTCGCCACCAGCGCGCAGACGATGCAGGCGGACAGATAGAAATAGCTGGGGCTCAGCATCCCCATCGCATAGTACACCATCGCGACCAGCGTGCCGCTCATTGCCCAGGTGCCGATCAAGGCGCCGACCGCAAACAGGATGAAGATCGCCGGCAGGGCTGACGCAATGCCGTCGACGACCGCTTTGCGAATGTCGTCCCAAGCATGGCCGTTCTTCCAGGCGAGACCAGCCGCGAGCGTCGCTGCGAGGATCAGGGCGACCTGGGTGGGACCGTAGGCTGCATTCTCGCCGAACAGGAGGAAGCTTGCGGCGACGAGCGCGATCAGCGCGCCGACCGCGATCAGCGAATCGGCGAGCGATGGCGGCCTCGGCTGGCGCACCGGGTCGGCCTCGGTCATCCGTCGCGGCCCGTGCTGCAGTCCTCCAGGTGGAGCCGATCGTTGCGGCTCCGCTGCCGTGCTATTGCGATCGCTGCTGTGGCGTCTGTGGACAGACGTCCAGTGCCAGGACTGTCATCGCGAGAGCGCGCAGCGGGCGTGGCGATCCAGAGGCTCCTGGATTGCTTCGCGCCTTCGGGCGCTCGCCATGACGACCCACTCATGGCTCATGATCTTGCGATGGTGAATACTAGTCGGCCGGATCGCGGATCAGCGGGCAGGTCATGCAGTGGCCGCCGCCGCGGCCGCGACCGAGCTCCGCGCCGACGATCGTGATCACCTCGACGCCCTGCTTGCGCAACAGCGTGTTGCTGTAGGTGTTGCGGTCGTAGGCGACCACCACGCCGGGAGCCAGCGCGACGTAGTTGTTGCCGCTGTCCCACTGCTGGCGCTCGGTGGCGTAGGAGTCGCCGCCGGTCTCGACCACGCGTAGCTTCTTCAGGTTGAGCGCCTCGGCGAGGACGTCGAGGAACGGCTTCTTCTCGCGCGTGACCTCGAGCCCGCCGGCGCCATCGCCCGGCCGTAGCGAGATCGCGTGCAGGCGGTTGACGATGTCCGGGTACACGCTGACCAAATCGCGGTCGCAGAAGGTGAACACGGTGTCGAGATGCATCGCCGCGCGCAGCTTCGGCATCGCTGCAATGATCACCCGTTCGGCAGCGTTCTTGGCGAACAGCTCCACCGCCAGCTGGGTGATCGCCTGGCGCGAGGTGCGCTCGCTCATGCCAATCAGGACGACCCCGTTACCGGGGATCAGGACGTCGCCGCCCTCGAGCGTCGCCGTACCGTGGTTCACGTCCGGGTCGCCCCACCAGACCTGGACCTGGTTAGCGAAGCTCGGGTGGAACTTGTAGATCGCCGTGGCGAGCAGCGTCTCCTCGTGCCGCGCCGGCCAATACAGCGGGTTCACCGTGACGCCGCCGTAGATCCAGCAGGTCGTGTCGCGGGTGAAGATGGTGTTCGGCAGCGGCGGCAGCAGGTACTCGGTTATGCCGGTCGATTCGCGCACCATCTCGAGATACTTGGAGGCGTACTTATCGGGCAGCTCGTTGGCCGAGAGGCCGCCGAGCATGGTTGCGGCGAGCGCACGGGAGTCCAGGCTCTCGAGGTAGGCGCGCGTATCCTCGACCAGGCCGAGCCCCACCTCGTTGGCCGTGATCTGGCGATCGAGCAGCCAGGCCTTGGCGGTCGGGTTCTCGAGCGTCTCGGCAAGCAGCTCGTGCATCTCGACCACCTCCACCCCGCGCTCGCGCATCTTGGTGATGAAGTCGAAATGGTCGCGCTTGGCGTTCTGCACCCACAGCACGTCATCGAACAGGAGCGAATCGCAGTTGGTCGGCGTCAGCCGCTCATGCGCGCGTCCCGGCGCGCAGACCATCACCTTGCGCAGCGTGCCGACTTCCGAGTGCACGCCGTAGGCGGGCGGTGAGTTGGTCTTGGCTTCCGGCATCCCAGCCTCCTGATCTGGCGCCGCTTCGGGCGCGCTGTCGTGTTGGAGTGAGCGGCTAGATCGTGATCGCGCCGGTCGCGAGCCCATACAGACCGGCGACAGCGCCGGCGGCGACCGCGATGAACAGGAAAAGCTCGAGCATCGTGAACACCCGCAGGCCCTGCTCACGCCTCGCGACGTAATAAAGCAGGGTTCCGGGCGCGAACAGAATGCACGACAGCAGAACGAATTTGAGCCCGCCGGCCACGATCATGAACAGCGTGTAAATCGTAGCGATCGCGGCGATGATCCGCTGGCGCGAGCGCTCCTCCGGTCGAACCTCGTAGGTCTCGCCGCGTTGCGCCAGCTGCAGCCCATAGCCCGCGACCAGCACATACGGGATCAGGGTCATGGCGCTCGTCAGTTCGAGCGCGATGTCGAAGGCGTATTGCGCGAACAAGGTCACGATCAGAAACAGTTGGACGACGATGTTGGTCAGCCAGAGCGCGGTCGACGGCACCTTGTTCTGGTTCTCGTGCTTGAGGAACGCCGGCATCAGATCGTTATGGGCCGCGAGATAAGGCACCTCCGCGGCGAGCAACGACCAGGCGAGATAGGCGCCGAGGACCGAGATGATGAGGCCGGCGCTGACGAACTTGGCGCCCCACGGGCCGACCACTGCTTCCAGCACCCCGGCCATGGATGGCTGACGCAGCGCCCCGAGCTCCGGACGGGTCAGCACGCCGTAGCACAGGAGCGTGACCAGGATCATCAGGCACAAGACGCCGATGAAACCGGTCACCGTGGCGAAGCCGACGTCAGCCCGCGTCCTGGCGTACCGGGAATAGACGCTCGCGCCCTCCACCCCGATGAACACGAACACGGTGACCAACATCGTGCTGCGCACCTGGTTGAAAATGTCGCCTGCGCCGTACTCGCCGCCACCCCAGAAGCTCGCGCTGAACAGCTCGGAATCGAACGCCAGTGCTACAAAGATCACGAACACGATGATCGGCACAATCTTGGCAATCGTGACGATCGTGTTGATGAACGCAGCCTCCTTGATGCCGCGCAAGATCATGAAGTGTATTGTCCAGAGGATGATCGAAGAACAGACCACAGCAGTGATGGTATTGCCGTCACCGAAGACAGGAAAAAACAGGCCAAGCGTCGACTTGATCAGAATGAAATAAGTGGTATTGCCGACGCAGGTTCCCGCCCAAAAGCCAAAGGCAGCAGCGAAACCGAGATAGTTGCCGAATCCGGCCTTTGCGTAAGCGAAGATGCCCGAATCGAGGTCGGGCTTGCGCTCCGCCAGGAACTGGAACACGAACGCCAGCATGAGCATGCCGCCGCCGGCGATCGCCCAGGCGATCAGCGCGCCGAACGGTCCCGTGGCGGCGCCGAACCGACCCGGCAGCGAGAAGATGCCCGCGCCGACCATCGACCCGACGACCATGGCGGTCAGGGTCAGGCGGGAGAATTTCTGTTCCGCTGCTGCCGTGCCGTTCGCTGATGCGGAAACTTTCTGCTGCCGTTGCCATTTCGCCCCCTTTTGAGCAACCGCCGCTATTGCCCGTAGAGGTCCTCACGGACCGTGCAGCACCCAATCGATTCAGCCTGCACGATCGGCGAGGCGCCGCTTGCGATCACCAGACCCTGGCCCCGCGATGGTGCTTGTCTTCGCCATCTATGACCTTGGATGGCGGGTACACGAGCAGGGTAGATCATCCTCGACCGGTCGAGCCGCCCGATCCTTGATCTGGATTAAGATTTGGCTCGTCCTATCTCGTCAATAGCACTCGGCAGCCGAGCGTCGAGGCTGGCGTCTTTCGTCTCCGCCTCGGTTCAAGCAAACCGCCAGCTCCGGGTGCGACACAATACATGTTTTATCGCCCGCATCGTCTTCGAGACCCTCTTCATTGCGGTCGCTCCGGCCCTGCTACGGGAGCGCCGTGGTATGACACGCGCAGACCAAAGTTACCAGGGGCGGGCGCACCGCCGCGGATATCTCGGGTTCAGCAAGCTCGTGCCGACCTGCCCCTGGACGCGCTTGGTCAGGCGGTGCTCGGCGCCGTGTCGCCCAAAGCCTCGCGCAAGCGCTTTTCCCGATCTTCCGGGAGCGACGTCTTGAGCACGCGGCCTTTGTACTTGGCCACCTTCGGCAGCACCTTGTCCGCCGTGACCTTCTGCACCAGGAGGAACAGGGCCGACGAGTTCGGCTTGATTGTGCCGCCGAGCTCTTTGATGAAATCATCAGGGATGCCGTAGTCGCTGAGCTTGCCGGCGAGCGCGCCGCTCGCTGCGCCCAAACCGGCGCCCAGCGCCATGCCCGCGAGCGGGTTCAGGAACAAGAGCCCGATCAGCGTGCCCCAGAGAGCGCCCGACGTGCCGCCGGCGAGCGCGCCCGTTTTGACCAGAGGCATCGCCTGGTGCAGGTGAATCTCGCCATCGGGGGAGCGGACGACCACGCACGCGTCCTTGAGCTCGATCAGGTACTCCTTCTGCAGCGCGGTCAGCTCGGTGAGCGCCCGGTCAGCGGTCGTAGGATCGTCGAACGCCACGCAAATCAGGTCTGCCATGATTCCCTCCTGTTCCTCTCCAGCGCCAAGCGGCCGCTGGTGTTGCCGTTCCTGGACAGCCGCCCGTGGATCCGGTGATCGAACTCCGCAGGACCCGACGAACAGCTAGGTCCCCTGCAGTGTTGACCTCCCTGATCAAGCCGTCATCGTGGCTGATCGCTCCAGGCGATGACGGGGAGACGCCGACCCACACTCGGCAACCACCTGTACGGGCCACAACGGTCCGATCGCGCCAGATGTCAGGGCGACGGTCTCCTGCATCGATCGATGCCGATGGTCCTGGTCCCGGGTATGCCCTCAGGCGGCCGGCATCTGTCGCTGATCCACCTCCCTGCGGGCAGCTCTCTGTAGCCTGTCTCAAGCGGCGTCCCACCGACAGGTGCTCGCTTCTAACCTCACCGCCTTCGACAGGTCAATCGCGGGCGCCAGGTACTCGAACGGTCGTGAGGTATCGTGCTGGTGCGGCTTTTTCAGGCGGCGGCTGCGTCTGGTGCTGGGTCAGCGGTCCGGAGGCAAAGCCGCGGCGGCTCGGCCCAATCGGGCGCCGCGGGTTCGACCTCAGCAACTACTCCGCCTCGCCCACGCGCCGGGCCGAGCTCTTCCTCGATCCGCCGCCGCTCGTTCAGTGGCCTGGCGCTTCGCTATGCCGCTGATTGTCAGGCGCAGACTGGTGCATCCCCCGCGCCGACGTCGTGGGAAGCTGGAACGTCGGCGTGCTCAGGCCGAGCCGCCGCCGCCCGGCCGGTACGGCGGTGGGGTCAGCAGCATGGCGCCGACCTGCTCGGGCAGGTTGCCCAGAGGATTGGCGCGGGTCGGCATGCCCACGATGAACGGCAGATACTGGTGGCGCGCGACCTCGAACACGCGCCGCAGCTCGGCGACGGGATGGCGGTGCTCGTCGACCCGCAGGTCGAGGTAGGGATACTCCTCCTGGTGCACGACCTTGAGCGCCGCCGACTGGCGTCCGCGCTTGTCGCCGCCCGCTGTCTGACCGGCCTCGAGCACGGTCAGCAGCCGCTCGGGCAGGTCCAGAGCTACGGTCCGCTCGAAGGCTTCGGCCATGGCTTGGATGGTCGGCTCGCCGACCAGCATGTTTCCCTGGACCGCGTAATCGGCCCCGGTGATGTGACCGAACCAGGCGGTGCAGTTCTTGCCGCTCCAGGCAGCGCTGTGGCCGTTGCGGTCGACCAGCCCGACCTGGCGCACGTCACGCCCTGGATCGTCGGCGATCAGCTTGTCCAGCGCAGCCTCGGCGCTCAGGCCCTCGGCGAGCAGCCTGATGCCGTCGATGCCAAGATAGGGATTGACCCAGGACTGGGTGGATACGGCGCCGATGCCCGCGCGCAGGAACGGGCAGATACCGCCCACCCCCGGCACCGCCGTCGAGACCGCGACGCCGAACATGCCGGTCCGGGGGCAACGGGCCGCGATCGAGAAGGTGCTGAGCTCGAGCATGCGCGTTCCTCCCTCCCTCGTTACCGCGCGACGGCTTCCTTCATCGTCACCGCGCGACTGTCTCCATGGTCCTTCGCTCCCGCACTCTCGCGGCGTCCGGGTCCGGCACGGCATCCAGAAGAGCCCGCGTATAGCTGTCCCTGGGACAGGAGAAGATCTGCTCGCTGGAGCCGGTCTCCACGATGTGGCCGAGATGCATCACGGCGACCCGGTCGCTGATGTAGCGAATCACGCCCAGATTGTGGCTGATGAACATGTAGGTGAGCCCGAGTTCCCGCCGCATCTCTCTGAACAGGTTGAGGATCTGCGCCTGCACCGAGACATCGAGCGCCGAGGTCGGCTCGTCGGCCAGGACCAGCGACGGACGCAGGATGATCGCCCGGGCGATTGCGGCGCGCTGGCGCTGCCCGCCCGAGAGCTGGTGCGGATAGCGTTGCATGAAGCTGGCATTCAGGCCGACCAACTCGAGCGTCTCGGCGACCCGCCGGCGACGGCTCTGGCGCGTGCCGACGTCGTGGACCTCGAGCGGCGCCATCAGCGCGGTTCCGACCGAATGGCGCGGGTTGAACGAAGCGGTCGGGTCCTGGAAGACCACCTGCATGCGCCGGCGCATCGCCCGCAACTCACGGCCGCCGAGCCTCGCGATGTCGCGGCCCTCGAACAGCACGCGCCCGCTGCTCGGTCGCAGCAGGCAAAGAATGATGCGCAACAGCGTCGACTTGCCGGAGCCCGATTCGCCGACGATGCCGAGCGTCTCGCCGGGCGCGACCTCGATGTCGACCTGATTCAGCGCACGGGCCCGGGGGCGGCGCCAGAACCACTCGCCGCTGTCGAAGGTCTTCGAGACGTTCTGTACCGCGACCAGGGCCTCAGGCACGGCCGCTCTCCAACAGCCAGCAGCGGGCAGCGTGGTCGGGGCCGACCGGCAAATCGGGTGGCTCCGCGGCGCAGCGCTCGAAGCGATGCGGGCAGCGCTCGGCGAAGCGGCAGCCTCTCGGGAGATCCCACGGCGATGGAATCTGGCCGCGGATCGACACCAGCTCCCCCTGCACCGTTCGCGCCGTCGGCGTCGAGCGCAACAGCGCCTGGGTGTACGGGTGACCGGGCCTGGCGAACACGTCTGCGACCGAGCCATGCTCCACGATCACGCCGGCGTAGATGACGTAGACCCAGTCGCACAGCTCGGCCACCACGCCGAGATCGTGGGTGATGAACAGGATCGCGGTACCGTGGCTGTCGCGAATCTCACGCAGCAGCGTCAGCACCTGGGCCTGCACCGTGACGTCGAGCGCCGTAGTCGGCTCGTCGGCGATCAGCAGCTCGGGGCCGAGCGCCAGGCCCATCGCGATCATCGCCCGCTGCTGCATGCCGCCCGAGAACTGATGAGGGTATTCCCGGGCCCGCTGCTCGGGCGAGCGCAAATGGACGTCCCGGAGCAGGTCGACCGCTTTGGCCTTCGCCGCCTGCCATGCGGTCTGCCGGTGCAGGACGTAGGGCTCGCCCACCTGCCTGTCGATGCGCAGCACGGGGTTGAGCGCGCGCAGGGCGTCCTGCGGGATGAGGGCGATGCGATCGCCGCGCAGCGACCGGCGCTCCGCCTCGGACAGATTGAGGATCGACCTGCCCGACAGGCGGATGTCGCCGGAAGCCGGACGTATGCCGCGCGGCGTGAGGCCGAGCACGGCGAGGGCGGTCATGGTCTTGCCGCTGCCGGATTCGCCGATCAGGCCGACGATCTCGCGCGGCCAGACCTCGAGGCTAACCCGATCGATGATTCGTCCGACGCCGCGTCGTCCGGCATGCTCGAGAGTGAGCGCCTCGATCTGGAGCGCTGGCGTGGCGCCCGGCAGCGCATGCGGCCCGCCGCGGCCGCACGTCTCAGTCCCTGAGATGCGGGTCGAACAAGTCACGTAGCCCGTCGCCAAGCAGGTTGAAGCCAAGCACGCACAGGAACATCGCCATGCCGGGCACGATGCCGAGCCACGGCGCCTGCGCCATGAAGCCGCGGCCGGTGTTCAGCATGTTGCCCCAGGAGGGCTCCGGGGGCTGCGCGCCAAGGCCGAGAAAGCTGAGCGCCGACTCGAGCAGGACGGCATAGGCGAAGGCGACGGCCGCTTCGACCAGCAAGGGCGTGACCACGTTCGGCAGGATCTCGCGCACCAAAATCCGCCCGTCGGACATGCCGATCGAGCGCGCCGCCTCGACGTATTGCTGGCGCAGCACGCTCTGGGTCGCGGCGCGGGCGAGGCGCGAGAATCCCGGGATGAAAATGATCCCGATCGCGACCATCGCGTTCAGGATACTGGTGCCGAGGCTCGCCATCAGGATCACCGCGAGCAGGATCGCCGGGAACGAGAACAGGAGCTCCATCAAGCGCATCAGCACCATGTCGATCAGACCGCCGAAGTAGGCGGCGACGATCCCGATCACCGTGCCGCCGATCAGACCGACGCCGACCGCGACCAGCGCCACCTCGACCGAGATGCGCGCCGCGTGAACGGTGCGCGAGAGCACGTCGCGACCGAGCTCGTCCGTCCCAAGCCAGTGCGCAGGGCTCGGCCCCTGGAGCATGACCGCGACGTCGAGATCGTAGGGCGAATAGGGTGTGAGCCAATCGGCGAACAGCGCGGCTATCAGGACGCAACTCACCAGAAACCCGCCGATCAGCAGTAGGCCATAGCGGCGCCAGACGATGCCGCGCCCGGCGCGGCGTTCGACGGGCAGCGCCGCGATGCTCATTGGCCCGCTCTCGCATGCACCTGACGCGGATCGAGGATCGAGCCGATCAGGTCAACCAGCATATTGGCGGTCAGGACGACCACGGTGATGACCAGGGCGGCAGCGAGCAGCACCGGATAGTCGCGGTTGATGATCCCGACCAGCACCAGCGACCCGATGCCCGGCAGCAGGAACATGTCCTCGATGATCACCACGCCGCCGAAGAGGAAGCCAAATTCGACGGCGCCGACCGTGAGGAAAGGAATCAGGGCGTTACGCATCGCATGCCGCCAGATCACCACGCCAGGTGGCGCACCCTTGGCGCGCGCGGTCCTGATGTAATCGGAGCTCAGCACCTCGAGCACCGAGGCGCGCATGATGCGCAGCAGCAGGGCCGAGGAGACGACGCCCAAGGAGAGGGCGGGCATGACCATCATCTCGAGGTTTCGCAAGGGATTGTCGACGAACGGCACGTAGCCGCCGGCTGGCAGCCAGCGCAGGGTCAGCGCGAACAGGAGGATCAGGAGCGTGGCGAGCCAGAAGTTAGGAATCGCGCCCATCACGGTTGCCAAGATAGTGATGAAGGCATCCGTCTTGCGCTGATGGAAGTAGGCGGCGAGCGCGCCGAGCGGCACGGCGATCAGATTGGCGACCAGGAAGGCGAGCGCTGCGAGCTCGAGGGTCACGGGCAGACGGGCGAGCAGCTCCGGGCCGACCGGTACGTGGTTCTGGAACGAACTGCCGAACTCGCCCCGCAGCACGCCACTCAGCCACGCGAAGTACTGCACGTGCAGCGGCCGGTCGAGGCCGTGCTGGTGCTCGAACCGGGCGATCGCCTGGGGCGTGGCGTCGATGCCGAGCGCCGCCTTGGCGGCGGAGCCCGGCACCACGTTGATCGCGATGAACAGGACGAGCGAAGCCGCGATCAGGGTCGGGACGAACGCCAGCAGCCGGAACGCGATCAACCTCAGCATGCGCGACAATCCGTTTCGCGAGCCGGCGTTCTGTCCGATCTCCCTGGCCGGCCAGGGGTCGACGGCTATTCGAACCAGGCGTCCTTCAAGGTCTTCAGAAAGCCGGTCCGCATTGGCTTGTAATTCTGCAGGTTCTTGGCGTGCGCGATCAGGATCCAGCCGTTGACCAGCGGCACGATGCCCATCTCCTCGAGCGAGAGCTCCTGCATCTGGCGATACAGTTGCTTGCGCTCGTCCTGGGTGGCCGCGGCCTTCGCCCGCTCGAGGATGGCGTCCATCTCCTTGCTGCACGACTTCTGCACGTTGATCGCCATGCCGCACTTGTAGTTGTTGGTCACGAAGTCGTCCGGATCGGCAAGCGGGCTCAGCCAGTACATCGTGGTGATGTCGAAGTTGCTGGTGCTCCAGACCTCGTCCCAATAGCGCGGGATCTCCATGGTACCGATCGTGGTCTTGATCCCGGCCGCCTGGAGGTTGGCCTGGATGATCGGCGCCATGGCGACCATCGCCGGAAACGACGAGGCGATGGTCATCGAGGTCTCGAACCCGTCAGGAAGGCCGGCCTCGGCCAGGAGTTGCTTGGCTTTGGCGGGGTCGCCGCGGGGCGAGAAGTAGTCGAGGTCGGCGTACCCCCAGTTCCATTGCGGAATGACGCCGCCGAGAATCGGCGTCGCCTGGCCGAAGAACGCGCCGGTGACCAGCGCCTGGCGATCGATCGCATGGGCTACCGCCTGGCGGACCTTCGGGTTGTCGAGCGGCGGTTTCGTGTTGTTGGGCAGGAGCCAATAGTAACGGGATCCTTCGATGGTCTTGCCGACCAGATCCGGATTGCTTTGGATGGTCGCCCAGTCCTTGGGTGGGATCTCGTTGGAAAAGTTGACCACGCCGGACATGACGGCGTTGGTCAGCGCCGTGATGTCGGAGATGATGCGGTATTCCATGGCGTCGAAGTAAGGCTTGCCCTCCTCGTAGTAGTTTGGGTTGCGCTCGAACTTGATGGCGCTGCGGGGCTGGTAGCTCACGAACTTGAACGGCCCGCTGCCGATCGGCTGAGCGTTCAGGTCATGCCCCGACTCGACCAGCTTCTTCGGCACGATCGAAGAGCCGGGGAAGGCCATGTAGATCAGGAACGGCCCGGTGACCTGGCGCAGCTTGAACCTGACCGTCAGGGGATCGACGACCTCCACCTCGTCGATGGTCTCGACCTGCGAGCCGTAGGAGTAGCCGGAGTCCGGCGCGCGCAGCCGGTCGAAGCTGAACTTGACGTCCTCCGCCGTGAGCGGGTCACCGTTGTGGAAGGTGACGCCGTCCCGCAGCTTGAAGGTGTACTCCTTGCCGTCAGAAGACATTTCATAGGACTCGGCAAGGCCGGGGACCGGATTAGCGTCGGGATCCAGCAGCATCAAGGTCGAGTACACCTGCTCGATCACGACGTGGGACATGCCGCTCGGCCCCCGCACCGGATCGAAACCGGCGGGATCAGCCGAGAATGCAGCGATCAGGGTACCGCCGCGCTGCTGCGCCATCGCGGGAATCGCCACCGAGCAGACCGCCATAGCAGCAATCAGGGCTGCGCCGGCCAGCGATCTCGAGCGGTTCCGGACCAACCGTATCGTCGTCCGCCGCTGCGGACCAGCAATGGTCGGACCGATCGCCTCCGTCCCCATGTTTATGCTCCCCGATCCCGTTTGTTTGCCTCGCGAACAGTCACGGTGGCACCGCGGCCAGCCCCGGTCAAGCGAGCCAGCGACCCTCTGCGATGAAGGGGTGGACGCGGGATCCGAACTTGGTCGCCGCGAACGCGCTGGAGGTTCTTGCAATCCCCTCTTGGCCACCAGAGACTGCGGCTTGGGGCTGGAGCGGGCGAGGCGACGTCGGTGTCGATCCAACTGAAGCGCGCCTACGATCCAGCGGCCGAGACCGACGGCTACCGCGTGCTGGTCGATCGGGTCTGGCCGCGGGGCATCGCCAAGGAAGCTCTCCAGATCGACGCTTGGCTCAAGGAGCTGGCGCCGAGCACCGGCCTGCGAAAATGGTTCCATCACGATCCGGCCAAGTGGGTCGAGTTCAAGAAGCGTTACGCCGGCGAACTCGAGCAGCAATCGGATGCGCTCCAGCAGCTAGCGGCGAGAGCCAGAACGGGCCGCGTCACCCTGGTCTTTGGCGCCAAGGACACCGAGCACAACAATGCGGTCGCGCTCAAGGAGCAGCTGGAGCGCCGGCTGGAGAGGTGAACTGGCCGAGGTGACTGACCAATGCTGGGATGCTCTCAGTGCGCAGCTCGCAAGGATCGGGACAAGCCTACCCAGCGCCTGGCCGGATGGGTAACCGCAGTGACGTCCTCGCGTCGTATCGACCGTCCGTGCCACGTCTGTCCGGGGCCCGCGCAGACTTCATTGACCTCTCGCCGATCACGGCTCCCGCCGCGATCAGGTCACTTGAAGGAGAGCGCCATAGCTCAGTCCCGCCCCGCGCAGGCCCGACTGATCCACGTATGGCGCCAGGAGGCCACCACCGGTGTGGTTGATGAGGTCGCCGTTCGCGGCGAGGCGCGGGTGCGTCATCACCTCGATCGGGCCTCGGGCGAATGGCAGGGCGGCGGGAACATCCCGGACATCGCCGAAATGAGCCATCACCGAGAACCCCCGCCGGCGCAGCCGCTCGTTGTAGAGAAACTTGTAGAGCTTGATGTGGGGTTTGGGTGTTCGCGAGCTGAAGGTGCGGGACAGGCGGATCGTAGGAATCTGCAACTCTTGCGCCACGGCCATCGCAATGGTGCCCAGCGGCCACGAGGTGTGCGTGTGGTGGTGGGAGTCCAAGTGCGTCGGCCGAATGCCAGCCTCCATGATGCGCTCGATCTGCGCGCGCCACTCGTTGCCGACCGCATCCATCTCATCGCGCTCGAGGTTGCGCACGAAGTGATGGGTCCAGCAGAAGGTGCCGTCGCGGTGCGCGAGACGGGGGCAGCGTCGGATCGGTTCGCTCAGCGACCTGCCTTCCGTGAGATTCAGATGGACGCCGACCGCGCCGTGCAGCCGCCGATCGTGGGCAGCCGCAACTGCCTCGTCGAAACCGGGCATGTTGGCTAGAAGACTCGTGGCGCTGATCAGGCCCTGTTCGAACGCCTGAAGAATGCCGGCGGTCGTCGGAGCATCGAGACCGAAATCATCCGCCACGATCACCGTGGTAGGCAGCGCAACCCTTTCCGGAACGACCGTGTCATCCTGGCCGGGCGAGGTCTGGAGATCGGTCGAGCGGGTGCACGCAATTCCTGCGCCCAGAACAGGGTATCCCAAGTCAAAGTTCAGCACCGGCGACCACCCCGTATGCGCCCAGGTCATAAAGCCCGAGCACAGATTCATCGCGCCCGCGTCGCGCAGGAATTCGAGCAGAACTCCGTCGGGCGCACAGGGGCTCGAAAACTGGAACGAAGCGGGATTCGCGGCAAACCAGACCTCAGGCCCGGAGGCTGCGGCTGCTGGCTGAACCAGAAAAATGATCCCGCAGACTACGAGTACTAAGATCATGCGCATGCGAGGTATCCTTCCTGCCTGCCGGATCGATCAGCGCAATATCACTGCTGACCCCGAATTCACGGGCCGCCGGAAGGCTGGAGCGGGAGGGGCGGTCCAGTCAGCAGGATTTTGGGGAATGCCCGTATGGTCCCCTCCATTCCGCTCACGGCCCGGTCGGGGTTACGACAGATCCGACGTGCCGTTGGATTTGCCGGCCGATCTCGGGCACCCAAGGCGCATTACAACCAGAGTTTATCAACTGGTTTGCGTAAGGCGTTGCCTCCGCTCACAGTTGAGAGAACCAAAGAAGGATCGAGGGTCCTCGTCGGTGCGATACCCGACACAACAGGTTGATCATCTCGTAAACGACGAGATGAAGAGCATTGACAGGAACGTACGCTAAGATTTTGCGCGGTATTGCCTCGAAGGACGGTGGCTCGTGATCGGTCGTGATCACGGTCGAATTTTCAGAGCGTATCCTCCGCTTCTCGCCGGCTGCCGATGGGCGCCGCCCCTGTTTCATGAGTGATGCGCGACAGTCCAGACCCGTCCTCCCGTTTGGTTGCCCCGTTGGCTTGTCACGTGGGCGGCGTTCTTTTAGGTTGCGCCGGCTTGTCCGGCGCCCTGCGCCGGAGCGAGTGGCGCCGGGGGAGGACGCATGTCCGGAATCGATTGGCTTCTCTACATTCTGGTGGTCGCATGCGCGGCCGTGGGCCTCGCGTACGGGCTGACCACGCGCCGCCTGGTCCTGGCCGAGGCGGCCGGCTCGGCGCGCATGCAGGAGATCGCCGGCGCCATTCAGGAAGGCGCCATGGCCTACCTGAACCGGCAGTACATGACCATCGCCGCGGTCGGCGCGGTGGTGTTTCTCGTGCTCTGGCTGTTCCTCGGCTTCCACGTCGCGTTCGGCTTTATGCTCGGCGCGGTGCTTTCGGGCTCGGCCGGCTACATCGGCATGACCGTGTCGGTGCAGGCGAATGTGCGCACCGCCGAGGCCGCCCGCCGCGGGCTCGACCGCGCGCTCGACGTGGCTTTCCGCGCCGGCGCGATCACCGGGCTCCTGGTGGTGGCGCTCGGCCTGCTCGGCGTGTCGGTCTACTACGCCGTCCTGCTGCTGTTCGGGCTGGACACGCGCTCGGTGCTGGAAGGGCTGGTCGGCCTGTCGTTCGGCGCATCCCTGATCTCGATCTTCGCCCGCCTCGGCGGCGGGATCTTCACTAAAGGCGCGGACGTCGGCGCCGATCTGGTCGGCAAGATCGAGGCCGGGATCCCCGAAGACGACCCGCGCAACCCCGCGGTGATCGCCGACAACGTAGGCGACAACGTCGGCGACTGCGCCGGCATGGCGGCCGACCTGTTCGAGACGTACGTGGTGACCGTGGTCGCGACCATGCTGCTCGGCGCGATCTTCTTCACCGCGAGCGTCCAGGCCACCCTCATGCTCTTTCCGCTCGTCGTCGGCGGGGTCTGCCTGCTCGGCTCGGTGCTGGGCACCTACCTGGTCAAGCTCGGGCCGAGCCGCAACATCATGGCGGCGCTGTACAAGGGCTTCCTCGGCGCCGCGGTCGTCTCGGCCGTGGTGCTGCTGCCGATCACGCTCCTGTTCCTCGGCGCGAACACGATGTACCAGGGCGGGGGCGCAAGCTTCACCGGCTGGGGCGTGTACGGCTGCACGCTGGTTGGCCTTTTGGTCACCGGCTGCCTGATGTGGATCACGGACTACTACACCGGCACCAATCACCGGCCGGTGCAGAAGATCGCGCAGGCCTCAACGACCGGCCATGCCACCAACATCATTCAGGGCCTCGCGGTGTCCATGGAGGCGACCGCCCTGCCGGTGGTGGTGATCTGCGCCGGCATTCTGCTCGCGTATCTGTCGGCCGGCCTGTACGGCATCGGGGTCGCCGCGACGACGATGCTGGCGCTGACCGGGCTGGTCGTGTCGCTCGATGCCTACGGCCCGGTCACCGACAACGCCGGTGGCATCGCCGAGATGGGCGACCTGCCGGCCGAGGTGCGCGACACCACCGATGCGTTGGATGCGGTCGGCAACACCACCAAGGCGGTGACCAAAGGCTATGCGATCGGCTCCGCCGCGCTCGCCGCGCTGGTGCTGTTTGCCGCGTACACGGAGGACCTGCGCTACTATTTCCCGGAGCTGCAGGTGCGCTTCACGCTGTCCGACCCGTTCGTCCTGATCGGCCTGTTCATCGGCGGCCTCCTGCCCTACCTGTTCGCTTCGCTTGCGATGCAGGCAGTCGGCCGCTCGGCCAGCGCGATCGTGCTCGAGGTGCGCCGCCAGTTCCGGGACATCCCGGGGATCATGGAGGGTACGGGCAAGCCCGAGTACTCGCGCGCGGTCGACATGCTGACCAAGGCGGCGATCAAGGAGATGATCCTGCCGTCCCTGCTGCCGGTGCTGGCGCCGATCGTGGTCTACGCCGTGATCAGCCTGATCGCAGGCCAGGCAGCGGCGTTTGCCTCCCTTGGGGCAATGTTGCTCGGCACGATCGTGACCGGCATTTTCGTCGCGATCAGTATGACCTCGGGCGGCGGCGCCTGGGACAACGGCAAGAAGTACATCGAGGACGGCCACCTGGGCGGCAAGGGCTCGGACGCGCACAAGGCCGCGGTGACCGGCGATACCGTGGGCGATCCCTACAAGGATACCGCAGGGCCGGCGATCAACCCGATGATCAAGATTATCAACATCGTGGCGCTGCTGATCCTCGCCGCCCTCGGCCAGGGCTGATTTTCCGCGGCGGGACCGCCGGCGAAAGCGCCTGCCCATGGATCGCGCGCCGGTGCGTCGCTGATCGCAACTACAGAACTGAGCTCGGGGGCACCGATCTCAGCGCTTGAGTTGCGGACGTGCCCGGAGATACCTTTGCAGCGGCAAGTCCTCCATCGCCAGGAACGCTTGCGGGGGGCGCTCGCCCATGGGCGACGTCGACGAGTGGCTCGAACGGCTGGGGCTCAGCCGCTACCGGGCGGTCTTTGCCGAGCACGACATTGACCGCGAGATCCTGCCGGACCTGACCGATCAGGACCTGGAGAAGCTCGGGGTCTCGCTCGGACACCGCAAGAAGCTCCTGCGCGCGATCGCCGACCTCGCTCGGCCGGACAGCGAGGCGCAACGCGACGCCGAGGGGGCACCACGCGCCGCCGAGCGTCGCCAGCTGACCGTACTATTCTGCGATCTGGTGGGCTCAACCGAGCTCGCGGCGCGTCTCGACCCCGAGGACCTGCGCGCGGTGATGCGGACCTACCACCGTGCCAGCGCTTCGGTGATTCAACGGTTCGACGGCCACGTGGCGAAGTATCTGGGCGATGGCGTGCTCGCCTATTTCGGCTGGCCCAGCGCGCACGAGGACGACGCCGAGCGGGCGGTGCGGGCCGCCCTCCAGCTGGTTGAGACGGTCGCCCGCCTCGATGCCCATCCCGAGGTGCGGCTCCAGGCGCGGGCGGGCATCGCCACCGGCATCGCCGTGGTCGGCGACCTCGTGGGCGAGGGAGCCGCGCGCGAAGAGGCGGTGGTCGGAGAGATGCCGAACTTGGCCGCCCGGCTCCAGGCGCTGGCGGCGCCGGGATCGGTGATGATCAGCCAGGCGACCCGGCGACTGGTTGGCGGCCTGTTCGAGCTCGACGATTTCGGCCCCCAGCGCCTCAAGGGCTTCGCGGAACCACTGGCGGCATGGCGGGTCGCAGGCGAGGGCCAGGCTGAAGGGCGCTTCGAGGCGCGCCAGAGCGCGCGACTCACGCCGCTGGTCGGCCGTGACGAGGAGCTTGCCCTCCTGCTGCGCCGCTGGCGCCAGGCGCAGGGCGGCGAGGGCCAGGTAGTGCTGCTGTCAGGCGAGCCCGGCATTGGCAAATCGCGCCTCGTGCACGAGGTGCGTGAGCGGGTGAGGGGCGGGCCCCACGTCCGCCTGCTCTACCAGTGCTCGCCCCATCATACGACGAGCCCGCTGCATCCGGTGATCGCACAGCTGGAGCGGGCCGCCCAGTTCGAGCGCGACGATCCGTCGGAAGCGAAACTTGCCAAGCTGGAGGCGCTGCTGGCGCGCGGCACCGACCGGCTCGATCAGGCCGTGCCGCTGATCGCGGCACTGCTCGGCGTCCCGCTCGGCGAAGTCTACGAGCTTCCCGAGCTGACCCCGCAGCGCCAGAAGCAGCTGACGCTGGAGGCATTGGTCGAGCAACTCGATGGGCTCGTGGCGGAAGCGCCCGTACTGCTCGCCTACGAGGACGCGCACTGGCTAGACCCGACCACGCAGGAACTGCTCGGTATGACCATCGAGCGCATGCCACGGCTGCCGATACTGCTGTTGGTCACGATGCGACCTCAATTTCAGCCGGCCTGGACGGGGCAGCCTCACGTCAGCGCGCTGGCGTTGACACGGCTCGGCCGGCGCGAGGGCGCGGCCATGGTCGAGCGGGTGGTCCGCAACAAGACGCTGCCTGCCGAGGTGGCGGCGCAGATCGTGGCCAAGACCGACGGCGTACCGTTGTTCGTCGAGGAGCTGACCAAAACGGTCCTGGAATCGGGGCTGCTTCGGGACGCGGGCGACCACTACGAGCTGTCCGGTCCCGTCCCGCCGCTCGCCATCCCTTCGACGCTCCATGACTCTCTACTGGCGCGTCTCGACCGCCTCGCGCCGGTCAAAGAGATCGCGCAGATCGGTGCCGCGCTTGGGCGCGAGTTCCCGCATGCCCTGCTCGCCGCGGTCGCCGACCGGCCCGAGCCGGAGCTCCTATCCGCCCTCGACCAGCTGGTTGCCGCTGAGCTGGTCTTCCGCAGCAGCGCGTCGCCTGAGACGACCTACAGCTTCAAGCACGCCTTGGTCCAGGACGCCGCCTACGGCACCCTGCTCAAATCCCGCCGGCAACAACTCCATGGTCGCATCGCCGAGGTGCTGGAGACGCAGTTCCCCGAAACCGCCGAAACTCAGCCGGAACTGCTCGCCTACCACTGCGCGCAAGCAGGCTTGGCCGAGACGGCTGTGGGCTACTGGTGTCGCGCGGGAGAGCAGGCCCTTGCGCGCTCGGCCGTGGCGGAAGCAGCGGCTCAATTGCACAATGGGCTGGTACTGGTCAAAGACTTACCGGAGGGCGCCAACCCTCGTGCTCGGGAGCTTGAGCTACAGACCGCGCTTGGTCGAGCCATGCTTGGCGCAAAGGGCTGGGCAGCCCCGGAAACCGGTAGAGCCTACACGCGTGCGCGCGAGCTATGCGATCTGCTCGGTGAGACCAAGGAGCGGTTCCCGGTTCTGTGGGGCCTGACGGTGTTCCATATCAATCGCGGCGCACCGGGGACAGGGCGCGAGGTTGCCGAGGAGATGCTGCTGCTGGCCCAGCGGCAGCACGACGATGCACTCCGGATCGCGAGCCATCGTGCGCTGAGCGCCGCCTTGTATCATCTTGGCGAGTTTAATGCGGCGCGCACACACTTGAATCAAGTGCTGTCGCTGTACGATGACTTGTCCCAACGCCCTCCTCCCTCTCTTTATGCGGTCGATCATCGAGCGATGGCGCTGTCTTTTCGGGCAACTATTCTTTTCTTGCTCGGCTATCCGGACCAAGCTGAATTAGAACGCCGCGAAGCCCTCGAATATACTCTAAAACTAAGTCACTCCCATTCGCTCGGCCTAGTGTTCAGCCACTCTTGCGAACTAGATTGTTACGCTCACGATTGGAGCTCCCTGCGCATTCACGGGCAAGCCCTCGTTTCTCTCGGTACCGAGCATGGTTTCCCCTACTATTTAGCGGCAGGCAATATCTTCTATGGTTCCGCGCTCGCCCAGCTTGGCGAAATACAAGACGGGCTGGAGGCCTATGACCGTGGGTTCGCGGCGCGTCGAGCCACCGGGGCTCAAAGCCGGGTACCTCTTTTCCTCGGCCTCCGGGCAAGAGCGCACCAGAATGCAGGTCGGCTCCAAGATGCATTGTGCTCGCTAGCGCAAGGCCTCGATCAGGTGAAAAACACTGGCGAACGGTTATACGAAGCGGAGCTGCACCGGCTCATGGGACAAGTGCTGTCGTCTCCCCCCGTGTGCGATCGTGCCGAGGCTAACGCCTGCTTTCGGCGAGCTGTCGAGGTGGCGAAGGAGCAGAGCGCGAAGTCGCTCGAGCTCCGCGCCGCTACCAGCCTCGCCCGACTGTGGCGCGACCAGAGCGAGTGGCAGAAGGCGCACGATCTCCTGGCACCAGTGTACGGCTGGTTCACCGAGGGTTTCGATACCGCCGATCTGAAGGAAGCCAAGGAGCTGCTCGACGAGCTGACGTAGCGTTGCGCGATGTATTAACCAAACCAAGGAGGCAGCAAGATGATCTGGAGACTCGACACTGTTATCGTCGCCGCTGGCGTGGCTGTGGCGGCCGCGATGACACTCGCTACCACGGCCGATGCGCAGGAGCGCGTGCGGTGGAAGATGCAGAGCGCCTTTCCCGGCAACCTGCCGCACACCGGCGTCGCCGCCAAGCGCCTGGAAGCGATGGTCGATCGCCTCTCGGGCGGCAACTTCAGGCTCAAGTTCTATGAGCCGGGCGCGCTGGTGCCTCCGCTCGAGTGCTTCGATGCGGCATCTAAGGGCTCGGTCGAGTCCTGCTACAGTCCCGCGGCCTTCCACACCGGCAAATACCCCGCGCTCGCGTTCTTCACGACGGTGCCGTTCGGGCCGCAGTACGGCGAGTTCTTCGCCTGGAAGATCTATGGCGGCGGCAACGAGCTGCAGAAGGAGATCTATGACCGGCATGGTCTGACCAAAATCGATTGCGGCGCGACCGGTCCCGAGACCTCCGGCTGGTTCAGAGAAAAGGTCGGATCGCTTGACGATCTCAAAGGGCTGAAGATGCGCTTCCTCGGGCTCGGCGCGCAGGTCATGCAGAAGCTCGGCGTGTCGACCCAGCTGCTGGCGCCGCCCGACATTTATCCGGCACTCGAGCGCGGGGTGATCGACGCGACCGAGTTCGCAATGCCGGACATGGACATCGAGCTCGGCTTCTACCAGATCGCCAAGTACAATTATTACCCCGGCTGGCACCAGCCGACATCGATCGGCGAGCTCCTGATGAACAAGGCGGCGTTCGAGGCGCTGCCCGAGACGTACAAGGCGATGCTGGAGGCCGCCTGCGGCTGGAACATTCATGTCACCTACGCCGAGTCCGAGGCGATGAACCCGCCCGCGATGAACAAGATGCTCGCGGAGTACGGCGTTCAGAACGTGCGCTGGACCGACGCGGAACTGGCCGCGTTCGAGCAGGCCTGGGACGAGGTGCTGGCGGAGCAGTCGGCGGCCGACCCGCTGTTCAAGAAGGTCGCTGACAGCTATCTCGCGTTTCGCAAGGTGCACAAGGCCTGGGGCGACGCGCAGGCGCTCGAGACGACCTACCTGACCAAGTGAGCGGCCCGTCGCTCGGCGTGCCGCCGGGGGCGTTGAGCCGGAGCCTTAGCTCGGCAGCGGCAGGCCTTGGGCCTGGAGCGCCGCGGTCTGGCGGCGCGTGAGCGTGTCGAGATCGAAGTCCGAGATCAGCTCCATGAACAGCTGATGCCAGTTGATCTCGGCCTGAAGGTGCATGAATACCGAGCCGAGGCCGATCGCGGCGCGATCCATCAGCACGAACTCGCGCGGCGGCGTCACCCCCCCGATCTCGCGCAGCCTCCGCTGCACGTTGAACACGACGTAGCGGCCCTGACTGCCCGAGTTGGTTTCCTCGATCAGGCGCGGCCGGTCCTCGAGCAGCGGCGCGTAGATGAACGCCGCCCAGAGATTGAGCGTCTCGATCACCTCCTTGCGCAGATCCTCGAACCCCCAGGTCTCGTAGGCGTGCACCGCCAAATCCTGGTCACCGGTCTCGAGCGCCCGGTACAGGTCAATCACGCCCTGTACGAGGTTCGGCCGGAACACGCGGATGCAGCCGAAGTCGAGCAGGTTGATGCCGAGGTCGGGCCGGGCAGTGTAGTTGCCAAGGTGCGGATCGCCGTGGATCACGGCGTAATCGTAGAACGGCACGTACCAGGCGCGGAACATGTTGTAGGCGATGCGGTTACGGACCTCGAGCGTTGCGTCTTTGAACTCGAGCAGCGGGCGCCCGTGCAGCCAGCTCATGGTCAAGAGGCGCGTGGTCGAGAGCTCGCGCAGCACCTCGGGCACGTGCACGTCGGCTTCGTCGTGCAACATGCCGGCGTAAAGGCCCATGTGCCTGGCCTCGCGCCCGTAATCGAGCTCCTCGCGCAGGCGCTCGGCCAGCTCCTCGTAGATGCGCTCGGGATTGATCGTGCGGTCGTAGCGGCGATAGAGGCTGAAGATCAGCTTCAGCTGGGAGAGGTCGGCCTCGACCGCGCTCTCGATGCCCGGATATTGCAGCTTGCACGCCAGCTCCCGGCCGTCGTGGGCGAGCGCGCGATGAACTTGGCCGAGCGAGGCCGCGGCCGCGGCTTCGAATGCGAATTCCTTGAACCGGGAGCGCCAGTCGGGCCCGAGCTCGGCCGCCATGCGGCGACGCACGAACGGTCCGCCCATCGGCGGCGCCGCGGACTGCAGCTGGGCGAGCTCGGCGGCGTACTCCTTGGGCAGAGCTTCGGGGATGGTCGCGAGCAGCTGGGCGACCTTCATCAGCGGGCCCTTCAGCCCCCCGAGCGCGGCGCGCAGCTCCTCGGCGTGCTGCGGCCGGTCGATCTCGATGCCAAGGAAACGCTGGCCGGCCACGCGCGCGGCGAGCCCGCCCACGGTCCCGGACACTCTGGCATAGCGCCACACCCGGCCGGAGAGCGTATTCTCCGGGCGACTTGCGGAACCCTCGGCCATGGTCAGGCGGCCAGCTCGTCGGCCAGCTGATCGATCATGTTCTCGACGACCGCGAGACCCTTGGCCCAGAACTCGGGGTCCGTGGCGTCGAGGCCGAACGGTGCCACCAGCTCCCGGTGGCGCAGCGTGCCGCCGGCCCGCAACAACTCGAGATAGCGCGACTCGAACCCATCCGGGTGCGCCTGATACACCGCGTAGAGCGAGTTCACCAAGCAATCGCCGAATGCGTACGCGTAGACATAGAACGGCACGTGGATGAAATGCGGGATGTAGCTCCAGTAGACCCGGTAGGAATCCTCGAAGTGGAAAGCCGGACCAAGGCTCTCGGTCTGCACCTGCAGCCACAGCTCGCTCAGCTCGTCGGCGGTCATCTCGGCCTCGCGCCGAGCCGCGTGCACCCGCTGCTCGAAATCGACGAAGGCGATCTGCCGGACCACGGTGTTGAGCCCGTCCTCGATCTTGCCGGCCAGCATGACGCGCCGCTGCACCGGATCGGTCTCGGCCTCGAGCAGCGCGCGAAAAGTGAGCTGCTCGCCGAACACAGAGGCGGTCTCCGCCAGCGTCAGCGGCGTGCCCGCCATCAGCGGCCCCTGCTGCGCCGCGAGCGTCTGGTGCACGCCGTGGCCGAGTTCGTGGGCGAGCGTCATCACGTCGCGCGGCCGTCCCTGATAGTTCATCAGCACGTAGGGATGCACGCTCGGCACCGTCGGGTGGCAGAACGCTCCTGCATCCTTGCCGGGCCGCAGCGCGGCGTCGATCCAGCCGCGCGCGAAGAAGCGGTCGACGATCTCGGCGAGCTGCGGCGAGAAGCGGCGATACGCATCGAGCACGATCACCTTGGCGTCGGACCAGGGCACCCGCTTGTCGCTGTCCTCCGGCAGCGGCGCGTTGCGATCCCAGTACTCCATGCGCGCCAGACCGAGCCAGCGCGCCTTGAGCGCGTAGTAGCGATGCGATAGCCGCGGGTACGCCGCTTTGACCGCCGTGATCAGCGCATCGACGACGTCGTCCTCGACCTGATTGGCGAGATTGCGGCTGGAGATCGGGCGCGCAAACTTGCGCCAGCCGTCCTCCAGCTGCTTGTCCTTGGCCAGCGTGTTGGTGATCAGCGCGAACAGCCTGACGTTGCGCCCCAGCACCTCGGCAATGGTGCGCGCCGCCCGCTCGCGCTTGGCGCGCTCCTTGTCCTGCAGCAGATCGAAGATCTCGGCGCTGGTCAGCTGGCGGCTGTCGTAAGGAAAGCGCAGCGCCGCCACGGTCTCGTCGAACAGCCGGGTCCACGCGCGCCGCCCGGTCACGGACTTCTCGTGCAGCACCCGCTCGATCTCATCGTCGAGCTGGTGCGGACGGAAGGCGCGCACGTCGCGGATCCACGGCCGGTAGTGGGCGAGCTTGGCCGAGGCCGCGAGCTTGGCTTCGAGCGCCTCCTCCTCGATGCGATTGAGTTCGAGCGTGACGAACAGCACGTGCGTGCCGATGTCGGTGACCCGCTCCTGGACGGTCTGGAAGAAGCGGCCGATCTCCGGATCCTCGGTGTTGGCGGCGTGCAGGAGCTGAGCGTAGCTCATGGCCCGGCCGAGCCACTCCTCCAGCTGCTCGTAGCGCGCGATCAGCTCGCCCAGAGCATCGCCGTCGAGTTCGCCGAGCCGACCTTTGAACTCATCGGCGAGCGCGGTCGCCACCGCGCCGGCTCGTTTGAGATCGGCCTCGATCTCCGGCGAATCCGGCGCAACGTAGAGATCGCGAAGATCCCACGTGGGCAGCGGCTGCTCGACGAGCTCCGTACTCATGCGCTCAACCTGCTGGCGTCTGTGCGCCATGCCCGCACTCCCGTGATGGCCCGAAGCAGATATAGCAGGCGGTACTGGCCAATCCAGGCGAATCCGGGTAACAGTCCGGCCGGACAGGAAGGAGGGCCGTCTGCGCCCGGCTCCGCCGCGCGGCACCGCACGGGCTCGACCGTAACGACATGCGCGGGGAAATCGGATGCCCCCACCCGACTTCGGATCCAGTCTGCTCGAGCTGTTCGGTCGCACGGCCAGCCGGCGAGGCAGCGCGCCGTGCCTTTGGGCCAAGCGCGAGGACGCGTATCGCCCCTGGTCCTGGCAGCGGGTGGCGGACGAGGTCCGGCTTCTGGCGCGCGCGCTCCGCGCCAGAGGCGTGGCGTCGGGCGATCGCGTGCTCCTGGTCGCCGAGAACCGGCCCGAATGGGCGATCGCCGACCTTGCGATCATGGCGGCCGGCGGCATCACCGTGCCGGCCTATACCACCAATACGATCGAGAACAACGCATACCTGCTGAACCACAGCGGGGCCGTCGCGGCGTTCGTCTCGAATGACCGGCTGGCGGCGCGCCTGTTGCCTGCGGTCGCCCGCGCGCCGATGCTCAAGTTCGTGCTCAGTATGGAGCCATTGGCCGAGGCCGAACAGCTGAGCGTACCGGTTCTGCCGTGGACTGAGGCCCTGGCTCTGGGCGAGCAGACCGCCGCGCCGGACCTCGACCCGGCGACCACGCTGACACGCGACGACCTCGCCTGCTTCATCTATACCTCGGGCACCGGCGGCAATCCCAAGGGGGTCATGCTGACCCACGGCAACATTCTGGCCAACGTCGCCGGCGCTCACGCCGTGCTCGAGACGCTCGGCCTCGGCGACGGCGAGGTGTTCCTGTCGTTCCTCCCGCTGTCGCACGCCTACGAACACACCGCGGGGCAGTTCCTGCCCATGGCGGTGGGAGCGCAGATCTACTACGCCGACGGTCTGGAAGCGCTGGCCAGCAACTTCGTCGAAGTGCGCCCGACGATCGTTGCGTGCGTACCCCGGCTGTACGAGGTGATGCGCCAGCGCATCCTCAGGATGACCGCGCGTCAATCCGGCCTCAAAGCGAAGCTGTTTGCCAAGACGGTCGCTCTGGGCAGCAAGGCCTACGAACGCCCCGAAGCGATGAGCCTGGCCGAAAGAATGCTCGATCGCCTGCTCGACAAGCTGGTGCGCGATGCCGTGCGGGCGCGCTTTGGCGGCCGGATCAAGGCGCTGGTATCCGGCGGCGCGCCCTTGAATTACGACGTGGCTCTGTTCTTCACAGCGCTTGGCGTGCAGCTGTTTCAGGGCTACGGCCTGACCGAGTGCGCTCCGGTGATCAGCGTCAACGGTCCGGGCCAGACCAAGCTGCACACCGTGGGGCGCCCGATCCCGGGCATGGAGGTCAAAATCGCCGCCGACGGCGAGATCCTGGCGCGCGGCTCGTCGGTCATGCGCGGCTATTGGCGCGACGAGAGCGGGACCGCCCAGGTGTTGCGCGATGGCTGGCTGCACACCGGCGACGTCGGCGTGATCGATCGGGACGGCTTCCTCCAGATCACCGACCGCAAGAAGGACATTATCGTCAACTCGGGCGGCGACAACATCGCGCCGCAGCGGGTCGAGGGGATCCTGGCGCTGCAGCCGGAAATCGGCCAGGTGATCGTGTACGGCGACGGCCAGCCGCATCTCGTGGCGCTGATCGTTCCCAATGCCGAGTTCGCCAAGGCCTACGCGCGGCAGCACAAGTTGCCGCCCGATCTCGACACGCTGGTGCTGCACCAGGAGTTCGAGCGGGCGATCGACGACGCGGTTGCGCGCGCCAACGAGAGTCTGACCGTGATTGAGCGGGTGCGCCATTTCCGATTGATGGCGGAAGCTTTCACGGTCGAGAATGGGACCATGACCCCGACGCTGAAGTTGAGGCGGCCGCTGATCTATCGGCGCCACAAGGAGCTGTTCGACAGCATGTACCAGCACCAGGAGCCCGCTCGCGTCGCGGCGCGCGGCGGATGACGGCGCGCGGCCTACCCGCCGATTGCCGGCGCGACCGGCCGCGATAGGGGCCGGGGCCGGTTGGCTCGGCAAACCGATGCGCACCTTGCTGCTGATGCGGCACGCCAAGTCGAGCTGGGAGCGGTCCGAGCTCGACGATCTCGACCGCCCGCTCGCGCCGCGCGGGCAGGAGACCGCACCGCTGATCGCGCGATACATCGAGCAGAGCAGGTGGCAGCCGGACCTGGTGCTATGCTCGCCCGCAACGCGGGTGCGCGAGACCTGGCAGCTGATGGCGCCGGTGCTTGGCGGCACGTTGGCCTGCAAGACGCTGCGCGCCATCTATCCGGGCGCCCCCAGCCGGCTTCTGGAGACGGTGCGCCGGACCGCCGACGAGGTCATGACGCTCATGCTGATCGGGCACAATCCGGGTCTGGGCCAGCTCGCGCTGAGCCTGTGCGGCACCGGACCGAGGAAGGCGCTCGAGCGCATCCGAGGCAAGTTTCCGACTGCCGCGCTCGCCGTGATCGAGTTCGAGATCGGTCATTGGAACGAGTTGACGCCCGGTGCCGGCCGGCTGCGCGCGTTCGTGCGGCCCAAGGATCTGGCGTGAGTCGCCGCGCGTCCGCGCCCCCGTCAACGGCGCTTGGGCCATGATCAACCTGCTCGCGATCCTCGGCCTGGTCTACGCCGGCATCGTGGCGCTGTTGTACCTGCTGCAGACTTCCTTGATCTTTCCCGGCATGCACCTGCCGAGTAAGCGCCTGGATGGCCCGCGCGCGCCGGAGCGCCTCGAGCTGCCCACCGGCGATGGCGCCACGCTGCACGGCATGTGGTTCGCCGGCGCGCGGCCAAATGCTGCCGCGCTGATCGGCTTCGGCGGCAACGCGCAGGACGCCGAGGGCCTGGGTCAGGACCTGGCGAGCGACTTTCCCGAGCTAAACGTCGTGGTGTTCCACTATCGCGGCTACGGCCCGAGCACGGGCCGGCCGAGCGAGGCGGCGCTCCTGGCCGACGCGCTCGCGATCTACGACACCATCGTCGAGCGGATCAGTCCGGTGCGGGTGTACGCGGTCGGCATCTCGCTCGGCTCGGCGGTCGCGGCGTATCTATCCAAGGAGCGGCCGCTTGCCGGCGTGCTTCTGATCACGCCGTTCGATTCGGTCGAGGCGATCGCCAAGGAGAGCTACTTCTGGGTTCCGGTCGGCCTGCTGCTTCGCCACCGCTTTCCCAGCGCCGCGTTCATGACCGGCAACGCGACGCCCGCCGCGGTGATCGCGGCCGCCGAGGACCGGGTGGTCAAGCCCCGGCGCACCAAGGCGCTGACCGACCGGCTCGAGAACCTGGTGTTCGAAGCGACCGTGCCGGGCGCAGGCCACGAGACGCTCTATCAGCTGCCCGCCTACGTCACCACGTTGCAGGCCGCGTTTCGCGCGTTGCGCGATGCCGCCCCCGCTGCCGACCGGGCCGTGGCACCACGGGCCGGCATGCTCGCAACCGTGCCGCATCGCGAGGAGCGATAGCGATCACGCGCTCGGCAGGGCGCGGACCCGATCACCCGCACGCTGGCGGCCCCATCCCCTCGTCTCCCCCCGCTCAGCCGCGTTCGCCCCAAATCTGCAGCCGGTCCACGCCAGCTCGGCACCAACGACGAAGTCGAGCGGCCGCTTTTCGGCAGTGAGTGCCGACACTGGCGAAATTGCCGCTCAGGCTTGGGTCCCCGGCGTTAGAGTCCTCGCCGGGAGCAGCGCTTGATCGGTGTGCGCGGATCAGCGGACGCGCGGGTGCGTGGGGTATCAGGTTGGCTTCAGCTCGGCTCGTCACGGCCGTGCACCGACCCGCGGCTGGCGCCCCCTGGCGCGGCATCCGGCGCAGGATCGCGGGGGCAGGAGGTGTCAGGTCGGCTTCAGCTCGGCTCGTCGCGGCCGTGCACCTGGGCCGGCGGCGCCGTGGCCTCAATTGCGGTGAAGGGCTCGAGGACCCTGTAGCTGTGCTCTGCTCCCGGCGGCACCAGCCAGGAATCTCCGGCCTCGAGCACCAGGGTCTGGCCTTCGAGCTGCAGTTCGGCGCGCCCGCTGATCACATAGCCGACCGTCTCGTAGTCGCGCACGCTCGGAGCCTTGGCGTCCCCCTCCGGCTCCGCGGCCCACAGCCGCATCGACACCCGCTTGCCCGAAACCAGGTATTTCTGGCCCATGTCGCCGGTCGGCGAATAGGCGGCGCTCACCTTCTTGACCGTCGTGTCGGTCATGGCCCCATGTCCTCCCTCGCCAACGTGGCCGGCGCCTTCCGGCTGCCGTCCGCGTGTCATCTGGGTGAACGGCGGTCGCTTGCCACGGTTCCCGAAGCTGCGAGCCTGTTCTGTTGCTGACGGACGCACGTCACGAGATTTGGAATTGGCGTGCGCCGCGTCATCCGATCCTCCGGCCGCTGGCGATTATCGGCGCTCAGCCGGATGAGCAAGGCCCGCAGAGGCCGAAGCTGGGCGCAGGGCGGGCGCGAGCGCGTGCTCGAAGAGATCGAAGAAGCCGTCCTGGTCCGGTCCGATCTGCAGCAGGAGTCAGATGACCGCAGCCCGCTTGGACGTAGCGATCGATCGCCGCGAGATGACGCTTGGCCGATCGCCCGCAGCTCACGCTTCCGCCACCAGCTCGGGCGAGACATGTCTGCTCGCCGCTGCCAAGCCCTCGGGGTCGGGCGGCATTGACGTCCCGGCAGCGGGTCTGTCCCAAGTTCTCGATCCGAGAATCGAGGCGCCGGCCGTTGCGCCGGGCCGGTCAGTCCTCGGCGCAAATGTGAGATTGAGTGCCGACGAGGCGACGCGCTCTGGCATTCAGTCAGGCGTGCCGGCCGCCGCCGTTACCCCTCAGAGCCACACCCAGCGCGCGTTCTCGTCACGGCAGGCGGTGTGATGGAATCTCCCGCTCCGCTCGCCGACCACCAGCTCCTCGCGGTACTCGCGACAGAAATAGCCGCTGTCGCTGACGTAGGTCCTGGTCGGCGTGAGCGACCCCCGGTGCCCCGTCCGCTCGTTCGTCCATGACCGGGTCGAGCCGTCCGGCGCGCCCTCGAGCGTGCCTTGCATCGTGCGGGATGCGAGCTGGACGTCGCTGTCCGCAAGCGACTGGTACAGCCCGGGATCGCTTCCCCTCAGCCCGGCGCAGGCGCCGAGCATCAGGACCGTGGCGAGGGGCAAGAGCCGGCGCATCGGATCGGCTCCTTGATCAGCTCGCGGGTTCATTTGGTGCCGGCTCCTGATGGTCGAGCGCTTCGAGATCGCGCGCGTCGACGGTGCGATCGTCGTTGACGTCCAGATCGGCGGTCGCCCAGGAATCGTCCGGACCCTTGCCGGGCTTGGCCGCGGCGATCGCGGCGTCGAGCTTCGCCTGGAGACGCGCGACCTCGGCCTGATCCCCGGCGGCCTGGGCCGCGGCCAGCTGTTCCTGCAAATCCGCGATGCCGTTCTCAAAGGGCGTGCCGAAATTGGCTTGCATCGCGCCCACGCGCGGGCTGTAGCCGAGCCGCTTGGCCAGTTCGACCATAGTGCGGGTGCGCTGGCCGTGGTTCTTGAAGCCGGTCTGGGTCTTCGGGCCTTTCCAGCCGCGCTCGATCAGTTTCTTGGTCTCGTCCGGCGCCAAGCCATAGGCGGCTCCGCGATCGAGGTCGGGGCCATGATGCTTCGTGAAGCCCGCCGGCACCTGTTTGCGCGTGTGGCCCGGAGACTCCAGCGCGTCGCGGTAACGGCCCTTCGCCTCGTCGGTGCTGGCGTCGTGGCGGCCGCGACCGAACGCGTGCCCGTTGCCGACCTCGCCCATGAGCTGGTCCATGCTGTCGTAGGTCCTGGTGTCGGGCCCCGGCCCGCCTGGTCCGCCATGGCCGTGGCCGTTCGCCTGCCCAGAGCCCTGGCCATGACCGCCGCCGTGGCCCCCACCATTGCCCCCGCCGTGCCCGCCACCATTGCCCCCGCCATTGCCCTGGCCCCCGCCATTGGCCAGTGCGGCGTGCCAGACCAGCCCGAGCTGGGCGTCGTTGACGGAGAAGCCGGCCGGCATCGCGATTAAGGTCAGTGCCGCGCTGCCGGCAAGAAGCAGGCGGGCCGTGGTCGACCGGGATCGCGGTCTTGAGCAGGCTGGACGAGTAGTCATGGCCGGTTCTCCAAAATCGATACCGCAGCGGCCGAGCGCAACGCCCGGCGCACCCCACGCGTTTCGACGGGGTGGTCAGGCGGGCGCGGGCCTCCGATCAACCGACCTTAGCAGGCCAGGGTGTCACAGCCGTTAAGAGCGGCGCGCGCGGGCGAGGGCGAGCGGCGGCGGCGCCGTGCAGCCCCCAGGCCGCCGCGGCGCACCACCGCGCCACTGACGCAATCGCGCGAGGCGATTAAAGATGCACCGTCCGGTGGCCCTGAAGGCGCCGGATTAAAAATCGTCATGGACCACTCAGGCGCGCGGAGTCTCGACCCGCTCGCGCAGGCGATCGGGATCGCTTGCGATCGAGCACTGGACCCGCTGCAAGAGATAGCCCGGGTGCTCGGCCAGCCAGCTGCGCGCAATGTCCTGGCCGCCGACCCCAAGACATTCGAACAAGGTCGGCGGCTGCCCGGTATCGGGGTGGACGAGATCGGGCGTGACGGTCTCGCAGACCGCGGGCTGACCCGCGAGGCAGACGACCAGGGATAGCAAGGCATACATAGTGGTCACCCTTGTTGCTGGGCGACCTCCGCTCCGCTCAACGTCATTCGCGTGTAAGTTGGCGACTATTTAAATCCTATGGTTGTAGATGTCAACATGGGCAGCGGCCAGAAATAGCTCTACCGCAAGTTTTTACACGCACCTGTGGCGCTGCGCACACATGCGCCTCCCCAGGCGCGCTGCTTTTGCCCGCCGGGTCAATCGACTTCCGTCCAGGACCCGCCCGGTGCCCCCCACCCGAGGCCACGCGGCTCACCTCGTCAAAACCTGCCTTTCCGCTCGGGACTGCAGCTTTTGCAACTCGAGTTCAGCCGCTAAGCTCGCCAGCAACGGTCCGATCGAAAGAGCAGCCATGCGGGAGGCGATCTTCTACATTCTGTCGAGCTTCTGGGCGGGCGCGGTGCATGCCGCAACGCCGGGGCACGGCAAGACCATCGCGGCGGCGTACATCGTCGGCGCCCGCGGCAAGCCGAGCGACGCCGTCATCCTCGGCGTTTTCGTGACGCTTTCGCACGTCAGCGGCATCGTGTTCGTCGGCGTGCTGGCGTCGCTTGGCTCGAGCTGGCTCGTGCCCCAGCGGGTCGAGGCCTATCTCGCGCTCGCCATGGGCATCCTGGTCATCGGGCTCGGGCTGTGGATGCTGTGGCTGCAGCGCGACCTGCTCGCGTTGGCCATGGGCGAGCCGAACGCCTCCGCTCTTCCGGTCCAGCCCACGGCTGTGGCCTACCGGGCGCCCGCCGGCCACACGGTTCATGATCATGCGCACGCGCCTGCCGGCGGTCATGGGCACGATCACGACCACCATCACCCACATCCCCACACGCCCGCGCACGATCACGAGCATCACGAGACCCATGCGCACGGCGACCATGACCGGCATGCCCACGCTCACGTCCATGGCGAGGACGTGGGCTGGCACAGCCACGGCTGGGGCACCTACCACTCGCACCGCCTTGACCTGGTCACGGACGATCGGCGCCCCAAGCTCGCCATGCTGCTGGCGCTCGGCATCGCCGGCGGCATCCTGCCCGACCCCGCGGCGCTCGCCATTCTGCTGGCCGCGCTTTCGAGCGGTCAGGTGATGCTCGGGCTGACGACGGTCGTGGTGTTCAGTCTCGGCTTCGCGGCGACCTTGGTGGCGGTCGGCCTGATCGCGGCCAAGGTGGGCGAAAAGATCCTCGAATGGCTGAGCAGCATCTGGGTGGTGCGGGTGCAAATCGCGACCACGCTCCTGATCCTCGGCATGGGGGTGGTACTCACCGTCAAGGCCGCGGGCCAGCTCGCGGCGCTGTCGGCCTGATCCCGTTCGGTCCTACTGCCGGGCGTAGCGCGCGGGCAGCATGCCGACGTAGCCGCGGATGTCGGCGTACCAGATGTTGCCGTCGCCATCGACCGCCACGCTGTAGGGCCGCGCATCTTCGCGCGGCAGCTTGAACGTCTTCACCTCGCCATCGCGCAGCCGGCCCAGGCTGCCGGCGCGCAGCATGCCGAACCAGACCGCGCCGTCGTCGGCGATCGCGAGCCCCGTCAATCCGGCGTTCTCCTTCGCCCCCGCAAACTCCTCGAATTTGCCGTCCTTCAGCCGGCCGATGCTGTTGGCGCGGAACTCGATGAACCAGATCGCGCCGTCGGGCGCGATCGCGATGTCGGTCGGCACCGCCGCGGGTCGGGGCAGGTTCACGGGCTCGATCGCTCCCTCCGGCGGGATCCGGAGCAGCTGATTGCCCGCCTGCAGCGTCGCCCACACCGTTCCGTCCGCAGCCACCGCCACCCCATAGGGGCCGCCCAGCGGGGTTTGAAATTGGTGACGGCTGAGCTCGCCGTCCTTGAGCCTGGTGATGCTCTGGCTGCTCGATTCGGCAAACCAGGCCGCGCCATCCGGCGCCACGGCCAGCCGTCCTAGGCGCACCATCGGCGTGTTCAGCCGGAAGCTCGACACCTCGCCCGAGGGCGTCATCCGCGACACGACCTGGGCGGCGATGTCGGTGTACCAGGCGCTGCCGTCAGGTCCCACGCCGATGCCGATCGGCTCGACGCTTTTACCCGGCTTCGGCAGCCGCTCGAGCTGCCCGTCGCGCACCCGGCCGATTGCGTCGGCGCCGCCAATCGAGAACCAGACCGTGCCGTCGCCGCCGGCCGCGATGCCGATCGGCATGTCCTGCGGCTCCCGCATCGGATACTCGACGAACTGCGGATGCGACCCGCCGCCGAGGCCAAAATAGACGGCGGCTGCGGCGAGCGCCGCGATGATCACGACTGCCGCCGCAAGCCAGCCGGGCCGCCGCAGCGCCGTCATGGTCGGGAGGCCCCCGGCATCGATCCGGCCGAGCGCGGTCTGGCCAGCCAGCGGACGAGCAGCCCGCCGCCAATGATCATGAGCAGCAGAAAGGCGAGCCCGCCCGCGAGGCTGACCGGGTCGACCCGGGCCAGGAGGTTGCCGCCTTCCAGCGCTGTACGCCACACTTCCGCAAAGGGCATCAGCGAATACACCGCGTACAGGGTCCGGGCGTCGTTCGGATCGCGGACCAGGGGGCCGGACTCCAGGTGCACCGGCAGGTTGCTTTCCTTCAGCATCCAGCTCTGCCCGCCATCCTCGCTCCGATACATGCCGCGGTGGCTGGTCACCACCAGCGTCGTTGCCGCGGGATCGGCCGCGACGCCGCGCACCCGCGTGCCGGGCTCCGGCAGCGGCTGCCCGACCGCGCGCCAGGTGAAGCCTAGATCGTCGCTGACGTAAACGCGATCGGCGCCCGCGGCCCAGACCCGCTGCGGGGACGCGGGGTCGAGCGCGATCGTGTCGATCGCCAGGTCGCCTGGGCCTCGGGCGCGGCGCTGCCACTGTCGGCCGCCGTCTTCGCTCGCCATGATCTGGCCGTCGATGACCGCGAGCACGAGTTCGCTCGCCTGGCTCACCACCGCGAGCGTGGTGATCTCAGCGCTCTCTGGGAGCGCATCGGCCACCCTCTGGTAGCTCTTGCCGCCATCGTCGCTTGTGAACAGATCATTCCTGCCCACCAGGTAAACCCGGCCGGACGTGGCGCCGAGCGCCAGGCCCCGCGCCGGAGCAGCGTCGCTCGGGGCGTCCGCCGTGTTCCAGGCGCCGTCTCGGAAGTAGAACACGCCGCCCGGGGCGGCGCAGATCGCGCTCTGGCCGTCCGGCGCGAAAGCAAGCGCGAACACGGCGCCGATGATCTGGCCCGGGGCATCGGGCGTCCAGCTGCGCCCGCCTGTCCGGGAGCGCATCAGACCGAGATCAGTTCCTAGCAACAGGTGGTTGGAGTCGCTCGGGTCGACCGCAATGGCGAGTGCGGAGTTGAGGAACAGCCCGACATCCGCGTTCAGCCACGTGCCGCCGAGGTCGCGCGAGCGGAACAGCCCGCCATAGGCGCTCGGGTCATGCGCGCTCGCGCCGGCGCCCGCCAGCATCAGGGCACCGGCCAGGGCAGGAACGATGCAACGAGGCACGCGAGCTCGGCTCCTCTGCTCTCAAAGAGCTGCGGGGAGCCGGTTGCCCGGCTCCCCGCAGCATCACCAACCGCAGATTGGGCTCATTTCTTGCGCGATTTTTCGCCTGAGGCGAGCGCGATCTCCGCCATGCGCGACCCGCCGGCCGACGTCCACGAGTTCTTAGTCAGCGGATACTTGTCCGTGTAAGACAGAGGCTCATGGGCGCAGACGCAGTTCTGGTAGCCCCCGGTGATCTTGTAGCACTGCTCGTAGGCCAGGAACTGCTGGACCGTATCGGTCTGCTGCGGGTTCGCGATCATCCAGTCGCGAATGCCTTCCCAGGACGAGTAGGCGTCCGAGCCGAACACCAGCTTGCCGATGCTGGTCGGCACCTCGAGCAGCTGGGAGCCCGCGGTGTGCGCCCGGAACGCCGGGTGGATCACGACGCCCGGCGCGATCTCCATCTCGCCGTCTACGATCACGGCCTTGCCGGACAGGACCTTGCCGTAGATCTCGTCCATGGTGAGCGGAGGATAACCGCAGGCCGGGGTGCGCATGCAGCCGCCCGGATCGGTATTGACTGCGCTGATGTGCTCATTGGGGTAATTGAGCGCCCATTCGATCCCTCTCAGCTCCTCGCGCTGGATATAGAGCACCGCGTTCGGCAGATCCGAGAGCTGTCCGGCATGGTCCCAATGCCCATGGCCGACCACGATCTTGGTCACCTGGTCGGCGCTGAAGCCCAGCTCCTTGAGCTGGTCACCGATCGAGTGCCAGTGGTCCGAGCCGGTCATCTTGAGATAATCCTGCTGCTTCCAGCCGGTATCGTAGAGGATCAGGTCATCGCCGCACTTGATCACGCCGATGTTGACCGGCAGATCGACCTTTTCGATGTTGTTGCTCGGCTTGGTGCTGCCGGGCACGAACACCCGGTCTGGCATGAAGGAGCCGAACGGCACGTTCATGAAGCGGCTGCTCTCGACCAGCCAGACCGAGCAATTGGCCTGAGCGAGCGCACCCCCGACATTGACGGCTGAGATCAGGCCTACTGCCGCCAACGCTCCCAGAAGCTTGTTCATCGGCTGTTTCTCCCCGTGGTTAGGTCCCTCTGCTGCCGACACGGTCGCCGTCCGGCACCGCTATCGTCTCAATGTGGCTTGTACTCCCCGGGCCACAGGACATCGCCGACTCTAAGCGTGTCCTCCGACGCGCGAAAGCTCAAGCCTTGCGCCTGGATCAGGTGCTCGTCCTGCCCGTCCCGGACCGTCTTGACCATCTCCTCCGACGCGGTCTCGTACGCCGTCAGCGCCCCGAGGTAACGCTCGTGCACGTCGCGCAGCGACGACGGCACCTCGAGCGCCTGCGCCCTGGCAATCGCCGCTTTGAAGGTCTTGGTGATCGGCTCGATCTTGGCTTGGAGCTTGGCCCGATCCTCACTATTCGTCTTGTAGTCGATGCCCGCGAACGTCATGCCCAAGGCCGCAACCTTTACCTCGCGGTGGATCGGCCACAAGGCGGCCGCGTAAGTCTCCTCGTCGGCGCTCAGCGCTCTTACCGGAACGGCGCTCGCCGCCGGCGTCGCGATGTTGGCTGCCGGCTGCCGCCCGAACTCGTGCTGCAAGGCATAGGCGACCACCGCCATCAGCATGACGATCACGCCTGCCAACAGCAGCGTCCCCACGTGAGGTAGCCGGATCGACTGGATTCTCCCCTCCCTGAGCCGATTCTCCAGTCGCATCATTGGTAAGCTTCCCGCGGGCAACAGGTCAAACGAAAAGACGCGCTCGCCCGAGGGGGTGCCGCGCCGACGTCCGCCTCGGGACATGAGCCGGCATTCGCGCAGCCTCAATGCGGCTGCCAGCTCGGCGCCGCGGTGAACAGCCCGCCGGCGCTGAACCCGATCTCGTAGATCAGGAGCAGGCCAAAGCCGAGGCTGATCAGGCCCGACGCGACCCGCAGCTGCCAATTGAAGCGCGGCAGCCTGGACCAGCTGAAGGCAAACGGCGCGGCCAGCGCGACCGTGATCAGCATCATGCCGGCGACAGTGCCCGCGCCGAGCAGGAGCAGGTAGGCGATCGCCCAGGTCGGATCGCGCACGGCGGCGAGCACGAGAAGCGCGACCGCCGCCGATCCGGCGAGCCCGTGCACGATGCCGACCACCAGCGGGCGCAGCCAATGATAGAGCGGGAGCGCACCGAGACTTCGGTCGAGCCGGGCGAGCGGGGTCTGATCGGCGGGATGCCCATGGTCCTTGGCCTCGTGGCCATGGGCATGGCGATGGACATAGTCGCCATGGGCATGGGCGTGATCGTGGAGCGCGAAGTCGTGCCCGTGTCCATGCGCGTGCTCCAGCAGAGGGCGCCCGGGCGCAATGGCATCGCGCAGCACGCGACCCATCCCGGTGAGCGTCAACAGGCCGAGGATGACCAGCATGATGCCGACGGCCAGCTCCATGGCCAGTCCCACGCGCGCTGGGATCACGACGCCGAACAGGATGATCGCGCTGCCGACCGCGAGGAGCGTGAGCGTATGTCCGATGCCCCAGGCGGCGCCGATCAGAACGGAGCCGCGCAGCGTGCGCTGCCGGCTGACGATCGTAGCGATCGCGATGACGTGATCGGCATCGGTCGCATGCCGCATGCCGAGGAAGAAGCCCAGCAACAGCAGCGACACGAGATCGGTGACGGCGCCCGACATCCGCTTCCTCCGGCGGCCGTCTGCTGGCTCGCGCGCAGAATCCACCGCTCCCGGCCGCTGTTATCAGACGCGCGACAAGCGGGGTCAAGGGCGCGCCACGCTGTGCGCCGCAGGGATTTTGGTGTAGAACTAGCGCGGAACCTCCGCAGCCGCAGGCCAGGGCCAGCGTGGCGATCCGAGCGGCTTCGTCTCCGAGTGGACCGCCGGAGAGGGCGTAAGGCGGGGCTCGCGATCTGACCCGGGCCGGCGCGCCCGGTCTCACTTCGGGATCTGAAGGTTCATCCCGGCCCGGAGCCGCGCCGGATCGTCGCCGATGACGTCCCGGTTCGCCTCGAAGATGCGTTGCCAGGAGGTCGCCCATTTCTGGCCGTAATATTTGCGCGCGATCTTGCTCAGGGTGTCCCCCGGCTGAACGACGTAGGTTTCGCCCGTCGCGCCGGCACCCGCGCCCGGCTCGACCGCGGCGGGCGCCGGGCTCGCGGCACGGGGCTGCGTGGTCGGCGAGGCCCGAGCGACCGGCGTGGCCTGGGC
>JBKPNX010000006.1:0-26726 GCA_046732855.1 Pseudomonadota bacterium
CGCCAAGGGGGACGCCCGGCCGGCGCGGCTCGCGCCCCGGCGCGTCGCGGCTGCCGAACCACCTGCCGAGGAAACTCAGCGGGCCGGCGCGGGCAGGCTTGGCGACCGGAGGCAGGCGCGCTTCCCGCGCGCCCAGGCGCCGATCGACCGCCTCTGCCCAACGCGGTTCCGGCGTCGCCGGGCGACTGCGGAGAAGTCGCGTCGGGGCCGCGGCGGCAGCGCGCGCGCCGTGCCAGAGCTCGCGCCAAGTCACGCCGATCGCCAGGATCACGAGCACCAGACTGGCGAGGCCGGTGATCAACGGGTAGTACGCCGGTCCGAGCGGCCGCTCGAGGCGGTGCAGCAGGAAGTCGCCGACATAGCCGCCGAGGCCGACCCAGTACGGCCATTGCTCGGACAAGGACCATGTCGCCAGGTACGCGGCGCTGGCCAACAGCGCGAGCGGCAGGGCGACCAGCGGCAGCCACGGCCAGCTGAGCGGCCGGCCGAGGATCATGCGCAAGCCCCACAACGGCAGCACCATCGCGACGATCCAGGAGGCGAGCCCGATGGTCTGCTTGGCGATGTCGGCGAGGTTTGCGCCGAACGTGCCGAGCGGATTGGTGCTCGGGCCGCCGGTGGCGTTGTTGAGCGAAGGATCGTTCGGATTGTGGCCCCACAGCGCCAGAGCCAATACGAGCGCCAGAGCGAGGAGACCGACGCCGAGAAGCTCCACGCCGCGGCGGCGCCAGCCGAAGCCGGTGCCGCCCACGCCGGAATGGGAAATCGACCGCACGGCCATGATCGCCGGTCCTCCTCCTTCAGGCCAGTGTCTCGACCAGCCGTGCCAGCGCCATCTCGGTGGTCGCGAGGTCGTGCACCAGCGCTACCCGGATGGCGTGGGCGCCCGGGTTGCGCCCGCTCGCGTCCGGCCGGCCGAGATAGGCGCCGGGCAACACCTTGACCGCTGCCTCGGCCCACAGCCGCCGGGTCACCGCTTCACCGTCGCCCACATCCAGCCACAGAAAAAAACCGCCATCTGGCCGGACATAGTCGAAAAGACCGGCAAGGCAACGGTCGGCAAGGTCGAACTTGGCCTGGTACCTGGCGCGGCTCGCGCTGACGTGCCGCTCGTCCTGCCACAGCGCGGTCGCGGCCGCGAGGATCGGCAGCGGCTGGACGCTCGCGCCGTAGCTGCGCAGGCGGGCAAACGCCGCCAGCAGGGTCGGGTCGCCGGCGACAAATCCCGAGCGCAGGCCCGCTGCGCTGGACCGCTTCGAAAGCGAATGAAACACCAGCACGTTGTCGAAGTGCCCGTCCAGTTCGGCCCCCGCTTCGAGCGCCCCGACCGGGGCGGCGCGCGTGTAGATCTCGGCGTAGCACTCGTCGACGATCAGGGCGAAATCGTAGCGGCGGGCGAGTTCGAGCGCGCGCTGGAAATAGCCGAGATCGGCGGCCGCGCCCTGCGGATTGGCCGGCGAGCACAGGTAAAAGGCAGCAGTCCGCTCGAGCAGCTCCGGCGCCAGCTCGTCGAGCGCCGGCAGATGCCCGGTCTGGGCCGAGACCGAAAGCAGGACCGGCTCCGCACCAGCGAGCGCGGCGGCGCCGAGGTACACGTTGTAGAACGGGTTGGGCAGGAGCACCGCGGACGTCTGCCCCGCCTTGCGCTCGGGCACGACCGCCTGGGCGATCATGAACAAGGCTTCCTTGGTGCCGACGCACGGCAGGACGTGCCGCTCGGGGTCGATGAGGTCCGGCGCCAGATGGTAGCGCCGGGTCAGCCAGGCCGCGGCTGCGGCGCGAAACTCAGGCGTCCCGGCGACCGGCGGATAGCGGCCCCAGAGGTGATCGTTGGCGTGCAGCGTCTCGCTCAGCAGCGCGGGCACCGGGTGCATCGGCTGGCCGATCGACAGGTCGATCGGCGCGTGCGTAGCCGCCGGCTCGATCCCCTCCAGCAGCAGGGCGAGCCGTCGGAACATGTAGTCGCTGAGTTCGTGCAGCCGCGGATTGAGCATGGCCCCCGCACAGCGCTGGTCGCCCCGGCGCGGCGGCGACAATCGGAGAGTACGTTAACATCTTACGGCAAACCATTTCAACCAACGCGAAATGAGCCGGGGAGCATTGGCTGCGCCGGTCGCGGCTCTTGGGGCCACGCGGCGGGAAGCTGCGATCGCGCCCCTGGAGAGGCCGGCGGGGTTGCGGCAAAGTGCGGCCATGGCGGACAGCGAAGCGCGCTTCGATGTGCTGGTCGCGGGCGGCGGGATGACTGGCCTCGCGCTGGCGTGCGCGCTGGCCGGCGCCCGCGTCCCCGTGCTGCTGGTCGAGCAGCGGGCGCTGGAGGCTACGACAACGATGCCCTTCGATGGCCGCGTGACGGCGATCAGTCGGGGATCGCGCCATCTGCTCGCAGGCATCGGCGTGTGGCATCACCTGACAGGCGAAGCGCAGCCGATCCTGGACATTGAGGTCGGCGAGCGGCATTCGCCGCTCACGGTGCACTACGACCATCGCGCGGTCGGCGGCGAGCCGCTTGGTCACATCGTCGAGAACCGGGTGATCCGGCAGGCGCTGATGCACCGCTTGGCGGAGCTGGCCGGCGGCGCGCTCGAGATCGCCGCACCCGACCGGGCGGCGCGGATCGAGCGCCGGCCGGAGGCGGTCGAGGTGAGGCTGACGGGCGGCGGCCGCGCCCGCGCCGGTCTGCTCGTCGCCGCCGATGGCCGGGCATCGCCGCTGCGCGACCTCGCCGGTATCGGGGTGATGCGCTGGAACTACGACCAGACTGGGATCGTCGCCACCATCGCGCACGGCGAGCCGCATCACGGGCGCGCATTCGAGCGCTTCTTCGCGACTGGCCCGCTCGCGATGCTGCCCATGCTCGGGCAGCGCTCCTCGATCGTGTGGGCGGCGGACAACCGGCTGGCGCGCCAGCTGATCGCGCTCGATGACCGCGAGTTCGTGGCCGAGCTCGCCGATCGTTTCGGCGACCGCTACGGCGCGCTCGAACTGGCCGGCCCGCGCTGGCATTACCCGCTCTCGATGGTCCAGGCGAGGCGCTATACCGATCGTCGCCTCGCTCTGGTCGGCGACGCGGCGCGCGCGATCCACCCGATCGCCGGGCAGGGCTGGAACCTGGCCCTGCGCGATGTCGGGGCGCTCGCCGAGCTGGTCGTCGACGCCAGGCGGCTGGGGCTCGACCCGGGCGGAGCCTCGGTGCTCGCTCGATACGAGCGCTGGCGCAGGTTCGATTCCCTCGCGCTGATCGGCATCACCGACGGTCTCAACCGCCTGTTCGCCAACGATCTGTTGCCGCTGCGCTTGGCCCGCGAGCTCGGCCTCGGCGCGGTCGAGCGCATCCCGCCGCTGAAGCGCTTCTTCATGCGTCACGCCATGGGCTTGCTGGGCGATCTGCCGCGCCTGATGCGCGGGGAGGCGCTCTGAACCGGCACCGCCTGGCCCAGCTTAGTCGTGACCGGACCTGACCGGAGCGCCTGACAGCGAGATTGCGGCGCAGCGAAGCCATCCAGAAAAGCGCCCCGCCTGAGCTGCTGGATTGCTTCGTCGCTGTGCTCCTCGCAATGCCAGAACCCGCCATGTCTCCATAGGTCTACCGTCAGGCCGCCGCATCATCATCGATGGCTGCAAACCGACCGAGGTCGCTGCGGCCGCCCCCTTGTCCATGGGGCCTCGCGTTCTGACATCGCCGCGCCCTGCGCCGTCATCGTCGGTCCGTGACGCCGTCCTCCGAGCGATACTCGAGGGCGACAACAAGGCAAAGGAGCGTCGGCCGTCCGGATCACCGGGAGGTCAGCGCACCCAGGCGATCCGGAGCAGGTTGGTCGAGCCCGGCGTGCCGAACGGCACCCCTGCGGTGATCACGATCGAGGCGCCCGGCCCGGCCACCCCGCTCTCGCGCGCGAGCAGGCAGGCGCGCTCGGTCATCTCGTCCACGTCGTGGGCGTCCTCGCACACCACGGTGTGCAGCCCCCACACCAGCGCGAGGCGGCGCGCGGTCGCGGTCTGGGTGATCAGGCTGAGGATCGGCCGACCGGGCCGTTCGCGGGCGGCGCGCAGCGCGGTCGAGCCGGTGGTGGTGTAGGTGACGATCGCGGCGGCCCGCATTGTGCTCGCGACATGGCGGGCGGCCTCGGTGATGGCATCGGGCGCGGTGTGCTCGGCCTCCGCGTGATAGGCATCGAGGTAGCTGCGGTACAACGGGTCGCGCTCGACCTTGGCAATGATCCGGTCCATCAGCGTCACGGTTTCGATCGGATACTCGCCGGCTGCGGTCTCAGCCGAAAGCATCAGGGCGTCGGCGCCGTCGTACACCGCGGTGGCGACGTCGGACGCCTCGGCGCGGGTCGGGGCCGGGCTGCGGATCATCGACTCCAGCATCTGGGTCGCGACCACTACCGGCTTGCCGGCGCGCCGCGCGGCGCGGATGATTCGCTTCTGCAGGCCGGGCACCTCCTCCGGCGGCAGCTCCACGCCGAGATCGCCGCGCGCGATCATGATGCCGTCGGCGAGATCGATGATCTCGTCGAGGTGGTCGACCGCAGCCGGCTTCTCGATCTTGACCATGACCGCGGCGCGGCCGGCGATCAGGCGGCGCGCATCCGCCACGTCCTCCGGGCGCTGCACGAAGCTGAGGGCGACCCAGTCGACGCCGAGATCGAGGGCGAAGCGCAGATCCTGCCGGTCCTTCCCGGTCAGCGACGTGATCGGCAGGACCGCCCGTGGGACGTTGACGCCCTTGTTGTCGCCGAGCGGGCCGCCGACCACCACCCGGGTCTCGGCATGGTCCTGACCGACCTGTTCGACCATGAGGCGCACCCGGCCGTCGTCGAGCAGCAGCTCGGTGCCTGGCTGCAGCACGGCGTAGACCTCCGGGTGGGGCAAGCCGACACGACCAGCGTCGCCCGGAGTGGGATCGAGATCGATCCGGAACGCTCGGCCGATCGTCAACTCGACACGACCTTCCCGGAAGCGGCCGACCCTCAGCTTGGGCCCCTGCAGGTCGGCGACTACGGCGATCGGCCGCGCTGTGGCTTCTTCGACGGCGCGGATCGCCCGGTAACATTCGGCGTGCTGCTCGTGGCTGCCATGGGAGAAGTTGAGGCGGAACGCGTCCGCGCCCGCTTCGTGCAGGGTACGCACGCGCTCGGGCCCGGAGCTCGCCGGGCCGAGGGTCGCCAGGATCTTGGCGGAACGATTACGATGCATGGCGGCGGGATCGGTCCACATTGGCATACCGGCGAAGGTACGCTCCGGTTGCATAAACCATGGCCGCCGCCCTGTCATCGCGCGACCGTACCCGGTCGTGGAGATGGATGCGTTAGGGGATCTCAACGCGCCGGGCGGGTCGATCAGGGGTTGTGCCGGGCGCAGGCCCAACGTGGGTCTCTTGCATCAAGACAAGATGGCTTGATCACCTGATGTCAACCCAACCGCGAGCGCCGCAGACGAGGCGCGACGGAGAGGAGAGTGGAAGACAGCCATCCCGCCCCAAACCAGCCCACCGGCACCAGTCGTCAGGTCAGGGTTTCGCGGGCCTGCTCGCGCACCGTGCGCTGCACGTCGAAGACAGCCATGACAAGGACCCCACCGATGATGATCAGGAGCGGCAGCGAGCCGATCATCCAGGCGAGACCGCCGGCGAAAGCGAGCATGAGCACGATGCCGATGGTGGCGGTGACGAGATCTTCCATAAGCCCGTTTCCTCAGGCTGTGCGCCCGGCGTGGAGCCCGGCGACCGTCGATACGAGCCAGCGCGCCGTGCGCAGGAGCCGGGCATCGTCGCCGAAGCGGCCGACCAGCTGCACGCCGATTGGCATGCCGTCGGCGCCGGTGAGCAGCGGCAGGGTCACCGCGGGCATCCCGAGCAGGGTCCATATGGTGCAGAACGTCGGACTGCCGGTGCTGCTCAGGCCGCGCGGCGCCTGGCCGGTGGTCGCCGGCGTCACGATCGCGTCGTAGCGCGCGAACAACGGATCGAGCGACTCGCGCAGCGGCGGCACCTGCTCGAGCGCGCGGGCATAGTCGATCGCCAGTGCCCTGCGGCCGTCCTCGATGATGCCGCGCAGGCGCTCCGACAGCTGGTCGCGGCCGCGCGCGTACTCGCGCTCGAACGACCGCGCCAAATCGACGCCCATGATCAGCCCGTGCTGGGCGTGTCCGCTCGCAAAGGCTTCGGGCAGATCGACCTCAGTGATGCGCGGGCCCAGCGTCTCAGCCAGCTCGGCAAACGCCGCCTTCAGGTCGTCCTCGGCCTGATCCCAGACCGGGCTCTTGATCAGCGCGAGGTCGGGCGCCAGCGGCCAATCCTGACGCACCGTTTCGAGCAGGCGTGGGGCGGCCTCGAGCCGGGTGTCGCGGTCGCGGGCATCGAAGCCGATCAGCGGCTCGGCGATCAGGGCAAGGTCCTCGAGCGTGCGGGCGAACACGCCGATGTGGTCGAGCGGCCGTGACTGGGCGAGGACGCCATAGCGCGAGATCAGACCGTGCGAGGGCTTGAAGGCGAACACGCCGCAGTAGCTTCCCGGGCGGATCACCGAGCCGTTGGTCTGCGAGCCGACCGCGAGCGGCACCATGCCCGCGGCCACCGCCGCCGCGGAGCCCGACGAGGAGCCGCCGGGCGTGCGTTCGGGCTCATGGGGGTTGCGCGTCTTGCCCGGATGATAGACGGCGAGCTCGGTGGTCACGGTCTTGCCCAGGATCACCGCGCCCGTGGCGCGCAGCCGCTCGACCACCGCGGCGTCCCTGGTCGGCCGGCGCCCGGCGTGGATCGTCGTGCCGTTCTCGGTCGGCATGTCGCGGGTATCGATGATGTCCTTGAGGCCGACCGGGATGCCGTGCAGCGGCCCGAGGGGTCGTCCGAGCCGCCGCGCCTCGTCGCAGCGCCTGGCCTGGGCGCGCGCGAGCTCGGGATCGAGGAAGGCCCACGCCTGGACGCGTGCTTCGTCGGCGGCGATCCGGGCGAGACACGCCTCGGTCAACTCGAGGGCGGTGATCTTGCCGTCGCTGAGCAGGCGCTGCGCCTCAAGGCCGCTCAGCGCCGCGAGCTCCATCGACGTCATCGGGGTTGCCTCTCAGTCATAGAGCGCCGACGGCAGCCAGAGCGCGACCTGCGGGAACACGTAGGTCACCAACATGCTCAGCAGGACGATCCACAGGAACGGCAGGCAGCCGCTTTGAATCTGGCTGAGCGTGACCCAGCGCGGCGCCACCCCCTTCAGGTAGATTGCGGACATCGCCACCGGCGGCGTGAGGAACGAAGTCTGCAGGTTCAGCGCGATCAGAATGCCGAACATCAGCGGGTCGATGTCGAAATGCCTGAGTAGGGGCAGGAAAATCGGCACGAAGATGACGATGATTTCGGTCCACTCCAGCGGCCAGCCGAGCAGGAAGATGATGAACTGGGCCAAGATCAGGAACATGATCGGGCTCAGATTCATCGCCTGGACGACCTCCTGGATCAAAGCATGGCCGTTCAGGTAGGCGAACACGGCGGCAAAGGTGCCCGAGCCGACGAACAGGAAACAGACCATGGCCGAGGAGCGGCCGGTCAGGTAGACCGCCTCGCGCAGCCGGTCCCAGGTGAGCGCGCGGTAGCCCGCGGCCAGCAGGATGGCGCCGAGCGCGCCGACCGCTGCGGCTTCCGACGGCGTTGCGAGCCCGAACATGATCGCGCCCAGCACCGCCAGGATCAGGACCGCGAGCGGGAAGAAGGACGTGAGCAGGAGCAGGAGAACCTGGCCGAACGGCTGCTTGGTCTCCTCCTCGGGCAACTTCGGGGCCAGGGATGGGTTGATGATGGCGCGGCCGACCACGTAGACGACGTACATCCCGGCCAGGAGAAAGCCCGGGAGCAACGCCGCCGCGTACAAGCGGACCACCGACTCCCCGACCGTGGCGCCGTAGAGGATCAGCATCACCGAGGGCGGGATCAGGATGCCGAGCGTGCCGCCGGCGCAGATCACGCCTGCCGACAGGCGCGGGTCGTAGTTCGCGCGCAGCATAGCGGGATATGCGAGCACCCCCATCAACGTGACCACCGCGCCGACGATCCCGGTCGCCGTCGCGAACAGCGCGCAGGTGATCAGGGCTGCCACCGCGATCGATGCGGGCACCTGGCGGGCGGCGACCTGAATACTTCGAAACAGTCGATCGAGGATGTTGGCGCGCTCGACCATGTAGCCCATGAACAGGAACAGCGGCAGCGCCACCAGAACATCGTTGGTCATGACCTCGTTGGTCTTCTCGACCATGAGATCGAAGATCCGAAACTCCATGGCGTAGAAGCCGAAGAATAGACCGAGCGCCAGCAGGCTGAACGCAATGGGGAAGCCCAGCATGATGATGATGAGCATGATGCCCAGCATCACCATCGCCATCTGAGGGTCGGTCATGGCGCGGGCTGCTCGCTGGTGCGCGTCTCGTCCTCGTGCACGTGGAGAACCGCGGTCTCGATCTCCTCGACATCGTGCAGTCGCCGCGGCCAGGCCCCCTCGCGGAGGCAGATGACGCAGCGCATCACCTCGGCCACGCCCTGGACGAGCAGGAATACTCCGCTCAGCGGGATCAGTGTCTTGAGCGGATAGATCGGGATGCTTGCCGGACTGTAAACGCTGACCTCACGCTGGCTCCAGGCCTGCGCTGCGTAAATAGTTCCGAAATAGATGAGCGCGAGCACCCCAGGAAAAAAGAACAATATATAGAGCACCAGCTCGAGCCCAGCCTGCCGTCGCGGGGAAAGACGGCGGAACAACATGTCGGCGCGGACATGACCATCCACGGAGAGGGTGTATGCGCCGCACATCATGAACAATGTGCCATACATGATGTACGAGATGTCGAAAGCCCAGGCGGTCGGTGCATGCAGCGCGTAGCGCACGAATACCTCGTAACTGACGCCAAGAATCAGGATCATAATGCACCAGCTGAAACAGTGGCCGACCCACAGGCTCAGCTTGTCTGCGAGACGAATGAACCCAACCATGTCCTCCCCTCACCCTGAACCTGCGGACTTCCGGCAGCAACCGGGGCGGCGCGCAGCCCCGCCCCGGCGCTTGGTCCAGCTTTGGCCTAGTGAACGTCAGATGTTCAGGGCGCCGAAGTAGTGCTCGTAGGCGAGCTTGGTGTCGACGTTGTTGAACAGGACGTAGAACGCGACCCGCTTGGCCCAATTCTTCTGCGAATCGATTACCCGCGCGAAGAACGCGTCGGCGGACAGTTGCTCGACCACCTGGTCCCAGGCGTCGAGTTGGGCTGCGAAGATCTCCTGCGGCGTGCGGTGCACCGTGACGCCGTCCTCCGCCTGCAACCCTTGGAGGTCGTTGGAATAACGATCGAACGCCTTCCACAACGTGGCCGACGACGCCGCCTCGGCGGCATACTTCAGGATTGCCTGCTGCTCTGCGGCCAGCCCGTCGTAGACGTCCTTGTTGAAGATGATCTCGAAGAACTCGTTGGGCTGGTGATAGCTGCCGAGCATGTAGTTCTTGGCGACATCCGGCGCGCCGAGCAGCCGGTCCGAGCTCGGGTTGTTGAATTCGAAGCCATCGATCACCCCGCGTTCCATTGCGGGGACGATTTCGCCGCCCGGGATCTGGGTGACCGCGACCCCCATCCGCTGGAACACTTCGGTGGCCAGGCCAACCGTGCGGTATTTCATGCCCTTCATGTCGTCGACGGACTTGATCTCGTTCTTGAACCAGCCGAGCGGCTGCGGCGGCATCGGCGTCGAGAAGAAGCTGACGATGTTGAAGCCTAGGATATTCTGCATCAGCTCCGTGTGCAGCGCGTCGCCGCCCCCGAAGTAGATCCAGGCGATCGCCTGGTGGGCGTCCCAGCCAAGGCAGGGGCCGGTGCCGAACAGCGAGGCCGCCTTGTTCTTGCCATAGACGTAGGCGGGGACGGTATGGCCGGCATCCAGCACGCGGGAGTGCACCGCGTCGTATACGCTGAACGGCTTAACGACCGCGCCCGATACCAGATAGTCGATCTTCAGCCGATCGCCGCCCATCTCGTTGACGCGGGAGACGTAGTCCTCGGCGAACTCGTTCAGAATGTCTTGCTGGGCCCAGGCGCCCTGCATCTTGATCGTCACCGTCTGGGCGCGTGAGACGTTCGGCGCCGCGAGTACGGCCGTCGCCCCCGCGGCGGTCGCCGCGGCTCCGGTCAGGAACTTGCGCCGACTCGTAGGCGACTGATCAGGTGCCGATGTGGTCGTCTCTGTCTGGGGTGCCACCTTGGTCGTCTCCTTGTTCATCCCGAACCTCCCCTCTCAGCGGTCGGACGCACCTCAGCTGTCAACCGGCGCGGCGCCCGCTCGATCTCGGATGCAGTACCGTGGTCCAGAATGTGACTACTGTCAAACCGCTGGCGGCGACACATTCCGGTGATCCGGGTGGGCCGCTCCGGCCGCCCGCGCAGCGCGGGCAATGAAGGATGTTTCATCGTTCCCAGCTGGCGTTATTTCGAGACGGCGCCTATGTAAGCGCCCAGCTGTCTGCCCCAGCTGTCTGCCAAGGAGACGATGATGCGTCGGCGGTTCGTCCTCGCGCTGCTAGCGGCGGTCGTCGGGCTGTCGGCGGTCGGCGCCGCGCTGCTTCCGGGCGAGGGGCGCGCCGCCAAGGATGAGCTGGTGATCGGCGTCACCCAGTTCCCCTCGACCTTGCATCCCAACATCGATGCGATGGCGGCGAAGAGTTACGTGCTCGGCATGGCGCAACGGCCGTTCACCGCCTACGACCCCAAGTGGCAGCTGGTCTGCATGCTGTGCACCGAGCTCCCGACCATCGAAAACGGGCTGGCCAAGATCGAAAAGCAGCCCGACGGCCGCGACGGGATCGCGCTCACCTACACCATCCGGCCCGACGCGACCTGGGGCGACGGTACCCCGGTGAGCACCGACGACGTGCTGTTCACGTACCAGGTGGGCAGCCACCCGCAGAGCGGGGTGAGCAACGCCGAGCTGTACCGGCGTATCACCGGCATCGACGCGATCGACGCCAAGACCTTCGTGATGCACCTCGATCGGGTCGAGTTCGAATACAACGCGATCAACGACTTCAGGCCGCTGCCGGCGCATCTGGACCGGCCGGTGTTCGAGGCCGACCCGGTCGCCTACCGCAATCGCACCATCTTCGACGCCGAGCCGGCCAATCCGGGCCTGTACTTCGGGCCCTATCGGATCACCGAGGTCGCGAGCGGCGCCTACATCGTGCTCGAGCCGAACCCGACCTGGTGGGGCGAGCCGCCGCAGTTCCGGCGCATCGTGGTCAAGGTGGTCGAGAACACCGCAGCGCTAGAAGCCAATCTGCTGTCGGGCAGCATCGACATGATCGCGGGCGAGCTCGGCCTGACCATCGACCAGGCGCTGGCGTTCGAAAAGCGGCACGGCGACCAGTTCCGGATCATGTACGAGCCGGGCCTGACCTACGAGCACATCGATCTCAACCTCGACAACCCGATCCTCGCCGACGTGCGCGTGCGCAAGGCCCTGATCATGGGGCTCGACCGGGAGGCGCTCAGCCAGCAGCTGTTCGAGGGCCGTCAGCCGGTCGCGCACACCAGCGTCAATCCGCTCGACTGGGTGCACAGCGACGAGGTGCCGCGCTACCACGAGGATCTCGCCGCCGCCGCGGCGCTGCTGGACGCCGCAGGTTGGGGCGAGATCAAGGGCGGCGTGCGGCACAACGCCGCCGGCGAGCCGCTCACCCTGGAGCTGATGTCCACCGCCGGCAACCGCACCCGCGAGCTGGTCGAGCAGGTGCTGCAGAGCCAGTGGCAGCGGCTCGGCATCGATGTGCGCATTCGCAACGAGCCGGCGCGGGTGTTCTTCGGCGAGACCATCGCCAAGCGCAAGTTCAGCGGCATGGCGATGTTCGCCTGGATCAGCTCGCCCGAAAACGTGCCGCGCAGCACCCTGCACTCGGAGGAGATCCCGACCGAGGCGAACGGCTGGTCTGGCCAGAACAGCACCGGCTACAGCAACCCCGAGATGGACCGGCTGATCGACGCCATCGAGATCGAGCTTGATCGGGAGAAGCGCCGCGCCATGTGGCATCGACTGCAGGAAATCTATGCCGAGGACCTGCCGGCCTTGCCGCTCTACTTCCGGGCCAACCCGCACGTCTGGCCGCTCTGGCTCGAAGGGGTGACGCCCACCGGGCACATGAACCCGAGCACGCTCTGGGTGGAGCACTGGCGCACCGTGGCCAGCTGATCCGGGCGGGCCGGCGATGGTGCGCTACCTCGCGCACCGGCTGAGCGAGGCGGCGATCGTCCTGCTGCTCATGTCGTTCTGCATCTATGGCCTGCTCGGCCTGATGCCGGGCGACCCGATCGACCTGATGCTGAGTGGCGATCCCAACATCACCTCGCAGGACATCGCCCGCCTCAAGGCGGTCTACGGCCTTGATCGCCCGCTCCTGGAGCGCTACGGCCGCTGGCTGGCCGATGCGCTGCGCGGCGAGTTCGGCTATTCTCGGTTGCACGCCCGGCCGACGCTCGAGGTCCTGCTGCCGCCGCTCGGCAACACCTGTCTCTTGATGGGCATCAGCTTGGCGCTGGCGTTCGTGCTCGCCTTGCCGGCCGGCATCGTCGCCGCGCTCAAGCCGCGCTCCTGGTACGACTACGCGCTCAATCTGTTCGCGTTCGCCGGCATCTCGGTGCCGTCGTTCTGGCTCGCGCTCCTGCTGATCCTCTTGTTCGCGGTCGAGCTCGGCTGGCTGCCGGCGGGCGGGGTGCAGAGCGTCGGGGTCGACCGGTTCGGCGACCGCGTGGCGCACCTCGTGCTGCCGGTGCTGACGCTCACCGTGCTCACCGCGGGGGGCCTGCTCCGGTTCGTCCGGGCGGCGATGCTCGAGGCCTTGCGTCAGGACTACATCCGCACCGCGCGGGCCAAGGGGCTGGGCCGGTTCGGCGTGGTGGTCGGCCATGCCCTGCGCAATGCCATGATCCCGGTGGTGACGGTGCTGGCGCTCAATTTCGGCGCCTTGTTCTCGGGCGCGCTGATCGTCGAGAGCATGTTCGCCTATCTCGGCATGGGCAAGCTGATCTACGACTCGATCATGGGCAACGACTTCAACGTCGCCCTGGTCGGCCTGTTGTTCGCCACCATGCTCACCCTCGCCAGCAACCTCGGCGCCGACCTGGTGTACGCCTGGCTCGACCCGCGGATCTCCTATGAGAGCTGAGGCGCTCGGACCGCTTGCGGCCACGGCACGCCAGCCGGCACAGCCGGGAGTCTCGCCGCCTCGCCTGCTGCTTCGCCGGTTCGCGCGCCACCGCCTGGCGATGGGCAGCGGGATCGTTTTGCTGCTCCTCGCGCTATGCAGCATCGCGGCGCCGCTGATCGCCGCCTGGCTCGGGCATGACCCGAACGCGGTCGACTTGCTCGACCGCTTCGCGCCGCCCAGCGTTGAGCATCCGCTCGGCACCGATGAACTCGGCCGCGACCTGCTGCTGCGCCTGCTCTATGGAGGGCAGGTGTCGTTGTTCGTGGGTCTGGTCGGCGCGCTCGCCGCGGCCCTGCTCGGCACGGTAGTCGGTCTGGTCGCGGGCTACGCCGGCGGCCGCGCCGACGCCTTGCTGATGCGCCTGACCGATGCCGTGATCGCGCTGCCGCTCCTGCCGCTGCTGATCGTGCTCGCGGCGATCGATCTTGCCAAGCTGGGGGTGCCCGCGACGATCGCGCAGTCGGAGGGGGCGAGCCTGTACCGCATCCTGTTGATCGTCGCGCTGGTCGGCTGGACCGCGGTCGCCCGCCTGGTGCGCGGCGCCGCCCTGTCGGTACGCGAACGCGACTACGTGCGCGCCGCCGTGGCGCTCGGCGCGGGGCCGCTGCGCATCATGCGCCGCCACGTGCTGCCCAACGTGGTCTCGCCGCTCATCGTCGCCACGACCCTCTCGGTCGGCAACGTGATCCTGATGGAATCCGTGCTGAGCTTCCTCGGGCTCGGCATCCAGCCGCCGCTGCCCAGCTGGGGCAACATGCTGACCAACGCCCAGGAGCTGATTTGGCAGGCGCCTGCGCTGGCGATCTATCCCGGTCTGCTTATCTTTATCACCGTGATCGCGTTCAACTTCCTGGGCGACGGTCTTCAGGATGCGTTGGATCCGCGCGCCGAGGAGCTTTGAGGGAACCATGAGCGGCGGTTTACGTTGCCCGGTAATGGCGGTGGATAATATCGCCAATGCTTCAATCATCGGTCGTGCGAAACCAGCGCTAAGACTGGCGTTGCGCCAGTTCTGGCGCGGCGCTTCAGAGCTGGCCAGGCGGTAGAGCCAGTGCATACTCATGCCAATCGCCTTGCCTGACCGGGTAATAAAAGATATTACAGTATCCGAGCACCGCATGCGACCACAGCGCAGACCTGCACATTCTGTGGTGACCCCGCCGGTGTGGAGTTGCGACCGGCGGCGGACAAAGGCGTCAAGGCGTCGTTCGATCGGCGGCGCAGCGGGTGGCGCGTCACAACTCCGTTGAAGGTTGAGTGCGATGGCGAATGAGGCCTTGCGGCTGATTGGCAGTGGTGCGGATGTGCCTGGGCCTGCGGGCACCGCCGGTGACGAACTCAATCTGCGCGAGGTGTGGCGCGGGCTGAAGCGGCGCAAGCTGATCCTCCTTGCGCCGGTGGTGCTGATCACGCTGGGCGTGTTTTTCTGGGCCAAGCAGCAGCCGCCGATGTACACGGCCGAGTCGCTGTTACACGTCCAGAACCGCGATGCCCCAGTGGTCGCGATCCAGGGCCTCGTCGAGGACTTGACCGCCAATGACCAGACGATCCAGAGCGAGATCGAGTTCTTGCTTGCGCCGGCATTCATCCGACGCGTGGTCGAAAAGCTGAACCTGACGCAGGATCCCGAGTTTGCGCCGTGGCTGATCGAGGAGGAACCAGGCTGGTTCGGCGGACTGCTCGAGTTGCTCAATCCAATGCGCTATATCCCCGAGGCGTGGCTGGCGGGCGAGTCTGACGGGCCGGCGGCCGATCCGGCGGCGCGCGAGATGAACAGCGTGGTCAGCAACGTCACCAGTCAGGTGACGGTCGAACAGGTCCGGCATTCTTACGTGATCTCCCTGAGCTTCCTGTCCGAGGATCCTGAGAAGGCCGCTCGCATCGCGAACGCCCTGGCCGAGGAGTATCTCGCCAGTCAGCTCGAAGCGAAGTACGCCGCTGCCGATCGTGCCACTGAGTGGTTGAAGAAGCGGATCGAGGAATTGCGCAAAAAGGTCGTCGAGGCAGAAGCCAAGATCGTCGAATATCGCACTAAGAATCACCTGGTGAACACCGACGCGGAGAATCCGATCACGCTCCAGTTCTTTCAGCTCAACACCCAGCTCGCGCTGGCTCAGGCGGAGCGCGCCGAGGCCGAGGCGCGGCTCAGCCGGGCCCGTGGCATGCTCAATTCCGGGGGCATCTCGAACGCGGTACTGGTCCTGAAATCGCCGCTGATGGACAGCCTGCGCGGGCAGGAGACGGAGTTGATCCGGCGGCTGGCCGACATGAAGTCCGTGTACGGCCAGAATCACCCGCAGATGATCAACACGCGCGCGGAAATACAAAGTGTCCGCGACAAGATGGTGGATGAGGCTCGGCGCATCGTCGACGACTTCGAAAACGAGGTATCGGTCGCCACCGCGCGCGAGAAGGAACTGCAGAACAGCATGTCACGCCTGCAGGGCGATTCGGCGCGGGTCGATCTCGCCGGCGCGGAGTTGGGCGCGCTGCAGGGCGAGGTCGACACCAATCGGCAGCTGTTCGAGACTTTTCTTACCCGCTTCCGGGAGATCGTCGAGCAGGAGGATCTCCAGGAGTCCGACGCCAAGATCCTGTCCTCGGCCACTCCACCGAACGCCCCTTCCCAACCCAAGATCATGCTGCTTACCATGATCGCGTTCGCCGCCTCGATGGTGCTCGGCGTCCTGCTGGTGTTTGTCGTCGAGCGCTGGCATTCGGACTACGGGTTCCGCAGCGCGGACGAGATCCAGGCAGCCCTGGGCGTGCGCGCCCTTGCTCTGGTGCCCGATCTGAGCCGACGCGAGACTCAGGGCATTGCGGCCGAGGACTACATCCTGGAGAAACCCCACTCGGCCTACGCCGAGGCGTTGCAGCGGATCCGCACCGGCCTGTTCCTGATCGACGGCGAACGGCCGCCCAAGACCGTGCTGATCACCTCGTCGGTCCCGCTCGAGGGCAAGTCGGCGATTGCCGCCTCGCTCGCGCGCCAATCGGCGCGCTCCGGGCTGAAAGTCATCCTGATCGATGCCGACCTGCGGCGGCCCCGGCTGCACGAGGTGATCGGCCTGCCCAACCAGAACGGTCTGAGCGAAGTGCTGACCGGCCGGGCCAATCCCGAATCCGCGATCAAGCGCGACGAGAAGTCGGGGCTGGACTTCCTGCCGGCGGGGGTCGGCGTGATCAGCCCGCCGGATCTGTTCCGCTCGTCGACGATGAAGATCCTGCTCGAAGAGACCGCGGCTTACTACGACCTCGTGATCATCGATTCGCCTCCGATCGCCGCGGTGTCGGACTGCTTCACGCTGTCGGGCCTCGTCGACAAGACGATTTACGTCATCCGCTGGGAGCAGACACCGCGCAACGTCGCGCTCGCCGGAGTCCGGCAGATGATTGATTCCGGCGCTGATATCGCTGGCATCGTCGTGGCCCGGGTCGACGTCAAGAAGCATGCGCGGTACGGCTACGCCGACTCCGGGTACTATCAGGGCGGTTACCGCAAGTACTACGTCAACTAGCTCGCGCTCTGCGGGTGCTTCCTCCGCTCTGAAGTCGCGGGCCCGGCGCCGGTCACCGGTTACTCGGGGGCAGACCTGGCGTGACCAGGCGCGTTGGAGGGCACCTGCGCTCCCTCATCGCCTCGCCCATGCGGACCGGCCAGCGAACCACCTCTCCTGCCAACCCGGGCTCGCCGGCGTGGAATGAAGCGCGCTGATCGCCTGTCGTGACGCCCACTCGGCCCGATCGAGATTCCGCCGCCTCAGGCGTGTACCGGGAGTCCTGGCGGCTCGCCTGGCCGCTGATCCTGTCCAATCTCACCGTGCCGTTGCTCGGCATCGTGGACACGGCGGTGGTCGGTCATCTGCCCGAGCCCCATTACCTCGGGGCGGTGGCGATCGGCGCGCTTACCTTCAACGTGCTCTATTTCGTGTTCGGGTTCCTGCGCATGGGCACCACAGGCCTCACCGCGCAGGCATTCGGTCGCGCCGATGCCGCCGAACTGCGCGCCGGCCTGGTCCGCGCGCTCATGCTCGCGGCGCTGATCGCCTTGCTGTTGATCGCCGCGGGGCCGCTGATCATCCGGGCCGCTTTCCTGCTGTTCCAGCCGACGGCACGGGTCGGCGCCGAGTTCGCCAACTACCTCAAGATCCGTCTTCTCGGCGCGCCCGCGGGCTTGGCCAACATGGTTCTCCTGGGCTGGCTGCTCGGGCTGCAGAACGCGCGCGGGCCGATGGCGCTGCTGATCGTGACCAATGCCGTGAACGTCGCGCTCGCACTGCTCTTCGTGCTGGGTTTCGGCTGGGGGGTGCCCGGGGTGGCGGCGGCCACGGTGTGCGCCGAGTATGGCGGCCTCGCGCTTGGCCTCTGGCTCGCCCGCCGCCAGCTGCGCGGCCTGACCGGATCCTGGGTCTGGCCGAACGTCCTTGATGCCGGCGCTTTTCGTCGGCTGCTCGCGGTGAACCGCGACATCATGCTGCGCAGCCTGAGCCTCGAAGCGGCATTCCTCGGCTTCACCGCGCTCAGCTCGCGCGGCGGCGAGGTGGTGCTGGCGGCGAACGCGGTCCTGCTCAACTTTCTCACCTTCGCCGCATTTGGACTCGACGGTTTTGCCCATGCCGCCGAGGCCATGGTCGGCCGTTACGTCGGCCGCGGCGACGCCGTCGGCTTCCGGGCGGCGACCCGCGCCAATCTCATGCTGGCGCTTGCGCTCGCCCTGGCCCTTGGCCTCGGCTTCGCCGCCGCCGGCCGGACGGCGATCGAGCTGATGACCGGGCTCGCCGAAGTCCGCGCAGCGGCCATCACCTATCTGCCATACGTCGTCGCCCTGCCGCTGGTCGCGGTGTTCGCCTTCCTGTTCGACGGCGTGTTCATCGGCGCGACGCGCACCGCCGAGATGCGGAACGGCATGGCGCTCGCGCTCGGCGTGTTTCTGGGCGCGGTGGCGTTACTCGCGCCGCCCCTGGGCAACCACGGCCTGTGGCTGGCGATGCTCCTGTTCATGGCGGCGCGGGGCGTCTGGCTCGGGGCATGCTATCTGCACATCGCCCGCGGGCGCGGATTTGTCGCAGCGCCCGGCAAGCCGACATAACTCGGGAATCGGCTGCGGATCCGCCCCAACGGGCGGCTGGTGGCTCACTTCTGCCGGTTGACAGGATGCTGGCGCCGACCGACATTCACCCCGATGGGTGAATGATCGCGCCGGGAATGGCAAAGCAGGCGACCTTGGACCTGACAATGGCGGCGCTCGCTGACCCGACACGGCGCGCCATCCTGCAGCGCCTGGCGCAGGGCGAAGCGCGCGTCACCGAACTCGCGCGTCCCTTTGCCATATCGCTCAACTCGGTGTCGAAGCACATCCGCATGCTCGAACGGGCCCGACTGGTGTACCGGCGACGCGCGGGGCGCGAATACCTGCTGAGCTTCGATCCGAAGCCACTCGACGAGGCCGCGGGGTGGATCCACGCCCAGCGCGCCTTCTGGACCGCACGGCTCGACGCGCTCGAGCGCGAGTTGACAAAGCCGCAAACATCACCCGAATGGGGAGACGATCGATGAGTGACAACGGCAAAGACGCGGATCTTTGGGCGCCCCTCGAGCGAGCGGAGCAGGCGATGGGCGAATTCGGCGTCGTCCCCGAAGCGCGCACGCTCCGCCTCCAGCGCATCCTGCCGGGACCGATCGAGCGCGTCTGGACCTATCTGACGGAATCGGACAAGCGGGGGAAATGGCTGGCGCGCGGTTCGATGGAGCTGCGCGTCGGCGGACGGGTGGAGCTGAATTTCCGCAATGCCGAGCTCACTCCGCACCAGGAGATCCCGCCGGATCGATACAAAAATAGGCGCGGGAAGAGTCTACGTGGTCGGATCACGCGCTGCGATCCGCCGCGTCTGTTGAGCTACACCTGGAACGAGGACTCAGGGTCTCCATCCGAAGTCACCTTCGAACTGACCCCGCAAGGCGCTGATGTCCTCCTGGTGCTGACGCATCACCGCCTCGGCGACCGCACGGCGATGCTGAGCGTCGCGGGCGGGTGGCACACCCATCTCGGCATTCTCGTCGATCACATGAACGGGCGTGAACCGCGCCCCTTCTGGTCGACGTATGCCCGCCTGGAGGCGGAATACGAAAAACGGCTCCCGGCCGAGTGAGCATGTTGGCGTGGGGCGAACCGGAACCTGCCAGGCGCGATCGGGTGCTCGGATCTTACTCAGGGAAATCTCTGCCGCCGCATCCCCCTTGCTGGCGGTAGGCAGTGGCCTACCGCGGGACAGGCTCGGGCGTTCGCGCAGCGGCCGCTTCGACGCGCCGCAGTCCGGTGGAGCGCGTGTAGGGTGATCGGCTGTCGACGGCCACGTAGCTGAAACGATCCGAGCGGTTCGACCCTGAGCATCCGCGGGAGATCGAGCCGGGCGAGCAGCGTGTCCGAGATCAGGCAGTCGCGTCCGATTGCCTTCGCCGTCTCCTCGATCCGTGCGGCGGTGTTGAGCGTGTCGCCGAGATAGACGATCGCCAGCTTGGCGTCGCCGCACTCGCCGGCGACCACCGGGCCGGCATGCAGAACGACACGCACGGCGGGAGCGGTGCCGAAGGTCGGTTGGTAGTCATCGGCGCGCCGCGTCAAGGCGTCCTGGATTGCCAACGCGCAGCGCACGCAGCGCGCGTCGTCGACACCCTCGCGGAGCGGCCAGGAGGCGATCAGCTCATCGCCGACGTAACTGTAGACCTCACCGCCGTGCTCGAGGATCGGCTGGTCGATATCGAAGAACGCCGACGTGATGAACGCATGGGCCTGCCGGTCGCCCAGCCGCTCGGCGAGCGTCGTCGAGCCCTTGATGTCGACCAGCATGAACACGCGTTCCTCACGCACCGGCTGATGGTAACGCCCGAGCAGGAGGTTGTTGAGGGTGCGCCCACCGATCACCCGGCGCATCTGGAGGAACTCCGAGATCACCAGGAAGATGACGAACGCCAGCACCGTGTCGCGCAGCAAGGGCAGGCCGAAGTAGTGGAGGCCGGCGCGCTCGAAGCCGTGCAGGAAACCGAAGATCGGGTGGTTCAGGGCAAAGCAGGCGACGATGACCGCGGTGAACAGGCAGGCGCGCACCAGAACCGCGCGGGCAAAGCTCAGCCGTCTCAGCCAGGCGCCTCTCGGCCCTTGAACATAGAACAGATCCAGCGCGGCGAGCGCGGCCCCGACCGTCAGCCCGTTGCGCGCGCCTTGCTCGAATTCGGCGAAATCATACGGCGACTGCAAAATCTGGCTGAGCAGCCAGGATAGGGTGATGCCGGCTGCCGCCCCGATCGCCGCCACGACCGCAACGATCCGAAGCCGCGCCTTCGTCCAGCGGCTGATCGCCATGGTGAGTTGGCTCGCCTGTCGCAGTTCGAGACGAGAGCGGCTCTAGCAGCGGCGAGTTCGGCGTCCGCACCCCAAATGCGTGGACGGCCGAGCGGCCGGTCAGCGATCGGTCTCTTCCTCATCCATTTCGGTGTCGATCACGTCGGTCAACTCGTCATCGCCGAGCTCGGAGACATCCTCGATCGCGCTTTCGCCATCCTCCTCGCCTTCTTCCTCGGCCTCGTCGCTCTCGACGACCTCTTCTTCAGCGTCTTCGAGCTCGGGATCGAGCTCCACGTCGGCTTCGACCACGACCGGTTCCGACTCGACCTCGGCGGCCGCAGCAACGGCCGCCACCTTGACCACTGCGGGGGTCGCCCGCGCCCGGCGCGGCTTGCTTTGTGCGGTCGCGTCCACGCTCGCGCCGCAGGCCGGGCAGACGATCGGCTCGCGTCGCAGATCGTAGAAGCGGGCGCCGCAACTCAGGCAGGTTCGCTTCGTGCCCCATTCGGCCTTGGTCACGGCAGACTCCGTCGGCTGCGATTTCGAAAGGACAGGCCAGTTGCCATGATCCCCGTGAGTTGTCAAAAGCAAATTGGCTCGGGCGCGGCCAGTGCCGGCAGGGTGCCCGGAGCGGGTCGAGGGAGGTCGATGCAGCTACGCGCGCATCCCGCTGAAGCACTGCGGGGGGTGCTCGACATTCCAGGCGACAAGTCGCTGTCCCATCGCGCGCTGCTGCTGGGCGCGATGGCCGTCGGCGAGAGCCCCGTCACCGGCTTGCTCGAGGGCGCCGACGTGCTCGCCACCGCGGCGGCGCTGGCCGCGTTGGGGGTCGACATCGTACGCGGGTCGGATGGCGTCTGGCGGGTACGGGGCGTCGGGGTGGGCGGTCTCGCCGAGCCGGACCAGCAGCTCGACCTCGGCAACTCGGGTACCGGCGCGAGGCTGCTGCTCGGCCTCCTCGCCGGGCATCCCTTCACCGCCTTCCTCACAGGTGACGAGTCGCTCCGCTCCCGACCGATGGCGCGGGTGATCACGCCGCTCGCGCAGATGGGCGCTTCGTTCGTCGCGCGCAGCGGCGACCGGCTGCCGCTCGCGATCACCGGCACCAACGAGCTCCTGCCGATCCGCTATGCCCAGCCGGTGGCCTCGGCCCAGGTGAAGTCCGCCATTCTGCTGGCCGGGCTGCACGCGGCGGGGCGGACCACGGTGATCGAGCCTCAGCCATCGCGCGACCACACCGAGCGGCTGCTCCGCCAGTTCGGGGCCGCGGTCGAGGTCGAGGAGCTGCGGGATGGCGGCCGTGCGATCAGCGTGGTCGGGCAGCCGGAACTCGCCGCCGCGCCGATCGTCGTTCCCGGCGATCCGTCGGCGGCGGCGTTTCCGCTGGTCGCGGCCGCGGTCGCCCCGGGCTCGTCCATACGCCTCGAGAAGATCGGTATCAACCCGCTGCGCACCGGTCTGCTCGATTGCCTTCAGGCGATGGGCGCACGGATCCGGATCGAGCCGCGCGCGGAGCCGGGCGGCGAACCGGTCGCGGACCTGGCGATCGACGCTGGCCCGCTGCGCGCGATCGAGGTTCCCGCCGAGCGGGCGCCGCGCATGATCGACGAGTATCCGATCCTGGCGGTCGCAGCGGCGTGCGCGCGCGGCAGCACGCGCATGACCGGTCTCGCCGAACTCCGGATCAAGGAGAGCGATCGCTTGCGCGCGATCGCCGAGGGCCTGAGCGCTTGCGGAGTGCGGGTCGAGGTCGGCAGCGACGAGTTGGTGGTGCATGGTTGCGGCGGGCCACCGCCGGGAGGCGCGCAGATCGAGGCGCGTCATGACCATCGCATCGCCATGAGCTTCCTGGTCCTCGGCGGCCTTGCCCGGGCGGCAGTGACCGTGGCCGGCGCGGAGACGATCGATACCAGCTTCCCCGGATTCGCGGCGCTGATGAACCGGCTCGGCGCGCGCATCGAGCCGGTCGCGCCGTGAGCGGCCCCGTGCGCCGGATCATCGCCGTCGACGGCCCCGCCGCGTCCGGCAAGACCACGCTCGCGCACCGCCTCGCGGTCCATTTCGGCCTGGACTTCCTCGATACCGGACTGCTCTACCGGGCGGTCGCCTGGGATCTGGCGCGCGCGGGCAGGCCCTTCACCGACGCCGCGAGCGCGGTCGCGGCGGCGCGCGGGGTAACCGGGGCCGACCTCGATCCGGCCCGGCTGCGCAGTGACGCTCTCAGCCAGGGCGCCTCCGTCGTCGCGGTGATTCCTGAAGTGCGCCAGGCGTTGCTCGGCTTGCAGCGCCGCTTCGGGGATCACGGCCCCGGCGCGGTGCTGGCGGGCCGCGACATCGGCACGGTCGTGCGCCCCGACGCGAGCCACAAGATCTTCGTCACCGCGACCGTCGAAGAACGCGCCCGACGGCGGTGCAAGGAGTTGCAGGCGCTGGGCGCGCCGATTATATATGACGCGGTTTTGGCGAACTTACAGGAGCGTGACGCGCGCGACCGGTTGCGTGTGGTCGCGCCTTTGGTGCCGGCGAGTGACGCGTTCGTGATCGACACCACCGAGCAGGACATCGACACCGCGTTCGAGGTGGCGCGCGCCTATGTCGCCGCGCCCGCGCATGGCTGATGCGCTTCGCCGCCAAGCCGCCGATCGACGGTCGTTTTGACCCTTCATCCAGACCCGAGCCTTTGCTACCGACGCCACCGTGACGCCGCGCGGAGGGGCTTGACGCAACCAGGACCGAGTTCATGACCCAACCTCAGATGACCGCAGAACCCACGTCTCACACCGAAGACTTCGCCGCGCTGCTCGACGAGTCGTTCCGCCAGAGCGAGCGGATCGAGGGCTCGGTGATCACCGGCACCATCATCGCGATCGACAACGATGAGGCTGTGGTGGACGTGGGTCTGAAGGCCGAGGGGCGGGTCCCGCTCAAGGAATTCTCCACGCCGGGGCATCCGGCCGAGCTGCAGGTCGGCGACCGGGTCGAGGTCTACGTCGAGCGCTTCGAGAACCGTAACGGCGAGGCGTCGCTCAGCCGGGACAAGGCGCGTCGCGAGGAGAGCTGGAACAAGCTGGAGCAGGCGTTCAAGGACAACGCCAAGGTCCAGGGCATGATCTTCGGCCGGGTCAAGGGCGGCTTCGCGGTCGATCTCGGCGGCGCGGTGGCGTTCCTTCCCGGCAGCCAGGTCGACATCCGCCCGGTGCGCGATGTCGGCCCGCTGCTCAACAAGGACGAGCCGTTCCAGATTCTGAAGATGGACCGGCGGCGCGGCAACATCGTGGTCTCCCGCCGCGCGGTGCTCGAGGAATCGCGAGCCGAGCAGCGCAACGAGCTGCTCGCCACGCTCAAGGAAGGCCAGGTGCTGAGCGGGGTGGTGAAGAACATCACCGACTACGGCGCCTTCGTCGATCTCGGCGGCCTGGATGGCCTGCTCCACGTGACCGACATCTCGTGGCGCCGCGTCAACCATCCGAGCGAGGTGCTGAGCGTCGGCCAGACCGTCGAGGTCCAGGTCATCCGCTTCAACCGCGAAACGCAGCGGATCTCGCTCGGCATGAAGCAGCTCGAGGCCGATCCCTGGGAGGGCGTCGAGCTCAAGTACCCGGTCGGCGCGAAGTTCACCGGGCGCGTCACCAACATCACCGACTACGGCGCCTTCGTCGAGCTCGAGCCTGGGGTGGAGGGCCTGGTCCACGTCTCGGAGATGAGCTGGACCAAGAAGAACGTCCATCCCGGCAAGATCGTCTCGACCAGTCAGGAGGTCGAGGTGATGGTGCTCGAGGTCGATCCGGACAAGCGGCGCATCTCGCTCGGCCTGAAGCAGTGCCTGGGCAATCCGTGGGAGCTGTTCCAGGAGCAGCATCCGGCTGGCAGCACGGTCGAGGGCGAAATCCGCAACATCACCGAGTTCGGCCTGTTCATCGGTCTCGACAACGACATCGACGGCATGGTCCACCTGTCGGACATCAGCTGGGACAAGCCGGCCGAAGAGGCGGCGGCGCAGTACAAGAAGGGCGACGTGGTCCAGGCGGCGGTGCTCGACGTCGATGTCGAGAAGGAGCGCATCTCGCTCGGCATCAAGCAGCTCACCAAGGACCCGTTCCAAGAGGCGATCGGCGGGCTGAAGCGCGGCATGCGGGTCACCGCCGTGGTCAAGGAAGTGACCCCGGCCGGGATCGAAGTGACGACCACCGAGGGGGTGACCGGCTTCATCCGCAAGGCGGAGCTGTCGCGCGATCGGGTTGAGCAGCGTCCCGACCGCTTTGCCGTCGGCGAGAAGCTGGACGCCAAGGTGACCAACATCGACAACGCCAACCGCCGCGTGACCCTGTCGATCAAATCGCTCGAGATCGAGGACGAGAAGCAGGCGATGGCCGACTTCGGCTCCTCGGACAGCGGCGCCAGCCTGGGCGACATTCTCGGCCCGGCGATCAAGGGTCGTCAGGAGCAGCAGGAGCGCAGCCAGGACTGACCGGCCGATTCGCCGCGGTCGTGCCGCCGACCGCAGAACTTGACGTCATTCCAAGGGATCGGCACGGTGGGTGCGAGGAAACCCGATCCGGTCGCCGCCCGCGACCGCGCATGTGGGGTCGAACACCCACCATGACCAAGTCGGACCTGATCAAGCGCCTCGCCGAGGCCAATCCGCACCTTTATCTGCGCGACATCGAGCGGATCGTGACGACCGTGTTCGACGAAGTGGCGGAGGCGCTGGTGCGGGGCGATCGGGTGGAGCTGCGCGGCTTCGGCGCGTTCTCGGTGCGCCAGCGCACCTCCCGGGTCGGGCGCAACCCACGCACCGGCGACGAGGTCAGGGTGCCCGACAAGGTCGTGCCGTACTTCAAGACCGGCAAGGACCTGCGCCAGCGGCTGAATACCGTCGACTGAGCTTCGCCCGTCCGGCTTGCCACGGATGCACCGCCCATGATCAAAATCCTGCGTATTCTCCTTGGCCTCGTCGGCCTGATCGTGGTCGTGGCCTTTGCGGTCGCCAATCGAATGCCGGTCGCCGTCAGCCTCGCGCCGCTGCCGATCGTGCTCGAACTGCCGGTCTACGGCGTGTTCCTGCTGGGCCTGGTGCTCGGCGGCCTGCTCGGCGGGGTCGCACTTTGGTTGGGCAGCGCGCGCTACCGCTGGCGGGCGCGTCGCCTGCGCAACCAAGTCGGGGCGCTCGAGAGCCAGGTCGCGGTGCTGAAGAAGCGGGAGCAGCCCGGCCGCGCGGGCTATGCCGCTGAGCCGGCGAGCATCGCGCAGGGCGCCGCCAGCTAGCCGCGGGCCGCGCGCGGGGCGACGCCACTAAGCCCGCGTCCCGGACAACGGCCGCCGCCGGCCCGTCTCGGCTCCGTTCTCGATTTCACCCGGATAGGCGAGGTCACGGCATGAGGGTGATCGTCATCGGTGGCGGCATCATGGGCCTGTGCACCGCCTGGTCGCTGCGCCGTGCGGGGCATGAGCCGGTGCTGTACGAGCAGGGTCCGATCCCCAATCCGCTCGCCTCCTCCTGCGACGAGCGTCGGCTGACCCGCTTCGCCTATGGCGTGACGACCGGCTACGCCCGCATGGTGCACGAGGCGCAAGCCGCCTGGGAACGCCTCTGGGCCGACCTCGGGCGCAGCCATTTCCAGCCGACCGGAACTCTGATCGTCGCGCGCGACCACGACGGTTGGGTGCGCGCCTCGGAGCGGTGTTTCGAGGCGATGAAGCTGCCGTTCGAGATCTGGCCGCCCGGCGTGCTCGCAGAGCGTCTGCCGTTACTCCGGTTCGCCGGCGCCCGCTTTGCCCTGTTGACGCCGAGCGGCGGCCGTGCTGTTCGCTGAGCGCATCCTCAGGGACCTCGGAGATTGGTTGAGCGAGCAAGGCGTCGACGTGCACGCCGGCACGCCGGTGCCGGAGGTCGCCACTGAGGGCGCGGCGGTGCGCACCGCCGCCGGCAGCACCGATCGAGCGGATGCGCTGGTGGTCGCGGCCGGCCCTGGTCCCCCCGTCTGCTTCGGGCGCTGCGCGGTCGCGTCACGCCGTCGCGCCAGTCGCGCTTTACCTGGAGCCCCCCGCCGATGCCCTGGCGACATGGCGCGTCGCGCCGATGGTGCTCGACCAGATCGAGGCGGCGCGCGGCGGCTTCTACGCCGCGCCACCCGGGGCCTGGACGCGTCTCAAGGTCGGCG
>JBKPNX010000007.1:0-109424 GCA_046732855.1 Pseudomonadota bacterium
GCAGCGGAAGCGAATCGTGGTGCTTGACGTGGCGGATCGCGCGAAAGCTGGGCGAGATCGAGGAACAGGCGCTGTTCGGGCGTTGGCGCTTTGCGCTGGCAGGGGCAGGCCTTTGCAAAAGGCTTCCAACGTCGACCTCAGCGCCCGCGTCATTTAGTACAGGCGGGGCGGCCATGATGCGGTTCGCGCCAGCCTCGTAACGGTGCGCCTGCTGAGAAGTCACGTCGATCAGATCCGCGAGCTGCCGCTCGCTCAGACCCGCGGCGATGCGTAATCACGCAAGCGATATGCATGCCCATGCCTTCACCCCGCAAACGTCCTGCGGCCGCCCACGGGTTTTCTCCTCAATCCGCGCAGTCACAAGCGGCGCTCCGGGGCCGCGTGCAGAGCGTGTTCGCTTCGCATACTCAGATCAGGCACGCTCAGATCGGGAGCTTCTGAGGCGTAGCGTCAGAACCGCCAAAGAGTTCCGCCCGAGATCAGAGCGTGGTCGAGTTCGCTGATCGGAGGTCCCGTCGACCTGGCCGTCCTCCGGGTCTGCTGTTGCTTGCGCCGACGACGAAGCAAGTCGGGCCCCGCGGTGGCCCTGGCTGATGACCCGCCCGCCTGCTCAGCTTCGGTAGCTGGCGTTGATCGCGATGTAGCCCTCAGTGAGGTCGCAAGTCCATACCGTCGCCGCGCCGCTGCAGCCCCCCACTTCGACCGCGATCTCGATCTCGCGTCCCTTGAGATGCGCCGCGACCGGCGTTTCGTCCAAATCCGGCACCCGCGCGCCGTCACGCGCGACCGCATGGCCGCCGAAGCTGATCGCGAGATGCGTCAGCTCCACCGGCTCGCCCGCCTTGCCGATCGCCATCGCGACCCGCCCCCAGTTGGCGTCTTCGCCGGCGATCGCGGTCTTGACCAGGGGCGAATTGGCAATGGCCAAGCCGATGCGGCGAGCCGAGTTGTCATCGATCGCGCCACGCACCGTAATCGCGATCAGCTTCTTCGCGCCCTCGCCATCGCGCACCACCTGCTGGGCAAGCTCGCGCGCCACCTGCTCGAGCGCGGCGCGAAAGCCGTCGAGCATAGGATCGGCGGGACCCGTCGGGGCCGGGTGGCGGGCGCGACCGGTCGCGAACAGGAGTAGCGTGTCGGAGGTCGAAGTGTCGCTGTCGACCGTGATCGCATGGAACGAGCGATCGCACGCCGCCTCGAGCAGCGGCTGGAGCAGCGCGGCCGGCAGCGCGGCGTCGGTGAACAGGAAGGCAAGCATCGTCGCCATGTCGGGCTGGATCATGCCCGAGCCCTTGGCGATGCCGGCGACGGTCACCTCGGTCGCACCGATGCGCGCGCGGGCGCAGGCGCCCTTGGGGAAGGTGTCGGTGGTGCAGATCGCCTCGGCGGCGGCGCGCCAGTTTGCGGTCCCGAGATCATCGTGCAGGCCGGGCAGCGCGGCCGTAATCCTGTCGACCGGAAGCGGTTCGCCGATCACGCCGGTGGATGCGACGAACACGTCCTCGGCCCCTGCATCGAGCAGGGCGGCCACCGCCTCCGCCTCTGCGCGCACCGCGGCGTCGCCCGCGGCACCGACCATCACGTTGGCGTTGCCGGCATTGACCACGAGCGCGCGCGCCTGGCCGCGCGGCAGCAGCGCGCGACACCACGTGACCGGGTGGCCGGGCACGCGCGAGCGGGTCAGCAGGCCGGCGACCATGGTCCCGCGGGCGAGCTCGACTAGCAGCAGGTCCGGCCGCCCGCGATAGCGCAGGCCGGCCGCGGCCACGGCGAGGCGAACCCCCGCGACCTCGGGCATCGCGGGAAATTGCTCGGGCGCAAGCGGCGAACGCGACGGCGGCATGGTGTTGGCGAGGATTGCGGACTGTGGCCCTGTCTATTCGGTCTTGGGCTGTCCCTGAGCTGCGCCCTGCTCCGGCTGGGCCTGCGGAGCCGCGCCCGGGGCAGCTTCGGCACCGCCCTGCGCCGGTTCGGGCGCGACCTGCATCGGCGAGCCGTCGAGGTTGAAGCGTTGGATGTCGGCGGCGCCGCGCAGATCGGCGACCAACGCGAGAACGATCTCGCGCGCGATCTCCTGGCGCAGGCGCGGCTGCGTCTCCTCGAACGTCGGCGTGCCCATCCGCCGTTCGACGACCTCGATCACATGCCAGCCGAACTGGGTCTGGACCGGCTTCTCGGTGCGCTGACCGGGCTGCAGCGCGAACGCCGCCTCGGTGAACTCGGGCACCATCTGCTCGCGCCGGAAGAAGCCGAGGTCACCGCCGTTCTGACGGGCCGAAGGGTCGACCGAGCGTTCGCCCGCCAGCGTGGCAAAATCGGCCCCGCCCGCCAGCTCGGCGATTACCTTCTTGGCCTCGTCCTCGCTGGCGACCAGGATATGGCGCGCGTGGACCTCCTCCTGGGTGAAGCCCTCGTCGTCCTTCACCTCCTCGTAGCGCGCCCGCAGCTTGTCCGCGGTCGTGCCTTCCTGGATTTTCTGCCGCACGAGAGCATCCCGCAGCACGCCGGCGCGCGCCTGTTCGAGCTCCGTCTGCACGCCGGGGTCCTGCGCCAGATCCGTTTGCTCGGCGGCTTGCGAGAGCAGGCGGAAGTCGATCGCCCGATCCAGAAGCATGCCGTAGATCTGGGGCAGCGGCACTTGGCGGTACTGTTCGGGCAAGGAGCGGGCCACCGCCTCGACCTCGCTGCGATGTACTTGCGTGCCGTCGACGATGGCTACGACCGGGTCTTCGGCGGGCGCCGTCTGCTGCGCGTGCGCCGGCAGGCTCAGCGCGAGCGCACCGAGGCTGAGCGCGGCCACCGTCATCTTGAACATCTTGCGGAGCTCCCGAGGTCATCCGAGGGCCGGCATAAAGCACAACGAGCCCGCCGCCACAAGCGTCGCGCCCGAGCGTTGGCGGCCGCAGGTCGCGTTGACACAAGCAGGCGTACTGCCTATCTGACTGAGCAGTTTCGCCCTTCCGACCCCGCCCCGGAGGAATCCTGCGCGATGCTCGGCACGGTTGCCAAGCGGTTGTTCGGCTCGGCCAACGACCGCTTCATCAAGTCGCTCGGGAAGACGGTCAGCGCAATCAACGCGCTCGAGCCCGAGCTCGAACGGCTGAGCGACTCCGAGCTACGCGCCCGCACCGACCACCTGCGCGCCCGCTTGAACGATGGGGCCGGCCTCGACGACCTGCTGGCAGAGGCGTTCGCCACCGTACGCGAGGCATCCAAGCGCACCCTGGGTCAGCGTCATTTTGACGTGCAGCTGCTGGGCGGGATCGTGCTTCATCAGGGCAAGATCGCCGAGATGAAAACCGGCGAGGGCAAGACCCTGGTGGCCACTCTCGCGGTCTATCTCAACGCGCTCGCGGGCAAGGGCGTGCACGTGGTGACGGTCAACGACTATCTGGCCCGGCGCGACGCCGCCTGGATGGGTCAGATCTACGATTTTTTGGGCCTGACCGTGGGCTGCATCGTGCCCGGGCTGGACGATGCGACGCGCAAGCAGGCCTACGCGGCCGACATCACTTACGGGACCAACAACGAATTCGGCTTCGACTACCTGCGCGACAACATGAAATTCACGCGCGAGGCCATGGTCCAGCGGCCGTTCAACTTCGCCATCGTGGACGAGGTCGACAGCATCCTGATCGACGAGGCGCGCACGCCGCTGATCATCTCGGGGCCGGCCGAGGACAGCTCCGAGCTGTACCGCAAGGTCGACAGCTACATCCCGCGCCTGAGTGAGGAGGATTACGAGAAGGACGAGAAGCAGCGCTCGGTGTCGCTGACCGAAGCCGGCGCCGAGAAGATGCAGCAGTGGCTGGCCGAGGCGGAGCTGCTGAAGCACCCGGAGCTGTACGACATCTCGAACGTCACGCTGGTCCATCACGTCAACCAGGCGCTGCGCGCGCATCGCCTGTTCACGCGCGACGTGGACTATCTGGTGCGCAACGGCAAGGTGGTGATTGTCGACGAGTTCACCGGGCGCATGATGGAGGGCCGGCGCTACTCGGACGGCCTGCACCAGGCGCTCGAGGCCAAGGAGAAGGTGCCGATCCAGGCCGAGAACCAGACCCTCGCCTCGATCACCTTCCAGAACTATTTCCGCCTCTATCCCAAGCTCGCCGGCATGACCGGCACGGCGGCGACCGAGGCGTCCGAATTCGGCGAGATCTACGGCCTCGATGTGGCCGAGATCCCGACGCACATGCCGATGATCCGGGACGACGAAGACGACGAGGTCTATCGCACCGCGAACGAGAAGTACAAGGCGATCGTAGCCAGCATCGCCGAGGCGCACGAACGCGGGCAGCCGATGCTGGTCGGCACGGTCAGCATCGAGAAGTCCGAGCACCTCTCGACGCTGCTCAAAAAGGCGAAGATCCCGCATCAGGTCCTGAACGCGCGCTACCACGAGCAGGAAGCCTACATCGTCGCGCAGGCCGGTCGCTTGGGCGGCGTGACCATCGCGACCAACATGGCCGGGCGCGGCACCGACATCCAGCTCGGCGGCAATCCCGACATGCGCAAGCTCCAGGAGCTGACCGGGATCGAGGACGAGGCCGAGCGGGCGGTGGCCGCCGCCCGAATCGACCAGGAGGTCGCCGCCGAGAAGGAGAAGGTGATCGCCGCGGGCGGGCTGTACGTGCTGGGCACCGAGCGCCACGAGTCGCGGCGCATCGACAATCAGCTGCGCGGCCGCTCCGGGCGCCAGGGCGATCCGGGCCGCTCCAAGTTCTATCTCTCGCTCGAAGACGACCTGATGCGCATCTTCGGCTCCGAGCGCATGGACAGCATGCTCGGCAAGCTCGGCCTCCAGGAGGACGAGGCAATCGTCCACCCGTGGATCAACAAGGCGCTCGAGAAAGCGCAGCAGAAAGTCGAGGCGCGGAACTTCGAGGTGCGCAAGAATCTGCTGAAGTTCGACAATGTCATGAACGATCAGCGCAAGGTCATCTACGAGCAGCGCCACGAGCTGATCGAGGCCAAGGAGGTCGCCGACACCGTGCACGACATGCGCCACCAGGTGATCGACGACCTGGTGGCCCGGTGCATTCCGGAGAAGGCATATCCCGAGGAATGGGACATGGAGACGCTGGCGGCCGAGAGCCGCCGTCTGCTCGCCGTCGATCTGCCGGTCGCCGATTGGGCGAAGGAGGAGGGCATCGCCGAGACCGAGATCAAGGAGCGCCTGATCGCCGAATCGGATCGCAAGATGGCGCAGAAGGTGGCGACCTATGGTCCCGAGCTTATGCGCATGGCCGAGAAGAGCCTGCTGCTGCAGATCCTCGATCACCTGTGGAAGGAGCACCTGCTCAATCTCGATCATCTCCGCCAGGGCATTCACCTACGCGGCTACGGCCAGCGCGATCCCCTGAACGAATACAAGAGGGAGGCGTTCGACCTGTTCGAGGGTTTGCTCACCAACCTGCGCCAGACGGTGACCCAGGTGCTCACGCATCTCGAGGTGCGTGCGCAGCCGCAGCAGATGGCCGCCGAGGAGGTGGAAGCGGAGCCGCTCGCGGCGACCGGGACCGACGGGGCGCGTCCCGTTGGACCGCCCCGTGTGCCCCAGGTGCAACGACCGGTGCTTGCCGCGGCGGGCGGTGGACAGGTCGGCGGCGGCCACGCAGCGGAAGGCTGGGGCAAGGTGGGCCGCAACACACCCTGCCCGTGCGGCTCGGGCAGGAAGTACAAGCACTGCCACGGCCGTCTGCACTGAGCGCTACGCTGGTTTGCGCGGCAGTCCGGGGCGGATGCTGGGCACGATCGGCGACCAGCACCAGTCAGGCGATATGACAAGGGACAGTGGGCGGCAGCGCTCGCCAAGCATCTGACCGATAGCGGCCGCGCCACCAAGTATGGCCTCGCCAGCCAACTAGCCGCATATTGCGCGTGTGATACGACGAAGGCGTTCTTCGGGCCGGCCGCGCGGCGGACCATGGCTTGCCGTCCTCGGCCTCGTCATCTTGTGCCTTGGATTCCTGCCTGGGCGTGCGAGCAGCGAGCCGGCTTCAGTCGCCTTGCTCGAGATCGACGGCGCGATCGGGCCGGCGACCGCGGACTACGTCGAGCGCGGCTTCGCCAAAGCGCTCGAGCGGGGCGCAGATCTGATCGTCCTGCGGATGGACACGCCAGGGGGTCTGGTCGACTCGATGCGCGTGATCATCAAGGAGATCCTCGCCTCGTCCGTGCCGGTGGTCGGCTACGTCGCGCCGGCCGGCGCGCACGCCGCCAGCGCCGGGACCTATATCCTCTATGCATGCCATGTCGCGGCGATGGCGCCCGGCACCAACCTGGGCGCGGCGACGCCGGTCCAGATCGGCGGCGGCTTTCCTCCCAGCCCCCGCCCGGAGCAGCCAGAAGACGGCAAGGAGCATGGCGACGGGGGTCATGCCGAGGATCAGGGCAAGCGGCCGCAGCCGACCGCAGGCATGGAGGACAAGATCATCAACGATGCGGTCGCGTACATCCGCAGTCTCGCGCAGCTGCGCGGTCGCAATGCCGAATGGGCCGAGCGGGCAGTGCGCGAAGCCGCCAGCCTGTCCGCGCCAGAGGCGCTGAAGCTGAACGTGATCGACCTGATCGCCGGCGATCTCGACGAGCTACTGCGGAAGGTCGATGGCCGGCAGATCGCGATCAACGGCGGCGAGCTGACGCTGGACACCTACCACCATACGATCGCGCGCCTCGAACCCGACTGGCGCACCGAACTGCTCGGCATCATCACCAATCCCAACGTCGCTTACATCCTGATGCTGATCGGCATCTACGGCATCATTTTCGAGTTCTACACTCCGGGTATGATGCTGCCCGGCGTGATCGGAGCGATCAGCCTGCTGCTCGCGCTCTATGCCTTTCAGGTCCTGCCGGTCAACTATGCCGGTCTCGCGTTGATCGGCCTCGGCATCGCCATGATGACCGGCGAGATGCTGATGCCGAGCTTCGGCTCGCTGGGCATCGGCGGCATCATCGCCTTCGTGGTCGGCTCGGTCATGCTGATCGACATGCAAGCGCCGGGCTACGGCATCTCGTGGCAGCTGATCGGCGGTGTCGCGCTCGCCGCGGCATCGCTGCTGCTGCTGCTGATTACCATGGTGGCGCGCAGCCGTCGCCGGCCCGTAGCCACCGGGCGGGAGCAGATGGTCGGCAGCCGGGCGCGCGTGATCGAATGGCACGGTGGCGAGGGCCGCGTCCGAATTCACGGCGAGATGTGGCACGCCCGCGGGCCCACTGGAATTCGGCCCGGCCAGGACGTCAGGGTGCTGGGGATCAAAGGCCTGACCCTCGACGTCGAGGCATACGGCTAGGGAGCTCTCGAGATGGACGTTGACCTGAACAACGCGTTTTGGCTCGTACCCGCGGTTTTCGTCGCGTTGATCCTGTTCTCGGCGCTGCGCGTCCTGCGCGAGTACGAGCGGGCCGTGATTTTCCAGCTTGGACGTTTCTGGAAGGTCAAAGGCCCGGGCCTGATCCTGGTCATCCCCATGATCCAGCAGGCGGTCAAGGTGGACCTGCGCATCCGCGTGCACGACATCCCGAGCCAGGACGTCATCTCGCGCGACAACGTGCTCGTGAAGGTCAACGCGGTGGTCTACTACCGGGTCATCGACCCCAGGAACGCCATCATCCAGGTCGAGGATTTCAATGCCGCCACCAGCCAGCTGGCGCAGACCACGTTGCGCTCGGTGCTCGGCCAGCACGAGCTCGACGAGATGCTGGCCGAGCGGGAGAAGCTTAACGCGGATCTGCAGCGTATTCTGGATGAGCAGACAGAGAGCTGGGGCATCAAGGTCAGCAACGTCGAGCTGAAACACGTCGACATCGACGAGAGCATGATCCGGGTGATCGCGCGGCAGGCCGAGGCGGAGCGCATCCGGCGGGCCAAGATCATCGAGGCCGAGGGCGAGCAGCAGGCCGCCCAGAAGCTGCTCGAGGCCGCAACCATCCTCGCGGCCCGTCCCCAGGCGATGCAGCTGCGCTATCTGACGACGCTGATGAACATCGCCAACGAGCGCTCGTCGACCATCGTGTTCCCGTTCCCGACCGAGCTCGGGCAGCTGCTCGGCGGCCGCCAGCGTGCGGACGGCGGCTCGGAGTAGATACCCGCGTCAGGGGGCGCCAGCGTCTGAACGCGAGCAACCTGGAACGATTTTCGCCAACTTCCGTTAGTGCGGTGCAGCACGAGCCGCGAGCTCGCGATTTCGCCCGCTGCGCTCAATGACCCAGGGGAGTGACCATCATGGCCGAGACGATTCGCGCCGGAGCATACCCCGCCGAGACTACTCCGGTTACAGTCTCCGCGGCCGCGCTCCGTCGGATCTCGTGGGGCGCCGTTCTTGCGGGCGCCGTCATCGTGATCGCGGTCCATCTCTCGCTTAGCCTGCTCGGCCTCGGCATCGGACTGTCGACCGTGGACCCCGCAGCCGGAGACACGCCGGAAGCTACGAGCTTCGGGCTGGGCGCTGGCATCTGGTGGGTGGTCAGCAACCTGATCGCCCTGGTCATCGGCGGCTACGTCGCGGCACGCCTGTCCGGCATGCCCCTGCGTGGCGACGGCATCATTCACGGCGTGCTGACCTGGGCGGTGACCTTGCTGATCACGATTTACCTGCTGACTACGGGCGTCGGCACCCTCGTCGGCGGTGCGTTCAACATCGTCGGCAACGCCGTTTCGACCCTCGGCCAAGGTGTCGCGCAAGCGGCTCCCCGAGCGCTCGAGGCTGCGGGCGTCTCCCCGGAGCAGATCCAGCAGCAGGCCGACGAACTGCTGCGTCCCGAGCAGCCCGGGCAGCTGAACCCGGACCAGGCCCGCAGCGAGCTGACCGATGCGCTTCGGCAGATGGTCACCGGCAGCGAGCAGGACGCGGCCCAGGCGCGGCAGCGCGCTACGGAGCTGATCGCGCAGCGCGCAGGCATTACCCCGGAGCAGGCCAATCAGCGAATCGAGCAGATGACCACCGAGTTCAAACGCCGCGCCGACGAGGCGAAAGCTCAGGCGACCCAAGCGGCAGATGCGACCGCGAAGGCGGCATCCTCGGCGTCCATCTGGGCCTTCGTCGCGTTCGTTCTGGGCGCGGCCGCCGGCGCGTTGGGCGGCGCCATGGGTACGCGCAACCGATACGAGCCCACCGCCGCCGCTTACTGATGCCACTGTCTCCGCCGTCCTCGACGGGCGGCGGAGGCATCGGCGCTCAGATCACGGCGCCGTTACCCATGCCGAGGAACTTTTCGCGGCGACGGCACCGTAATTCGGCGGCAGACAGGGTCAGGAGCGGCTCGAGCGCGTGCTCGAGCACATCGCCGACGGCATCGATCGCCTCGGCAGGCGCGCGATGTGCGCCCCCCAGCGGCTCGGGGATGAGCTGATCGACCACGCCCAGCTGGTGGAGGTCCTGGGCGGTCAGGCGCATCGCCTCCGCCGCTGCCGGGGCCTCTTCGCCACTGCGCCACAGGATGGCGGCGCAGCCTTCGGGCGAAATCACCGAATACACCGCGTGCTCGAGCATCAACACGCGGTCGGCCACGGCCAAAGCCACCGCACCGCCCGAGCCGCCCTCGCCGATGATCGCCCCGACCAGCGGCACGCCGAGCTGCAAGCAGGTCTCGATCGCGCGCGCGATCGCCTCGGCCTGACCGCGCTCCTCGGCGCCGATGCCCGGGTAGGCGCCCGGCGTGTCGACCAGGGTCAGCACCGGTAGGTTGAAGCGCTCGGCGAGGTGCATCAACCGTACCGCCTTGCGGTAGCCTTCCGGGTTGGCCATCCCGAAGTTGTGGCGGACGCGGCCTTCCGTGTCGGTACCCTTCTCGTGTCCGATCACGACCACCGAGCGGCCGCGGAAGCGGGCGAGGCCGCCCTGGATCGCGCGGTCGTCGCCGAACGCCCGATCGCCTGCAAGCGGCGTGTAGTCCTTAAAGAGGCGAGCGACGTAATCCGAAAAGTGCGGCCGCTCCGGGTGGCGGGCAACCTGCGTCTTCTGCCAGGCGTTCAGCTTGGCGTAGGTCTGGCGCAGCAGCTTCTCGGCGCGCGCCTCAAGCCGGGCGATCTCGTCGGCGAGATCAAGCTCGCTGCCGCTGCTCAAATGACGCAGCTCCTTGACCTTGCCTTCCAGCTCGCTGATCGGCTTCTCAAAATCCAGCACGGACGTGGCGTCTCCGGTCGCGGCCTCAACCGCGCTTCGCTGCGATCTGCTCGGCCTTGGCGACCAGCGCCTCGGCCTGGCGGATCGAGGCGATGTCGATCAGCCGCCCGTCAAGGCTGACCGCGCCCTTGCCTTCCGCGCGCGCCTGCGCCATGGCATCCAGGATGCGCCTGGCTTTGTCCACCTCGGCCGCGGGCGGGCTCATCACCTCGTTGGCCAGCCCGATCTGGCTCGGATGGATCGCCCACTTGCCCTCGCAGCCGAGCGTCGCCGCCCGCCGCGCCGCCGCGCGATAGCCGTCGGCATCCGAAAAATCGCCGAAAGGCCCGTCGATCGGGCGCAGCCCGTGGGCGCGCGCCGCAACTACCATGCGCGCGAGCGCGTAGTGCCACATGTCGCCCCAATGCACCGCGCGCTCAGCGCCCTCGATCGGATCGGTCAGCACCACGTAGCCGGGATTGGGCCCGCCGATATTGGTGGTGCGGGCGCGGGTCGAAGCGGCGTAGTCAGCCACCCCGAAATGCAGCGCCTCGTTGCGCGCGCTCGCTCCGGCGATCGCGTCGACGTTGGCCATGCCAAGCGCGGTCTCGATGATCAGCGAGAAGCCGAGACGCTTCTGCCGACCCATCGCCTGCTCGCACTGGGTCACCAGCATGTCCAGAGCGTAGACATCCGCGGCCGTGCCGACCTTCGGAATCATGATCATGTCGAGCCGCTCGCTACCCTGCTCGATCACGTCGACCACGTCGCGGTACATGTACGAGGTGTCGAGGCCATTGATGCGCACGGCCAGCGTCTTGTCGCCCCAGTCGATCTCGTGCAGGGCCTGGACGATGTTCTTGCGCGCCTGAGTCTTCTGATCCGGCGCCACGGCGTCCTCGAGATCGAGAAACACCACGTCCGCGGCCGAGCGGGCCGCCTTCTCGAAAAACTGCGGCGAGCTGCCCGGCACCGCCAGCTCGGAGCGATGCAGCCGCGGCCGGGCCTGTTGAACGATGGTGAAGCTCACGACAACTCTTCCTCGGGCGGTCCGCCCGTTAGCTGGGAATTCTTCGCGCGGATGGCACGTGCTGCGCGCTTCGGCACGCCACGTGCCAGCGGGTGATGGGCGCGCACGGCGGCGGCCAACCGTTGCCCCTGAACATGGGTGTAGATCTCGGTGGTCGCAATATCGGCATGGCCGAGCATCAGCTGCACCGCGCGCAGGTCGGCGCCCCCGGCGAGCAGATGGCTGGCAAAGGCATGGCGCAGGACGTGGGGGGAAATGCGGGCGGGGTCGAGCCCGGCCTCGGGCGCCAACTCGCGGAGCAGCTGCGCGAGCCGCTGTCGGGTGAGATGGCCCTGGCGGGCGCGCGAGGGGAACAGGAAGGGGCTGCCGCGACCGGTCCGCACGAAGGCGGTCCGGACCTCGAGATAGGCTCGCAGCGCCTGGCCTGCAGCCCGGCCCACAGGCACGAGACGCTCCTTGCCGCCTTTGCCCCTGACCACCAGGAAGCGACGGTCAGCCGCGAGCGCGGACAGCGGCAGCGCCACCAGCTCCGATGCGCGCAGCCCACTGGCGTAGAGCAGCTCGAGTATGGCGACGAGGCGCAGGCCGGGTGCGTGCGACCTGTGCCGCGCGGCCGCGATCAGCGCCTCGATCTCGGCTTGGTCGAGCAGCCTCGGCAAGGGTCGCTGGCGGCGCGGACCATCGACCGTCTGCGTCGGGTCCTCCGGCCGGCCCCCTTCGAGGTACACGAACCGATGGAGCTGACGGATCGCGGACAGGCGGCGCGCCACCGACGAGCCCGCCATGCCGCGCTGCGACAGCTCGGTCAGATATGAGCGGACCGCCCCGGCATCGGCCATCTCAATGCCGAGGCCGCGCGTTTTGAGGAAACGTTCATAGTCGTCGAGGTCGCGGCGGTAGGCATCGAGCGTGTGTCGGCTCGCGCCGCGCTCGACCGCCATCATCTCCAGGAAGGTTTCGCTCCAGGGCCCGCTGGGCATGGCACCGGCCGCCTCAGAGATCGCTGATCAGCGCGGTCGCCACGGCGATTGACCGGGCCTCCCGGTCGAGCCCGACCCGGCTGAGCGCACGCAGGCAGGCGACCAGAACTTCCGGATGAGCAGTTTCCGGCCGGCCACTCAGCATGTGGAGCACGAACAGTACGGTCTCGCCGATCCGGCGCTCCGCCGCGGCGTGTTCCAAGCGACGCCACAGCACGGCCGCCGGGGCGGCCTGCTGGCGTTGGTCGTGGCCCGCCAGCAAGGCTGGCCATACCTCGGCTCCAACCGGCGCGCCGGCGCCCTCGAGCAACGCAAATAGACGCTCGGCCACGGCCGGATCGGCGCCAGTGGCGCTCCGCCACGCCTTGAGCCCGCCACCGTCGATGCGCGGCACGGCATCGCTGCCGCCGACCCCGGCGAGCGCGAACAGCGGGATCAGACCGGCCACGGCACCGTCGGACCGCGTGTCCTGGCCCGCCTCGGCGGTCAGCAGCGACAGCCAGCGGACCGCGGGAACCGGCCGCTCCGCTGCGAGCAGCGCCCGCGCCACACTCGGCGCCACGCCCGTGAGCTGGCGCTCGACCGGCAGCTCGATAAACGACTGCGCGAATACGTCGGCGACTACGAAGCGCTCGCCGCCGCGCGCCGCCTGCCAGGCGGCATCCAACAGCGCGCCCCGCGCCGCCGGATCGCTCTGCGCCCGGACGGCGGCGTAGGCGGTGGCCCGAGCCGCGGCATCCCAATGGCTCGCAACCCACAGCGGATCGCCGTCGCCTTCAGGGGCCCGCTCGGCATACCCCTCGGCCACCCGGTCGGCCGAGGTCGCACCGACGAGGAACGCCCGTTCGAGCGCCGCCAACTGCTGCCCGTTGGCGAGGACCTGGTTGCGCGCCACGGCGGCCAGCACCGGCGGTTGGGCCTGCGTGACAACCTCCGCCGGCAGCGGCCACTCGGCGAGGGCCAAAAGCGCCAGGTGGATCGGGGCCGGTTCGGCGAGGCCCTCGGGCGGCGGCGGTCCGGTCTGATCGATGATCGCGGTTGCCAGCGCGAAGAACGCGCCATCGGTGGTCTGGCCGGCTTCGCGCATGAGGTCGAGCCCGAGTCGCGCGCCGCCGCGATCTTCGTCGACCAGGTGGCAATAGACCGCGACCTCCGCCCAGAATTCCGCCTCGGCGGTCGGCGCCAGCGAGTCCGCGAGCCGACACGCGGCCACATCGTCGCCCAGGAGCAAATCGACCTCGGCCGCTCTTCGTGCGAGCACCGAATCCGTGGTGGGTGGCGGCAGACGTTCGACCAGCGCCTGGGCGGCGTCCAGATCGCCCATGCCGACCAGCCGCTCGATGCGCAGCGCCAGCAGATGGCCGGGCTCGCGGCCGCCGACCGGCCCGCCGCTGACGAGCAGGCGCCGCGCGAGCTTGCGCAGCGGCGGTACCTGGGTGATCACGGGCAGGTCGGTCAGCAACTGGTCCACCAGCTCCGGATCGCTGCCCTGCCAGAGAGGGCGGGCGAAGCCACCCTCGGCCGGCCCGCTCAGGCCAATCGCATCCAGCTCCGGCGCGGCCAGCCCCTCGACCACGAGCCGGCCGGCTGGCTCGGCAGGAGCCGTGGACTCGGCGTGGGGCATGGCTGCTGTCGCATCGGGCGCACGCAGTGGCGGCTGTGTGTGCTCCGCGACGGGCTCTTCCTCAGGTGGCGTGGCGCGCTCGGGGAACAGCCGGATCGGACCCTGTTGCGCCATGCCGGGCGGCGGCCTCCCTATGACTGCCGCGGCGACGACCGCAGCGGCGCAGAGGCCTAAGGCCGTGCGCTGGAGAGACGATCGGATCACCTCGATCAGCGCGGAAAGGTATCGTCCGGCAGGACCCGCTCGACCCGCGCGGTCGGCGGCGGAATTTCCCAGGTCACCAGAAATACCGTGCCGCCCAGCACCAGCACGAGCAGCAGCACGATGAGAAAGCGGTTGATCGTGGACATCGGCCTCAGCGCTGTCCCAGTTCTGGCCCGGCGAAACGCTTGCCTCCAGCCGGGATCGCCGCTTTATATGCCAATGCGTGACGCAGTTTCAACGTCCGGTCAAGAGTCCGGATCACTAATCGCCTAAACGGCATGGCCCGATGGCACCGCCGGTCACCACCACCCAGCGCCCGCCAATCGACCGCACCGTGGTCCTGATCGGCATGATGGGCGCCGGCAAGACCGCCGTGGGCAGGCGGTTGGCCAAGGTCCTGGGCTGGCCGTTCCAGGACGCCGATGCGGCGATCGAGGCAGCCGCCGGCACCACGATCAGCAACATTTTCGCCGAGATCGGCGAGGCGGCGTTTCGCGAGAAGGAGCGGCGGGTGATCGCGCGATTGCTCGGCGAGGAGAATCAGGTCCTGGCGCTCGGCGGTGGCGCGTTCATGGATCCGGCGACCCGGGCGTTGGTGCGCGCCAGAGCGCTGTCGATCTGGCTGCGCGCCGACCTCGATACGCTCGTGCGGCGGACGGGCCGTCCGGGCAAACGGCCGCTGCTCGTCCAGGGTGACCCGCGTGCCACGCTCGCCGAACTGCTGGAGCGACGGACCCCGATCTATGCCGAGGCGGACCTGATGGTCGACAGCAGCAATGCCCCGGTGGGGGCGGTCGTCAACCGCGTGCTCGAGGCGCTCGCGGCCTATGCGGACGGAGCGTCGACGTGAGCCGGGACGAGCGGGTTCCCGTCGACCTCGGCGAGCGCAGCTACGACATCGTGGTCGGCAGCGGGCTCCTGGCGCGTGCCGGACAGGAGCTGGCGCCGCTGCTGCGCCGGCCGCAAACGATCATCATCACCGACGCCAACCTGGCCGCCACGCCGCACCTCGGGGTCCTGGAGCAGAGTCTCGAGGCCGCCGGCATCGACCACGGCCGCATCGTCGTGCCGCCCGGCGAGACAACGAAGAGCATGGGGCAGCTCGGCGAGTTGCTGGAGCGGGTGCTCGATCAAGGCGTCGACCGGGCCACCACGATCCTCGCGCTCGGCGGGGGGGTGATCGGCGATCTTGCCGGATTCGCCGCAGCCATCCTGCTGCGCGGGCTGGACTGCGTGCAGGTGCCGACCACGCTGCTGGCCCAGGTCGACAGCGCGATCGGCGGCAAGACGGGCATCAACACCCGCCATGGCAAGAACCTGGTCGGCGCCTTCCACCAACCGCGCCTGGTGCTGGCCGATACCGCCGTGCTGGCCAGTCTGCCGCCGCGCGAGCTGCGCGCCGGCTACGCCGAAGTGGTCAAGTACGGTCTGATCGATCGGCCCGAATTTTTCGCCTGGCTGGAAGCTCACGGGCATGACGTGATCGCGGGCGACGCGGCGGCGCAGCAGTATGCCGTGCGCGAGAGTTGCCGGGCCAAGGCGGCGGTGGTAGCGGCCGACGAGCGCGAAGGCGGCGTGCGCGCCCTGCTCAACCTGGGCCACACCTTCGCCCATGGCCTCGAGGTCGCGTGCGGCTACGGCGACGAGCTGCTGCATGGCGAGGCGGTCGCCGTGGGTATGGTGCTGGCGTTCGACCTCTCGGTCCGGCTCGGGCTGTGCCCCGCTGCGGACGCCGACCGGGCGCGCGCCCACCTCGCCGCCGTCGGCCTGCCGGTCACGCTGGGCAGCATCAAGGCCACAGGCTTCGATCTGGAGGCCCTGGTGGTCGCGATGAATTATGACAAGAAGGTCCAGGCCGGCCGGCCGCGGTTCGTGCTGACCCGAGGCATCGGACGGGCGTTCGCTGGCGCCGAGGTCGCGCCGGCGGAGCTCAGGGCGCTGCTCGAGGCGGCCGCCTGATCGGCCGCGCCGCGACCGCTAAGCGTTATGATCGCTTCGCCAGGCACAGTGCTTTCCCCCGCAGGCGAGCTCGGTCTCTGCCTGACCGGCCCGCGCCGGGCGGATCGGCGCCGGTTGAGGAAAGGGTGAAGCGCCATGGCGTCAGCCGTGCTCAACACGGTCGCCGTGATTCTGCTGCTGTTGGCGAACGCATACTTCGTCGCGGCCGAATTCGCTCTGGTCCGGGTGCGGCGGTTCCGGATCGAGACCCGCGCCGAGCAGGGCAGCGGCGCCGCCCGCCTGACCTTGCGCATGCTCGATGACCTCGAGGCCTATCTCGCCGCCTGCCAGCTGGGCATCACCATGGCTTCGCTCGGCCTCGGCTGGGTCGGTGAGCCCGCGGTCGCGGCGCTCCTGGAGCCGGCGTTTCGGGCTTTGGGCCTGAGCAACGCCCTGCTGCACACCGTCGCGTTTTTGTCCGGTTTCCTGCTGTTTTCGTCGCTGCACATCGTCGTCGGCGAGCAGGTGCCCAAGACTTTCGCGATCCGCCAGGCGGAGCCGATGGCCTTCGCCGTCGCCTATCCGTTGCAGCTGTTTTATCTGCTGTGGTTCCCTCTGAATTGGTTGTTGAACCGGGCATCGCAGGCGATTCTCAGCGGCTTTGGGGTCGAGCAGGCAACCCACGGCGACGTGCTGACCAGCGAGGAGCTGCGCGAGTACATCGAGGCCTCCGGCGCGCACGGCAGCATGCGCAAGCAGGAGCGCGACATGCTCGGCGGCATCCTTGATCTCGCCGAGGTCGAGGTCAGCGAGATCATGACCCACCGCAAGAGCATGGAGACCCTCGACGCCGACACGCCGCTCGAGCAGATCCTCGAGCAGGTGGTCGCGAGCCCTCATTCCCGCCTGCCGGTGTGGCGCGGTGACCCAGACAGCATCATTGGCGTGCTGAACGGCAAGGATCTGTTCGCCGCGGTGCACCGATATGGCCGCAAGCTGGAGGGCGTCGATCTGCTGGGCCTGTGCACCCCGCCCTGGTTCATTCCCGACACCACGCCGCTGCGCAAGCAGCTGGTGGCCTTCCGCCAGCGCCACCAGCACCTGGCCCTGGTGGTCAACGAATACGGTGATCTCGAAGGGTTGGTCACGCTTGAGGACATCATCGAGGAGATCGTCGGCGAGATCGCCGACGAGCGCGACGTCGAGCCGGTCGGCATCGAGGAGCAGCGGGACGGCTCGGTCCTGGTCAGCGGCTGGATCACGGTGCGCGATCTCAATCGTCAGTTCGACTGGCGCCTGCCCGACGAGGAGGCGGCGACCGTCGCCGGGCTGGTAATCAACGAGGCGCAGCGCATTCCCGAGGTGGGGCAAAGCTTCGCGTTCCACGGCTTTCGCTTCGAGGTGCTGCGCCGTCAGCGCAACCAGATCGTGCTGTTGCGGGTGATTCCGCCGGCCGCCGCAGCCTGAGTGCGTGCCGCGCGGTCCGACCTCCAACGAGCTTTGCGCGGCCCAGTTGACCCATCCCCAATCCGGCGCGAAGCCCTGACGGGCGGCGTCTGCGCGCGCCGGACCGACGGAGCTTCTGTCCTAAAATGCCGTCCCGGCGAGAAACGCGCGGGCAGTCGTGATATCGGCGAGGTCGCGGCCGAGGAGCTTGGCACGCTGGACGACCTGCTCGACCAGGTCGGGCATTGCGCGGGGCGAGACTGCCGTCGGCGCGCCACAGGTTGTTCTCGAAGCCGACCCGCGCGTGGCCGCCGAGCCCGGCCGCGGTCAGCACGCAGGCGGCTTCGCTCCGCCCGAACGCGCACGCTGCCCAGGGACAGGCGGGGCGACGAGGTAGGGCAGCAGGTCGCCAGGCTGTGCATCCGTGCCGTCACCGTGCCGCCGGGAACGAACAGGACGAACGGCCGGCGCTGCGGGATCACGCCGCGCGCGCGCAGATCGTGAAATTTCGCCACCTCGTCCGACACATAGAGGATGTACTGCGGCGCGATCCGCTCGTGCTCCACCAAGCGAGGAACGCCGCCGCTTGATCAGCGCCTCCTGGTCCGGAATCAGCTCGCGCAACGTACGCGATACGCCTCGGGATGGAGCGCGCGCACCATCGCCATCTGCTCGGCCGGGACGTAGCAGCCGAGCGCCTCGGTGGTGGTCTGGATCATCATGCGCTCGCCGACCTTCCGGCGCACCGCGTTGATCGCGGCCCGATAGCGTTTTGCATCCAGGGTATGGCGGCCATCGTCGGAGCGCACGTGCACGTGCAGCACGCTCGCGCCCGCCTCGGCGCAGCGCACCCCCTCATCGGCGATTTCCGCAGGCGTGATCGGCAGCTTCGCATGGTTCGCCTTAGTCCGGCGCGCGGCGTTCGGCGCCACAATGACCACCAGCGGAGTCATGCCGCCTGGCCGGACTGTTGCCGGTGCGCGCGGACCGCCGCGATCACCGCGGGATGATCGTGAGCCTGGCACGATATCGCTGCGCCGCGCTGGCATCGATATCGCAGCCGGTACGGTGGACGTTCGTGGACTCCTTTGCGCCACACAGGATCGGGCAGTCGTGCTCCGGCTGCCAACAGCACAAATCGCTTATGGAACGGCGTTCGCAGGCAGGCTTCCTACATAGCGGGTAACGCGCTTGGGCACCGCGGCAAAGCTTCGGCACCAGCGTTTGCGATCAGGAGCGCACGAGCGGCGCGAAGCCCTCACGCACGTTTGCGCTCAGGCCGGCGTCCAGATCGCGCACCAGGTCGCGCACCAGTTCATAGCCGATGCGCTGGCGCTCGGCGTAGCCTGCCCTTTCCGGAATGGCGCGCGTGCGCGTCGCCGCCGTGCTGACCGAGCGGACCACCGAGCCCGCGGGGTCCAATTGGTCGATGCGCACCTTGAGCCGCCCTTCCAGGCGCGCCGCCGCTTCGATGGTCAGAAGGCCCCGTACACCGGAGGCGGTTTCAAGCGCTTTCTCCTGGACCGAGGCGTCCAGGATCACCGCTTGCAGACGGTCCGCGCCGCCGACCGCGCGGAAGCGCTGCTCGAGCAGCGCGCGGCTCGCGGCCTCAGGGGTGAGCGGCAGCGTGTGGTCGACATAGGGCGGCGCGCCCGCAGGGCGATAGACGCTGTCGGTCGTGATCCGCCCGACCGCAAGCTCCAGAGGTGGCCGGTTGCCGAAGTCGAGCGGCGGCGGCGCGAAGGTCTGGTATTCGCTGGCGCAGCCGGCGAGCAGTCCGATGACGAGGCAGAGCCAAGCGCGCGCGGCAGTCACGCGCAGCGCCGCTCAGTGCACCCTTCCGTGCAGCCTCGCCAGCTGCGCGTCATCGAAACGGAAATCGATATTGCAGAACTGGCAGGTGACGATCACGTCGCCGGCTTCGTCCCTCATGTCGTCGAGCTCATGCTCGGGGAAGCGGCGGAGCATGGTCTCGACCCGTTCCCGACTGCACCGGCAGCCGAAGCGTAGCCCGTGCGGCGTGAACACGCGCACGCCCTCCTCGTGAAACAGATGCAGCAGCAGCCGCTCGGGCGCCAGGTTGGGGTCCACGAGCTCGGCCGCGGTGGCCGTACCGAGCAGGAGCATGGTCCGCCGCCAGTCCTCGAGTGCCCGCTCCTCGCTCGAATCGTCGCGGGCCTCGTCGGCGAGCCGCTGGATCATGATGCCGCCGGCGCGCCAGCGCGTGCCCTCGTCATCGGCGACCCGGTCCACCGCGATCTTCAATCCGGTCTTGAGCTGCTCGCTCTGCCGGAAATAGGCCTGCATGCAGTCGGTGAGCGTCGGGCCACTCAGCTCGACGATGCCCTGATACGCTTGGCCGAGCTGGTTCTGGTCGACGGTGAACGCGAGCCGGCCGTGGCCGAGCAGGGCGTGCACATCGGTCCCGGAGGTCCGTGCCAGACGCGCCTCGTCGTAGCGCGCATAGCCACGCATGGCGCCCTCGTTGGTGCAGTCCGCGAGCATCAACGACACCGGGCCGTCGCTCTGGATCTGCAGGCTGAAGGTGCCATTGAACTTCAGCCCGCCCGCGAGCGTCGCGGCGAGCACGAACAGCTCGCCGAGCATTCGCCCGACCGGCTCGGGATAGTCGTGCCGGGTCAGCACGCGGTCGACCAGCGCGCCGAGCCGGACCACCCTGCCGCGCAACGCCGAGCGCTCCAGCTGGAACGGCCGCAGGAGATTGTCGGCGATCAGACTGGCGCTCATCCGCTCACTCCGGCGGCCCTCAGCCGAGACACCACGCCAGGATGCCCTTTTGCGCATGTAGGCGGTTTTCCGCCTGATCGAATACCACCGAACGCGGACCGTCGATCACCTCGGCGGCGACCTCCTCGCCGCGATGCGCCGGCAGGCAGTGCATGAACAACGCGTCCGGCTGCGCCAGCGCCATCAGCGCCGCATCGACCTGATACGACGCGAGCAGGTCGCGCCTTCGTTCCGAATCGCGATCGTTCATCGACACCCACACGTCGGTCAGGACCGCATCTGCCCCGGCGACCGCTTCACGCGGATCATCGAACAGCTGAACGCGCGCCTGGCGCTCCGCGGCCCAGGCCAGCACCGCGGGGACCGGCGCGAGTTCCGGAGGGCATGCCAGGCGCAAGCCGAAGTCGAATCGCTGGGCGGCGTGCACCCAGGAATTGGCCATGTTGTTGCCGTCGCCGACCCAGGCGAGAGTGCGGTCGCGGATCGGCCCGCGGTGCTCCTCGAAGGTCATGACGTCGGCCATGATCTGGCACGGATGGGAGTGGTCGGTGAGCCCGTTGATCACCGGCACCGTGGCGGCCTCCGCCAGCTCCAGCAACTTGCTGTGGCGATCGGTGCGGATCATGATCGCATCGACGTAGCGGGACAGCACGCGGGCGGTATCGGCGATGGTCTCGCCGCGGCCGAGCTGCATGTCCCTGCTGTTCAGCACCACGGCGTCGCCGCCCAGCGCCTTGATCGCCACCTCGAACGACACCCGCGTCCGGGTTGAGGGCTTGTCGAAAATCATCGCGAGCGTCTTGCCGGCGAGCCGGAGCCTGCGGTCCCGCGATCCCAACGACTTCAGCTCGCTCGCCTGGTCGAGGATGGCGCGCAAGGTGCCTGCATCCAGCTCGCCGATATCCAGGAAATGCCGTACCAGTGCGCTCATTGTGCCGCCTCGCGCCCTGCGAAGTCCTGAAAGACCTCCTGCAGCGTCCCCATCGCTTCGTCGATGTGCCGTTGCTCGATAATCAGGGGCGGCAGCAGGCGGAGCACGTTGTCGCCCGCGGGCACCGTGACCATGCCGCGACCCATGAGCTCCGCGCTGATGTCGGTATTGGGCGGCCCGCAGCGCAGGCCGAGGAGCAGGCCCTGACCGCGTACCTCCTGGACCACGGTCGGGAGGGCGGCGGCTAGCTGGTCGAGCTCGTCACGCAGGCGCCCGGCGACCTGGCGGACGCTTTCCAGGAAACCCTCGGCAAGCAGCACGTCCAGCACGCCGTTGGCAACGGCGCAGGCGAGCGGGTTGCCACCGAAGGTGGAGCCGTGAGAGCCCGGCGCCATGCCGGAGGCGGCACGCGCGGTCGCCAGGCATGCGCCGATCGGAAAGCCGCCGCCCAGGCCCTTTGCGAGCGACATCACATCGGGCGTGATCCCGGTCCACTCGTAGGCGAACAGGCGGCCGGTCCGCCCCATGCCGGTCTGCACCTCGTCTAGGATTAGCAGGAGGTCGTGTTCGTCGCACAGCTGCCGCAACTCCTCGAGGAAGCTCCGCTCGGGCGTGCGGATGCCGCCCTCGCCCTGGATTGGCTCGATCAGAATGGCCGCGGTCTCAGGGCCGATTGCCGCCTCGACCTTGGCGAGGTCGCCGACCGGCACCTGATCGAAGCCGGGCAGAAGGGGCCGGAAACCTTCGAGGTGCTTCTCCTGGCCACCGGCGGTGATGGTCGCCATCGTGCGGCCGTGAAAGGCGCCCTCGAACGTGATGATGCGGTGGCGCTCCGGCTGGCCGCGCCCGTAGTGGAACCGGCGCGCCATCTTGATCGCGCACTCGAGCGCCTCGGCGCCGGAGTTGCAGAAAAAAGCCGTGTCGGCGAACGAATGGGCCACCAGACGCTCGGCCAGACGTTGCTGCGGCTCGATGGCATAAAGGTTGGAGCAGTGCCAGAGCTTCTCAGCCTGACCTTTGAGCACCGCCACCAGGTGCGTATGGGCGTGACCGAGCACGGTGACCGCGATGCCGCTGCCGAAGTCGAGATAGCGACGCCCGGCGCGGTCGAACAAGTAGGCGCCCTCGCCGCGTTCGAACGTGATCTCGGACCGTTTGTAGACCGGCAGCAGCGCCGGCATTGCAGCATTGGACATGGGAGGCTGGTCGCAGATGGGGGTTAAAGGAGCACCATCGTTGGATCGCCCCGGCCTGTCAACGACTTGGGCCGGTGCCCCCCGTAGTTCCCAAGCGGATGTGAACGTACGCGATGACGGGAGCTGGCTCGGTTCGGAGCGCACATGTGCGTCAAGGGCCGGGGCTGGATGGCTCAGGTCTGCACAACCTTGGCGCGAGCAATAGAGGAGGCCCGAGGGGACGTCGCAGCCGCAACTATCGGCCGCCTCACCTGTAGCACGGTACAGATCTTGAAGGGCAGCGCAATAACGGCGGAAACCCCGTCGCGACCTATCCAGTCGACGGGGTTTCCTGCGTCGGGCATGCCCGCCCGCGCCGCTCGACACCTAGTGCCGAGCCACAAAAGCCATAATGGCCATCTTGTCGGAGCGTCATCGATGGTCCGGCGGAGTCATGCGGTTAAGGCACCCTCCTGGCTTGTGGTTGACCCGAAACCGATCGACTCGTTGGTCCTCCACTTCACTGAACCGAGACGATCATGAACCTGGCGGCAATCGAGGTCAAGGCCAGATCGTGTCGTAGGCGACATACTCGATGATACTTGTGGTTGCGGCATCGGGCGCCGCTTCGCGAACGCGGACGGCGTTCCGAAGCAGCTCGGCGGCGGCCGCGGCGTCGTTGTCGGTCCCGGCGTGCACGATGGCGAGCGGCATATCCGGGCCGATCGCTTCGCCGATGCCGCGCACGTCGGCCAGGCCGACTCGCGGATCGATCCGGTCGGTCGCGCGCCGGCGCCCGCCGCCCAGACCGACCACGGCCAGCCCAAGCGCGCGGGCATCGATCGCCGCAATCGTCCCAGACCGCTCGAAATGCACCGCGTGGCGCACCGGCGCTTCGGGCAGGTGGCGCTCGGGCCGCTCCAGGACATCCGTCGGACCGCCGAGCGCAGCCACCATGCGAGCGAAGCGCTCCGCCGCCGCGCCGGAGTCGAGCGCGCGTGCAGCTGCGCCGGCGGCACGGGCCTTGTCCTCGGCGAGGCCGCCGAGCACCAGAAGCTCGGCGGCGAGCGCGAGCGTCACCTCGCGCAGACGGGAGTGCACGGACTCTCCGGTAAGCACGTCAATTGCTTCCCGCACTTCGAGCGCGTTGCCGGCGGTGCGCCCGAGGCACTGGCTCATGTCGGTGAGCAACGCCGAGCAGCGCAGGCCCGCGCCGGTGGCGACCTCGACCAGCGTGTGGGCGAGCTCGCGGGTCGCCTCGAGCGACGGCAGGAACGCGCCCGACCCGACCTTGACGTCCATGACCAGCGCGTCGAGCCCGGCCGCCAGCTTCTTGGACAGGATCGAGGCGACGATCAGCGGAATCGATTCGACCGTCGCCGTAACGTCGCGGATGGCGTAGAGGCGGCGGTCCGCCGGCACCAGATCGTCGGTCTGGCCGATGATCGCGCAGCCCGCGGTGCGGACAGCCGCGCGCAGGCGTTCGAGATCGGGCTGGGTCGCATAACCGGGAATGCTGTCCAGCTTGTCCAGCGTGCCGCCGGTGTGGCCGAGGCCGCGCCCCGAGATCATCGGCACATAGGCGCCGCACGCGGCCACCACCGGCGCCAGGACCAAGCTCACCTTGTCGCCGATCCCGCCGGTCGAATGCTTGTCGAGCACGGGGCCGTCCAGACCGCGCCAGGTGAGGCGGGTCCCGGATCCGGTCATGGCGCGGGTGAGCGCGACGGTTTCCTCGCGGCCCATGCCGTTGAAGAACACCGCCATGGCGAACGCCGCTACCTGGCCCTCGGAGATGTGCCCGCTGGTAAGACCAGCGATGAACTCGGCGATCTCGCTGGCGCTGAGCGCGCCGCGGTCGCGCTTTTTGCGAATGATCTCCTGCGGCAGAGCCATGCTGCAACCTCGCCGCCGCGTCTGGAAGGAGGCACGGGTGACCCGCGGCAGCGTACCATAACCGCCCCGCTGCCGCGAGTTCGCGGATCCCAAGAATCGGCCCTGGCCCCGGATCACGTCGCGGACGGGCTAGGACGGGTTCGACTTTCACGCTATGCGTGATGCTGCGCTCGACCCCAAAGCAACGCGACGAGGCGTTTGGCAAGTGTCGGTCTCGCCAATTGATTCGAGCGTCTACGGCGGTCTATTCACGACGCCGGCGATGCGCGCGGTGTTCTCGGACGAAGCGCGCCTGCAGCGCATGCTCGATGTCGAGGCGGCCCTGGCCCGCGCCCAGGCGAAGCTCGGCCTCATCCCCGCGACTGCGGCGCATGAGATCACCGCCAAGGCCGATGTGGCGCGCCTCGATCTCGCCTCGATCAGCCGGGGCACCGAACTGGTCGGCTATCCGATCGTGCCGCTGGTCAGAACGCTCGGCCAGGCGTGCGCGGGGGACGCGGGTCGCTGGGTGCACTGGGGCGCCACGACTCAGGACGTCATGGATACTGGCCTCGTGCTGCAGCTGCGCCAGGGCCTGGAGCTGATCCGCGAGGATCTGGCGGGCTGCGTAAATGCCCTTACAGGCCTGGCGCGCCGCTACCGGGACACACCGATGGCCGGGCGTACCCACGCCCAGCATGCGCTGCCGATCACCTTCGGCTTCAAGTGCGCGCTATGGCTCGCCCCTTTGCTACGTCATGCCGAGCGCCTGGCCCGGCTCAGGTCCGACATGGCGGTGGTGCAGTTCGGCGGCGCGGCCGGCACGCTCGCCTCGTTGGGCGCGGATGGCATCCGCGTGATGAACGAACTCGCGGCGGAGCTCGGCCTGCGCACGCCGCCGATCGCCTGGCATGTCGGCCGCGACGGTCTTGCCGAGCTCGCGGGCTTCCTCGGCCTGCTCACCGGCTCGCTCGGCAAGATCGCGACCGATGTGGCGCTGCTGATGCAGGCTGAAATCGGCGAGGTCGCGGAGCCCTGTGAGGAAGGGCGCGGCGGCAGCAGCACGATGCCGCAAAAGCGCAACCCGATCGCCTGCGAGTTCATCCTCGCCTGCGCCGCCAATGTGCGCCAGATGGTTCCGGTCATGCTGGGCGCCATGGTGCAGGACCATGAGCGCGCGACCGGCCCCTGGCACGCGGAGTGGATCGCGCTGCCGGAGGCGTTCGCGCTGAGCGCAGGCGCGCTGCACCACGCCCGGGCGCTGCTCGAGGGGCTGGTGGTGGACCCGGCGCGCATGCGGCGCAATCTCGACACGACGCAAGGGATGATCTCGGCCGAGGCGGTGATGATGGCGCTGGCGCCGCACCTCGGACGCGAGCAGGCGCATCATTTGGTGGCCGCGGCGTGCCAGCGGGCGCTCGCGCGCGGCGCCCATCTGCTCGACGAGCTGCAGGCGGATGCGAAGATCACCGCGCACCTACCGCCGCAGCGCCTGGGCGAGCTGCTCGATCCGCGCAACTATACCGGGCTTGCCGCCGAGTTCGTCGATCGCGTCCTCGCGCGCGGTGCCGCCAAGTCCGACTGAAGGAGGCGTCCATGCCCATGATTCAGGCGAACGGCATACGGCTGTATTACGAGCTCGCGGGGCCGGCCGACGCGCCGGTCGTGATGCTCAGCAACTCGCTGGGTACGCGGCTCGAAATGTGGGACCCGCAGGTGCATGCGTTGGCCGAGCGCTACCGCGTGCTGCGCTACGACAGCCGCGGGCACGGCCGCTCGGATGCTCCCGACGGCCCGTACACGATCGACCTGCTCGCCGACGACGCGCTCGGCCTGCTCGACGCCCTTCACGTCGAACGCGTGCATTTCTGCGGGCTGTCGAAGGGCGGCATGGTCGGTCAGGTGCTGGGCGCCAGGCACGGCGAGCGGCTGATCAGCCTCGCGCTGTGCGCGACCGCCGCTCACATGCCGCAGCGGGAGGTGTGGGGCGAACGGATCCGCGTCGCCACGGAGCAGGGCATGACGGCGCTGGCCGATGCCGTAATCGAGCGCTGGTTCACCGAGGCCTTTCGCCGCGAGCCGGGCATCGTGGTGGACCGCGTGCGCCAGATGATCCTCGACACGCCGCCGCATGGCTACGCCGCATGTTGCGCCGCGATCCGCGACATGGACCTGCGCGAGCTGATCACCGGCATCCGCGTGCCGACGCTGGTCATCGTTGGCGAGGACGATCCCGCCACGCCGCCGGAAAAGGCGAGGGAAATCCAAAGCCTCATTCCCGGCGCTCAGCTGGAGGTCATTGCCGACGCGGCCCACCTTCTCAACATCGAGCAGGACGTGGCGTTCGACGCCGCGCTGGCGTCCCTGCTCGATCGCCACCGCGTCTGAGCCAGTGAGGGAAACGGGCGATGGACAGAGAGACTTTCGAACAGGGCCTGGCGATTCGCAAAGAGGTCCTGAGCGCCGAGCACGTCGAGCGTTCGCTCGCCGGCGCCGACGATTTCAGCCGGCCGTATCAGGAGCTGGTCACGGAATACTGCTGGGGCGCGGTGTGGGGCCGCCCTGGCCTGTCGCGCAAGACGCGCAGCCTGCTCAATCTTGCCATGCTGATCGCGCTCAACCGCGAGGAGGAGTTCAAGCTTCACGTCCGCGCGGCGTTTCGCAACGGCGTCAGCAAGGACGAGATCCGCGAGGTCCTGCTTCAGGCCATGATCTACTGCGGCGTGCCCGCCGCCAACTCCGCCTTCAAGCAGGCGCGCGAGGTGTTCGCCCAGATGGAGCGGGAGAAGGGTGTCGCTGAATGAGTTCCTACTGACAAGGCAGCGTGGCGACTGCCAAACAGTTAAGCTGGCTAAGACTGACGATGCCAACGTGGTCCTTACGAGACGCGAGGCATGGCTTCAGCGCCGTGTTCCAGACGGCGCGTCGGGCGAGCCGCAGCTCGTGACCAGACGCGGAGCGCCTGCGGTCGTCGTGCTTGCCGCCGGGAATACGCAAGGCTTGCAGCCTGGCAGGAGCTGCAACCGCCTTCGCTCATCGGCCATCTCCTGGCGATGCCGCAGGACGATGAAGCCTTCGATCGGATCGAAACCTGACCTCTGCGCTGGCGCTGGCGACCGCTCCGTCGGAAACGGGTTGAGCGACGGTGGTTGACGCGAATAGCGCATTCAGGTGGTGCAAGCTGCGACACTGATGTCATTGCGAGCGCCCCGGAGGACGCGAAGCAATCCCAGGTATGCGGGCTCGGCTGGATCGCCACGACCGCTGGCGGTCTCGCGATGACAAGACGGGCAACACTACGGTACTCGTTTGCCGCGGCGTTTTCAGTCAAGCACGTGGCCGGCACCAGGGAGGAGATGGACCATGAAGATCACCCGGCTTGAATGTCTCCATGCCGACGCCGGGCCGCGCAGCTTCGATTTTCTGAAGATCAGCACGGATCAGGGCCTGATCGGCTGGAGCGAGTACAATGAGTCGTTCGGCGGCAAGGGCGTGACGGCCGCGATCCAGCATCTCGCGCCCGCGATCGTCGGCATGGACCCGCGCGCATATGAGGCGGTTGTCGCCCTGCTCTACGCGATCCGCCGTCAGGCGAGCGGCGGCATGGTCCAGCAGGCGATCGGTGCGATCGAGAACGCGCTTTTGGACATCAAGGCGAAGGCGTTGGACGTGCCCGTATACGCGCTGTTCGGTGGTCCGGTGCGCGAGCGTATCCGCCTCTACTGGTCGCACTGCGGCACCTATCGCCTGGCTTGGCCGGAGGCGATGCAGATCCCGCCGCTGCGCACGCTCGACGACGTCGTCGCCGCCGGGCGGGAGGTGGTCGCGAGCGGCTACACCGCGCTCAAGTCCAACGTGTTCCTGCTCGACGAGGATCCGCGCCTGCATGCGCCCGGCTTCGCCCGCGGCGACTACTTCCCCGAGCTGAACCCCGAGCGCAACGTGCTTGCCGCCATCCGCGATCAACTGGCCGCTTTTCGCGAGGGGGCGGGCCCGGACGTCGACATCCTGGTCGACCTCAACTTCAACTTTAAAACCGAGGGCTTTCTCAAAATGGCGCGCGCCATGGAGCCCTTCGACCTGTTCTGGGTCGAGATCGACACGCGGGATGCCAAGGCGCTGCATCACATCCGGCGGGGCACGAGCATTCCGGTCGCCTCGGGCGAATGCCTGTTCGGCCGGCGCGATTATCGCCCCTTCTTTGAGAACCAGGCGATGGACGTGGCGATCATCGACACGCCGTGGAACGGCGTCGCGGAATCGCTGAAGATCGCGGCGATGGCCGATGCCTACGAGATCAACGTCGCGCCGCACAACTTCTATGGCCACCTCGCGACGATGATGAACGCACACTTTTGCGCCGTCACGCCGAACTTCCGAATCATGGAGATCGATCCCGACCGGGTGCCCTGGTACGACGACCTAGTGACCGTCACCCCCAGAATCGAGAACGGATACCTGCTGCTGCCGGATGGGCCCGGCTGGGGCACCGAGATCAACGAGGAGGCCGTTCGCGCGCACCCGCCGCGCACTTGAGCCGTGCGTAAGCTCCGTCAACCTATGCTATGATGGGTGCGAGAGGGTAGTGGCGGGAACCGATTATGGCCACGCAGATCAAACCCGCGCCGAAGATGCTCTATTACGAGGACTTCTACGTCTGGACCCAGCGCCAGGCGGAGCTGCTTCGCGCCCATCGGTACGAAGAACTGGACTTGGAGCACCTCATTGAGGAGGTGGAGGACTTGGGCGGTGCACTGAAGCGATCAGTCCGGAGCCGAGTTCGCACGATCATCGAGGACCTGCTGACGCTCCAGTACTCGCCAGCACTCGACCCGCGCGCGGGTTGGCGCGACACGATCCGAAGAGACCGCAACGATTTGCTGGACGATCTGACCCCGACGTTGCGTCGAGAACTGGGAGCGGAGCTGGACGAGCTCTACGCCTGAGCACGCCCGCAGGCCGAGGGATCACTGCGGGACCACGGCGAGCATGCCGCGGCCGACGCGCTGCCCGAAACCTGCCCCTATACTGCCGATCAGATCACCGGCGACTGGCTGCCGTAGATACCGGTGTTTACCGGGGCGCGCGAGCACAGAGGATGGAGGCGCTCTTCCAGTCGGGCCAGGTTGTCCCGCGCCCTGCCGTCGCCGATCAGCCATTGTGGGCGGCCTACCAGAACAGCCTGAGACCTGCGCGTCGGCGTCCAGTCGGCGACGACGGGCGTGCGCTAGTCACGCCGGCCGCGCGTACGCTTGGCCTTGCGCGTCGAACAGGTAGCAGGCGAACGCGGGCACGCCGATCGGCAGCACCTCGTCGACCCTGGTCCGGGAATCGCCCGCGGCCTTGACTACCAGGGGCTCGGCGCCCTGGCGCTCCAGATAGATGTAGGTCTCGCCGCCCAGATGCTCGACCGCGATCACCCGGCCCTTGAGCTCGCCCGCCCCGCCGCCGCCTTCGATCAGATGCTCCGGACGCACGCCCACGGTGACCTTCTGACCGGGGCTGGCGCCGTTCTGCACCGCCGCAGCCGTCAGCATGGCGCCATCCGCCACCTCCACCGTGACGCCGTTCGCCGAGATGCTCGTCACCTCGCCGTCCAGGAAGTTCATTTTCGGTGAGCCGATGAAGCCAGCGACGAACAGGTTCTGGGGATGGCGGTACAGCTCGAGCGGCGAGCCGAACTGCTCGACGACGCCGGCGTTCAGCACCACGATGCGGTCGGCGAGCGTCATCGCCTCGACCTGGTCATGGGTGACGTAGATCATGGTGGCGTCGAGGGCGCGGTGAAGTTTCGCGATCTCGATCCGCATCTGCACGCGCAGCGCCGCATCGAGGTTGGACAGCGGCTCGTCGAACAGGAACACGCGCGGGTCGCGCACGATCGCCCGGCCGATCGCCACCCGCTGGCGCTGGCCGCCCGAGAGCTGCTTGGGCTTGCGCTCGAGCAGGCGCTCGATCTGCAGGATGCGCGCGGCGTTGCGCACCCGCTGGTCGACGCCCTCCTTGCCGATCTTCGCCAGCTTCAGCCCGAACGCCATGTTGTCGTACACGCTCATGTGCGGATAGAGCGCGTACGACTGAAACACCATCGCGATGCCGCGCTCGGCCGGCGTGAGCTCGTTGACCAGCTCTCCGTCGAACCGCATCTCGCCCGAGGAGATGTCCTCGAGCCCGGCGACCAGGCGCAGCAAGGTCGACTTGCCGCAGCCCGATGGCCCGACGAACACCACGAACTCCTTGTTTCTGATTTCCAGGCTGACGCCCTTGATCACCTCGGCCTGACCGAAGGCTTTGTGCAGCTGGCGCATCGTGATCGCCGCCATCTCAGCTTCCCCAAGGGCGATTGGCCGATTGCCCCGACCGTTGATGCGATCGTCACGGGAACGCTACGCATCACCCGGCCGCGGCGCAAGCCGAGCGCGAGCCCGGCGGATAGCGACAAAACCGCCGCTCGCATCGATCATGCACCTGGCCGGCCTCTCTCGCGCGGGCCCGCAATGCCTGGAAGTTACGACCGGCTCGCTTGGACCAGGGCTACCACGTACCGCCGCCTCAGGCAGGGTATCGAGGACAAGCTTTCCCAGGTTGGCTCGTGGGGGCGGCACCCGGCCGGGCGCCGCCTACCCGTGGACGCACAGGCCAGCACCGCGCCGCCGGCTGCCGCCTGCCTGCACCCCGACCGATCGCCGACGACTGCTTGCCGTCCAAGCCGGCCGGAGTTCTGTGTTGGGTCCGGACTGAGCTCGATGACGACACAAGCGTGAGCTGCGCTGTGTTCCTCACGCGCGCCCGGCCAGGGTCTCGAACATGATCAGGCAGGCCCGGACCGCTGCCCCTCCAACGGTCGGCGACAGCCCGATCGCCAGCGCCTGTGCCGTGCGTACCTTGCCCGGCGACACATAGGTGGCATTGAACCGGCCACGGCCACCGCCTTCGCCGAAGATCCGCTCCCACAATCCCGGCATGCTCTGACCGCGCAGGATCATGATGTTGTCCAGCCGATGGCCGAGCACGCCGCGGGCGTCCAGGTGCAGCCATGCGGCGAACGCTTGGTTGAGGCGCTTGATCGTGCGGTCCTCGCTCAGCAGCAGGCAGGGCAACGGGCAGGCATCGAGGACGCGCGTCAGATCGCGGGTATTGCCGGCGAGGCTGAGTTGCTCGAGCTCCCGCTCCAGCCCGCGCCAGCGCAGTTGGGCATGAATCAGACAGAAGGTGCGCAGGGTCGAGGCCAGATTGGTACGCTCCGGCGTCGCCGCCGCCACGTCGTTGACCAGACGGGACAGGCGGATGGCGCGGCTGTCCGCCACCTCCTTGAGATAGCTCCAGAACTCCGGCTCCAGCTTGATCGAAGTGCGCACCTCGCCGATGCGCATGGTCTTGCGGATCATCGCCTGAGCCAGCCGGTTCTGCGTGCCGTTCGCACTACGATATGACCTCTGTTCACCACGCGGATTCATGACATAATGACAGCAAGCCCTGTTAGATTCTGGTAAACGGGGCAGCGGATGGCCCGAGCACGTTCCGAACGCGCCGATCACGGTGGGCAAATGGCTAACCAACAAAGCGCTGAGCAGGAGTTGCTGACGGCCCAGGCGGTGGTGAACAGCCCACCGGATGCGCAGGACGTCTGCCTGGTCACCGCCCAAGGCGCCGCGGTCGGCGTCCCGGTGCAGGCCAGCGACCCGGACGGCGATGCGATCGCGATTGCTGCCGCTTCGAGTCCGGCGAGCGGCCAGGTCAGCATCGATCCGGACGGCACGCTGACCTTCGTCCCGGATCAGCCCGGGCTGCAGCGCTTCACTTACGAAGCGACGGACGGACGCGGCGGCGCCGACACCGCTCAGGTGGTGGCGTTCGTCAATGCCCCCGAAGGGGAGCTCGACCGGCCTGTGCTCCAGGGGCTGGACGACCAGCAGCTGGCGCGCATTGCGCGAGCCTGCGCGAGCGGTCAGGCGCTCCAGGTCGAGAAGCTCGAGGGACCATCGATCACCGTGCCGGTGCCTGCGCCAGGCGAGCGCATTGAGGCGCTCGCGCAACCCGGGCAGCAGATCCACCTGCAAGGCGGCGAATTCATCAGCGCCACATATCTGATCGCCGAGGGCGGCCTTCTGGTGCTGACCGAGAACGGCCGCATGGTGTACGTGGCCGGTCTGGTCGACGCGGCGAACAGCGCGCAGCCGCCAACCCTGCGTGTCGCCGGCGGACCTGGCGTGGGCAGTGACGTGCTCCTTACGAATCTGCAGCCGCTCGCGCAGCTTGCGGAGGGCGATGTCGTCGGCCGTCTGCCGTCGCCGCAGACCGGCCCCGAGCACTGGGGCGGCGCCAACTTCAATCCCTATGATCCCGGCGCGATCGCCGCCGGCCCGTTTCCCCTGGGCCCGCTCCTGCCGACTGCGCTGGGCTTGGGCACGCCGCCGCTTCTCGAGAATCAGGGGCTGTTCGACGAAGGCAATGACGAGGGGGGTGGCGCGCTGGTACCGGCGGGGCCCGAAAACGTGCCGCCGGCATTCAGTGCGACGGGCACGATCGAGCGCGAGTTGGGCGGCATCACCGTCACCCCGCAGTTCGCATCGGCTGCGCCGTTCCCCACCCTCAGCGAGGGCGTGCGTGTGCCTGACGGCCAGATCAATGGCGTCGATCAGGGCAACCTCACGCTAGGCCCGAGCGGCGATGCAGCGATCGTATTCGGCAGCGAGCTTGCCACGTTGGTGGACACGCTTGGCGTGTTCTTGATCGACCCGAACGGTCAGATGGCCGATCCCAAGATCGTGTTCCCCGAGATCCAGCAGGCGGAGGCCGATCCAAACTTCCCATCACAGCGCCCGGGCGGCGGCCCTCTCACCCCAGGTGATCAGGTGCCGCTCAGCGACCTCTATGATCCGGGCCAGCTGCATCCGGGACAGCAGTTCGGTCTGTTCCTGATCGCCAACGGCTTCAGGCTGAACGGGGACGATCTTGGCGGCGGGCTCCATTTCGCCGACGACGGGCACACGCTGCTGACCGCGGATGGCCGCCCGATCGCCGGCAACGTCTTCTTCACCACCGATCCGACTGCGGACTCGCCGAACGACAATCCGCTGAACCCCGACGGGGTCAGCCATGTGATCTCCGGTCTCCAGCCCGACCATTCGGGGCTCACGATCGGATTCGAGGACCTACCGCTCAGCAACCGGGGCGACAATGACTTCAACGATGTGCTGGTCGACGTCGAACTCAGTCCGACCGTTCAGGCGGCGTTTGCCGGCGGCGCGATCAGAGTCGCGCTCGATGCCGCAGTAAGCGACCCCGACGACACGGTTCTCAGCCAGGCCTCGGTCAACTTGGACGGTGTGGCGGGCGATGCGCTCGCATTCGACGCTTCGCTCCCCACCGGAATCAATCTCGTCACCAGCACGGCGACCAGCCTGGTATTTGCAGGCACAGCCCCGATTGCCGACTACGTGCAGATTCTGCAGAGCGTGACCCTGGAGCCGGTCCCGGTGGCAGGCTTGCGGCAGATCGAGTTTTCGGTGGTCGATGGCCACGGCGCCCCGAGCAATACTTTCGTGGTCGACGCCAACCTGAGCGGGACCGGCGCCGAGCTTGGCACCGCGAACGACGACACGCTCAGGGGCCAGCCTCTGGTCGATGACGCGATGTCCGGCCTCGCAGGCGACGACATCCTGTTTGGCGACTCCGGCGATGATCTTCTGGATGGCGGCACTGGTAGGGACACTCTGAATGGCGACGCCGGCAGCGATCAGCTGGTCGGCGGCCCGGGGGCAGACCTCCTGATCGGCGGCGCCGGGGCCGACTCCGAGATCTATTTCTCGCTGGCCGACCGTGGCGATCGCATCTCCGGGTTCAATGCCGCCGAGGGCGACACGCTCGATTTCAGTCAACTGTTCGACGGCGCCGCCGATCCGAACAACATCGACCCATTCGTCCACTTCGATCACGTCAACAATGACGTGCAGGTGAGCGTCGATCAGGATGGGGCGGGCGCGAACTTCGCCTTCGTCTCCTTCGCCACTCTGGTCGATCCGACCGGGGTGACCACCGCGCAGGACGCAGTCAACAACAACACGCTGGTGGTCTGAGCGCCGATCACCCCCGCTTGGCATATGGTTCGAGGGAACTGCGCAGCGCACTCGCTTGGCGCGCGGAGGTGCGGGCTGTCGGAACGGGCCCTATATCCGCTTTTCCGCGTCAGGTAATCAAGATCCCGCGCCCCCGGTGATGGCACACGTTACGCGGCGCTGGGCGTCGCTTCGGGCTGTCCCGGTGCCAGGTATTCCTGGACCTCTCGAACGGCGTGGCGCAGCGAGGTCGCAATCACGTCCGCGCCGGTGGCCTCGAGCAGCTCCTCACCGTCCTGCGACGGCTCTGCCGTCCACAGGCCGACCATGATCCGGGCCCGCTCGCCGAAATGATGGCGCAGCCGTCGGGTAAGGCGGTGGGCGTGCTGGATCGCCCGCGGATTGACGTAAGACAGGCAGATCAGCGTCACGCCGTGGCGCGGCAGCCGCGCCAGGTTCCGGCCGGCGACCTCGTCTCGCGGGACAATGGCTGCGGTTAACCCCCGCTGCGTGAGCAGATTGGCCAGCATTGCGGCCGCGGCCTCGTCCAGGCCATTGCGGGCGCCGATGCACAGGATCGGGGCGGGTTCGCTCGGCGCGTCCGCTGGCGAGACAGCCGCATCCGCGGCGCCATCCGTATCGCGCTCGTCGTCTTCCTTCAAGAACTCGAGTATGCCGATCGTGTCCTCGGCCATGCCCTGCACCGTTGCGCGATCGAGGCTGCCGCGCAGCCGGTCCTGCTCCGCAAACCCGAGCGCGGGGATGATCACGCCGTCGTAGAGCTTCTCGAGCGGTTCGTCCTCCAGGTATTCCTCCGCGAGCTCGGTCGCCTCTTCCGGATCGCGCGCGAGCAGGCGCTGATAGAACCTGAGTTCGGGCGACAGCGCCGGTTCGTCACCCAGCAGAACATCGAAGAAGGCGAGCTGCGGCATGTGACGGCCGAGCACCACCAGGCACACGGTAAGGGGCGTGGAGAGCAGCAGGCCGACCGGCCCCCAGAGCGTGGTCCAGACCACCGCGGCGACCAGCACCGCGACCGGCGATAATCCCGTGCTCGTCCCATAGAGCCATGGCTCGAGCACGTTGTTGCTGAACAACTCGAGCGTCACGAACAGCGCGATGGTCAGCAGCGGCACGGTCCACCCGGGCGCCACCGCGAACGACAGGGCGATCGGGAAAAGCGCGGCGATCACCGGCCCCACGTAGGGGATGAAGCGCAGAATGGTGGCGAGCAGGCCCCACAGGATGGGGTTCGGCACGCCGATGAAATAGAGGCCAATCCCGACCGGGACGCCGTAGAGGACGTTGATTACCAACTGCATCAGCAGATAGCGGCTGATGCGCTTGGCCGCATCGTTCATCGCCTCGGTGGTGCGCGCAACATCGCTGGAGCCCACCAGCCGGATGATGCGGTCGCGCAGATCCTCGCGCTGCAGCAGCATGAAGATCACGAACACCAGCACCAGACCGGCGGTCGCGATCGGCTTGACGAGCGGCCCGCCGATCTCGCGCAAGGTTTGCAGAGGCGTGACCGGTTGCTGCACCTGCACCGGCACCGGCTTCACGGGCGACTCGACGTCGGTCTCTGCGCCCTCGGTCTCGGCTTTTGCGGTCGCCTTTTCCAGCTCCTTGCGCAGATCACGCAGCATGTCCGTGGTGCGCTCGACCACGCCACCGCTCGGCATGGCGACGGGCAGATCACGGATCTTGGCGCGCAGGTTCCATTCGTAGCGCGGCAGGTTTTCGGCCAGGTGGACCATCTGGCTCGCCACGATCGCGCCGAAGCCGAGCAGCACGACGAACAGCAGCACGACCACGGCGAGTACCGACGGTATCCGCGGCACGCCCCAGCGGCGCAGACGGATGACGATCGGCGCGAGCATGAAGCTCAGCAGGATGGACAGGGCGAGCGGGATCAGGATGTCGCGGCCGAGATAGAGAGCGCCGACAACCACCACCAGCACCGCCACCGTCGCTGTCGCCGAGGCCGGCGGTGTGGCAGGACCGACCGCGAGGGTTCGCGGCCATTGTGTCGGCAGCGGACGTCTGGCCATGGCGCTCCCGTCGAAGAACTCCTTGCGCGACTGTACGAACGCTCACGCCGGTCGTCACGTTCCGCGTGACGGAAACGCCAGTCCGGCCTCGCCCGGTCGCGCGGCACCGCGGCTCGGCTTCCGCGACCGGGCCCGCGCGCCACTGGTCAAGGCGCTGCGGCGCGCTATGGTAGGCCGAAGCTTGCTAAGGTGAGGGCGGCATGCAGTTCGCGGAGAGGATGTCACGGCTCGGCACGGAGAGCGCGTTCGAGGTGCTTGCGCGCGCTCAAAAGCTCGCACAGGCCGGGCGGAGCATCATCAATCTCGGCATCGGGCAGCCGGATTTCCCGACGCCGAAGAACATCGTGGCCGCCGCCCAGAAGGCGCTCGCCGACGGCCATCATGGCTATACGCCGGCGAACGGCATCCTGCCGCTGCGCGAGGCAGTCGCAGAGGACATTCAGAAGTGGCGGGGCGTCGAGATCGACCCGGATCGGATCGTGATCGTGCCGGGCGGCAAGGTCACCATGTACTTCGCGATCACCATGTTCGGCGAGCCGGGCACCGAGATCATGTACCCGGACCCGGGCTTTCCGATCTATCGCTCGGTGATCGAATTCACCGGCGCCAGGGCCGTACCGATCCCGCTATACGAGGACAGCGGCTTCTCGTTCTCGGCCGAAGAGGTGCTCGCCAAGATCACCCCGCGCACGCGCCTGATCATCGTCAACAGCCCGGCCAACCCGACCGGGGGCGTGGTGCCGAAGGACGAGCTTGACCGGCTGGTCGCCGGCCTTGCCGAGCATCCCCAGGTGGTCGTCATGTCGGATGAGATCTACGCCCGAATGGTTTACGACAACGTCCCGCACGCGAGCATGCTGGTCTATCCCGAGATCGCCGACCGGCTGATCCTCTTGGATGGCTGGTCCAAGACCTACGCCATGACCGGCTGGCGCCTGGGCTATGCGGTCTGGCCCAGGGAGCTGGCCGAGCACGCCACGCGCCTCGCGATCAACATCCACTCTTGCGTCAACGCCGCGACCCAGTGGGCCGGGATCGAGGCGCTGAAAGGACCGCAGGACGCGGTCGATCGGATGGTCCGCGCGTTCGACGAGCGGCGCAAGGTGATCCTCGAGCGCCTCAACGCGCTGCCGGGCTTTCGCTGCGTGCGCCCGGCCGGCGCGTTCTATGCGTTTCCCAACATCGCCGGCACCGGCTATTCGGCGCGCAAGCTGCAGGACGGTCTCCTGAACGAGGTCGGGGTCGCGCTGGTCGCCGGCACCAGCTTCGGCGATCAGGGCGAGGGCTACATCCGCTTCTCCTACGCCAACTCGATCGCCAACATCGAAGAGGCGATCGATCGCATCGCCCGCTTCCTCGAGCGCTAGGCGAATCGTTTATCAGGAGGATCCAGCTGCCCTCAGCTGATTGCGAAGCTCATGGAACAGTATTGAATTGCCGCGGAACCGAACACGCTGATAAGATACGGCAAATCCATCCGGATACATCTTTTCGAATACAAGGAGCGTTTTCCAAATAGTGTCGAACACCTTCAGAGTATCTCTCCGATCAACTCGGATCGGATTTACGCTCAGGCCCAGCGCTCTCGTGCGAAGCTTGGCAGTATTCACCCGCGCTTCATACCGTTGGTTTCCGTACGCGGGATGTTTCTGCACTTGCTTCAGCACGATGGGGGGAGAACCGCCCGATTCGTAATCGATTTCCAAAAGGTGATTGTGGATAAGGACGTCGCGAAGGACATAGATATCCTGCAATGCCTTCCCGTGGCGCAAACATGGAATGGCCTCGCGAACGATTTGTGTGGCATGCCGCGCGCTTTTTGTGGCCTTCGCGCATGAGAGATACCGTAGGCGTGAGACGTAGGACTCGAACATTGCGACAAGTAGGAGGACGATCGCTGCTGCGTATCCATGCTCATAGAACCCTGACTGAACCTTGTTTGGAGCTGGTGGCCTGCGCCGCAGCCACCCATCGACGAGGTCGGCAATCGGTTGAAAGTACGCCTCACCAATGATGGTTACTAAATTGCTCTGAACTTTTCTCACAGTTCGCGCTCGGCCATGCTGGTGTTTGGCGTTCGGTTTAACCTTGGAGGAGAGTTGCCGGTCGTTGGCAATGCACGGCTGGCTGAGGTTTGTGGGGCCAGCGGCTGACACAGCGCTGGCCCTTAAGTTGGCATCGCTCCCGCAGCATACAACAACTGGAGGTTTGGTGGCTAGAAATCCGAAGCACGTCGACGCGGGGCCGGTCGGAGCGCCGGTCGAACCGCTGCCGTCCGGGCATGCGCCCGGCCGCCAGCCCTTGGAGGGGGCATACGCGCGGCTCGAGCCAGTTGAAGTCGCGGCGCATGCCGCGAGCCTCTATGGAGGCTCGCACACGAGGCCTGAGGACGCGGCGCTCTGGACGTACCTGGCCTATGGGCCGTTTCCGGATCAGGGCGCGTTCACGGCGTGGCTAGAAGAGCGGGCCCGTTCGACCGACCCGTTGTTTTTCGCAGTGGTCGATCCGGAGAGCGGCAAAGCGTCCGGCATGGCGAGCTATCTGAACATCGTGCCGGCGATGGGCTGCATCGAGATCGGCCATATCTGGTTCACGGCGCCGCTGCAGAGAACCCGGGCGGCAAGCGAGGCGATCTTTCTGATGATGCGTCACGTGTTCGACGATCTCGGCTACCGTCGCCTGGAGTGGAAGTGCAACGCGTTGAACGAGGCCTCGATGCGCGCCGCGCGCCGCTTCGGCTTCACCTACGAGGGCACGTTCCGCCAGCACATGGTGGTCAAGGGGCGCAACCGCGATACCGCCTGGTTCTCGCTGCTCGATCGCGAATGGCCGGCAGTGCGCGCGGCGTTCGAGCGCTGGCTGGCGACGGACAACTTCGATGCCTCAGGCCGGCAGCGGACCTCGCTCAGCGCGCTGATGAATGCCTCGTGAACGCGTGCCGCTGCGGACCCGCGCTCGCGGCATGGGGTATCCAGCTGGCCGGCCGCGGGCTCACGAGGATCGGGACCGCCACAGCGTCAGCCAGCCGGTCGTGAGCAGCGCGAGCAGTTTCACGACCTCGGCGCCAATGTAGAGCCTGTGCCAGGGCGCCGGCTCCGGCCTGCCGCCCTGGATGACCAGCTCGGCGCGCGTATCGAGGAGAGGCAGCAGCCAAAGCCATTGCAGGGCCACGATCAGCGCAGCGAGGCCCAGACCGAGCCAGATCGCGCGTTCCGGGCGGAGATAGGCCGCGAGCGCCAGGGTCACGACGGCAAGCGCGATCTCGGTGAGATTGAGCGCGCCGAACTCGCGGCGGCCGATCTCGATTGCCATGGGCAAGCTGAGGCCGGGGGCGCCGAACTTGGCCGGAGCGGCGAGGAACGAGACCCCGATCAGCACGCCGGCCCAAAGCATAATCAGGGCGCCGAGCGCGCAGCGCGCGCTCGCGAGGCGGCGATCCATCGAGCCCATCAGGGCACCCCGGCAGCCTCGACCTGCTCCAGGCGGAGCCGCCGCGCAGGCAGGCGCGCAAAGACCCGCTCGCGGCAGGTCAGGAGGATGATCTGGAGCTTGGCGGCGGCGCGTGCCAGAATGTCGAACATCTGCCCGATCCGCTGATCGTCCGAGAACACGAGCGCGTCGTCCAGCACCACCACCGCGGGCCGCCCCTGGTCGGCAAGCAGCTCAGCAAACGCGAGGCGGGTCAGCACCGCGATCTGCTCGCGTGTGCCGTCGCTCAGCCGCTCGAACGGCTCCGGGTCGCCCTGCCGGGCAATGGCGGTGATGCCGAAACTCTGATCGACATCGAGGTTCGCCCCAGGAAACAGCGCCTCCAGATAGGGCCGGATGCGGCGCACCAGCGGGCCGACATAGCGCTCCTTGGCAGCCCGCTCCGCGTCGCCCAGCAGGCGCAGCAGCAGCTCCAGCGTCTCCACCTCGCCGCGGTACTTGGCGCACTCGCGCTCCAGCTCGTCGAAGCGGCGCCGGGCGCCCGCGAGGCGCTCGTCGAGCCCGCCGCCGGCCAGCGCCTGAATGCGCGCGCGCAGCCGCTCGATGGTCAGCTCACGCTCGCGCTGGGCGACGGCACGCTCCTCGATCGTCTGCCTCAGTCCCGCAATGCGTTCCTCGACCGCCTCGAGCGATTCCTCCGGCGCCTGCTCCTGCAGCTGTCGCAGGTGGGCCTCGGCGCGGGCGGCTTCCGCGTGCCGCACCGCGCTCCGCGCCACGAGATTGGCCTCTGGCATCGCGCGCTCGACTTCGCCCAGCTCGGTCCGCAACTGCTCGAGGCGCCGCTTCGCCTGCGCGCAGCGATCAACGGCCTGCTTGTGCGCCGCGCGCGTCTCATGGCGCGCTCCGGTGGCCTGATCGAGTTCGCGCCGCGCCGCGCGCAGCTGGGCTGCCAGGCCGTCGATCTGCCGCTGCGCCTCGGTGAGCGCCGTGTCCCCCGCGGCAGCCTCGGGCCAGCAGGGCGGCTCCGCCGCGTCCGGCTGCAGTGCGGTCGCGGTGCCGGCGAGCGGCACGTCGGCGGCAAGCTCGAACTCCAGTTGCCGGGCCGTGGGGTTGGGCGGGCGCAAACCCAGCGATTCCAGCTCGCGGGCGATCCGTCGCTCGGCGCCCTTGATGCTGGCCTGCAGACGCCGGTGGTCCGCGATCACGGGGCGCACCTGGATTCGGCCCACGTCAGCAATCTCGATGTCCAGCGGCTCGACGACGCGCAGCCATCGGCTGGTCGCATCGAGCGACTGGCCATCCACGCGCACCCGCCCGCGCGCCTGTGGCTCGAGCTCGAGCCGGACCTCGCTCGCTACCGCGCGCAGCGCCGCCCGGCCGTCGTCGCGCTGACGGATCGCCTGCGCCAGGCGCTGGAGGGCGCGCTGCTGGTTCTCGGCGGCATCGAGCGTAGCCTGCAGGCGCTCCGTCTTCGCCGCCACCTCGGCGGCCAGCCGCTCGGCCGCGGCCGCGACATCGGCGAGCTCGACTTCGGCCGCGCTCGCCTGGTCGTTCTCGCGCACCGCTGCCGCGAGCGCCTCGCGCGCTGCCTGGCGGCGGGCCAGCTCGGCCTCGATCCCGCCCAGATCATGGCGCACGGTGGCAAGGGCCGCTTCCGCCTCGCGCAGCTCCGCCTGGCGCATCTTGAGCCGATCGCGCCGCACCCGGAGCTCGGCAATTTCCTGCTCCGCGCACGAGGTGCGCTGGTCGGCGCGCAGGCGCTCATATTCGACGCGCACGTTCTCGAGGTCGTTCAGATCCCGCTCGAGCTCGTCGTGCCTGGCTTCGAGATCGGCAATCTCGACCCCGAGCGCCCGGCGTGCCTCGTCGGCCTCCTTGTAGCGGCCGCGCGGCCGTCCCGTCTTGTAGACCAGCTCATGCAGGGCTTCATCCAGCCGGGCGATCAGCGCGCCGCCGTGATCGCCGGCCAAAATCTCGCCGACCTCGACATCCAGAACCGACTGCAAAGTGGCGCGTGCGCCCGAGTCGATCTTCGGGGGGGCAAAGGACTGACCCTGGCCGACCCAGATCAGGCTCCAGATGCCTTGCGCCTCGGAGGCATCGCGTCGCCCGGGGTCCTTGCCGCGCAGGAGCGCTTCCAGTGCCTCTTCCGCGGCTTCGCCGTGCAGATGCCGATCATCCGGCAACGTGAGCTCGGCGCTGGGGCGCCGCAGGAAGCGCTTCTCGATGCGGTAGGCCTGAGCGTCGAACTCGAACTGCAACGCGATGCGCGGCGCCGCGCCCTCGTGGCCGGCGGGTTGGAAGCTCTTGACCGTCTGGGCCTGCGAGCGGTGGCGCTCGAACAGAACCGCGTGCAGCGCCGCGAACAGCGTCGACTTGCCCATCTCGTTGGGGCCGAGGACGAGATTGAGGCCGTCCTCCATGCCGGCGATCCTGATCGGCCGGTCGAACTTGCGAAACTGCTCGAGCTCGAGGGCGCGCAGCTTCATCGGGCGCTCAACTTGCGGTGCTCGACATAGAGCCGCAGCAGCGCCCGGGCGGCCAGCTGGCGCGCCGGTGCCTCCGGATCGTCCGCCATGGCCCGGAGCGTCTCCGCCGCGCTGCGCACGAAGCCGCCAGGTGCGATCGCCTCCAGATCCTCGGCCGACGGACTGAGGTAGAGCCCGCCGTCGTCGACCCGCAGGAAGCGCAGCGCCGCCCCGAGATCATCGAGGGCGTGCGCCAGGCGCTCGCGCCTAGACAGCGACAGGGTGCCCTCCAGTAGAAGGTCTATGAGCAGACAGGCCGGATCGTCATGCAGCGCGCGCACGCGGGCCGCAACGACGTCGACGTCGTCCTCGCCATGGATCTGCACGGCTTCGCGGCGCCACGCGAAGCGTCCGGTGGTCAGCGTGCGCACCTCGGGCGGCGCGCCTGGTGCGGCGAGATCCACAAGCAACGCCTGGCCGCCGCCGTCCACCCCGAAGTCGTCGACTTCGGGCGTGCCTGCGTACCAGCAGCGCGGCCCGACGCGCTTTGCGCCGTGCCAGTCGCCGAGCGCCAGATACGCGAGGCCGGCATGCTCCGGCCGGGCCGGATCGATCAGATTCGGCTGGGTGCTTGCATCGGAGCCGAAGGCGCTGATCGAGCCGTGCGCGAGGCCGATCCGGACCGTACCCTCGGGCGTGGCCGCGTCGTCCATCCACGCGGTCGGGTCGGCGAGCGCGCGGCGGCGGACGAGCGGCGCCGGCAGAAGCGCCAGGTTCGCCGCGAGCGCGACGGGCGCGGCTTCGAGGTGCACCCGCACATTCGCCGGCAACCCGCGATGCAGGAGGCGGTCCCAGGGTCCGCCCGGCTGATGCGGGTCGTGGTTGCCCGGGATGAGGTGCCACTCGACCCCGGTGAACGCGCGCATGCGCGCGAGCGGCTGCGCCAGCGTCCGGTCCTCGGCGGTGGCGATGTCGTAGACGTCGCCGGCGACCAGCACAATCGGGGCGGCGTGCTCCATGGCCAGCCGACCGATCGCCGAGATCGCCTCCAGGCGGGCTTCCTGCAGCACGCCCATGGTGCCCTGATCGACGAACCGGAACACTTTGCCGATCTGCCAGTCGGCGGTGTGGATCAGCCGCACGATTGCCCCTCTTGGATCATGCGACCGTTTGCGATTGAACCGTGGCGGGTGTCAACGGGCGCGTTTCTCGCTCCTCCGGCGACCCCCGTGCCACGCTGCCGCGGGCGGCGGACACCCGAGCCCAAAATCCGCAATTTTCGGCGAGATCGGGTACTCTCGCTGCGGATCGGAACTATAACCATGTGGAGCAGGGGAACGCACGATGAAGATCGAGGTCGGGGGCCTGTTCGGCCTTTTGATTCTGATCGCCGACATCTGGGCAATCGTCAATGTGTTGGGCAGCAGGTCGTCGATGGGGACCAAGGTCCTGTGGACGGTGCTGATCCTGATCCTGCCGCTGGTGGGGTTCATCATATGGTTGGTGGCGGGACCGCGCGCACCCAAGACCGCGTGAGCACGGCTGCGTCAGCGGCGCTGGCGCCGGCCGGGCGCGCCAGCAAGTCCGAGCGAACGGCGCTCCTGTTCGCCAACGTCGCGAGCCGGCAGGGCGAGATCGACCTGGCTCCCGCGCTCGAAGCTCTGCGGGAAGGCGGCGTGCGCGTGCTGAGGGACGGCCCGCCTGACGTGCGCCAGATAGGCGGGTGGATCCTCGAGCGCCGCAGCGAGGCCGATCTGGTGATCATCGGCGGCGGCGATGGCACCCTCAATGCCGCCGCGGACGCGCTGGTCGAAGCCAGGCTGCCGCTTGGCATCCTGCCGCTCGGCACCGCCAATGACCTCGCCCGCACGCTCGAGATCCCGACCAGTCTGATCGAGGCGAGCCGCGTGATTGCCGCCGGCCAGACCCGCCACATCGACCTCGGATGCATCAACGGCAAGCATTTTTTCAACGTCGCCAGCGTCGGCCTGAGCGTACATGTCGCGCGTGAGCTGGACGTTGACGTCAAGCGTCGCTGGGGCGTGCTGGGCTATCCATTGACCTTGTGGCGTGCGCTCGGCCAACGGCACTCGTTTCGCGCCGAGCTCCGGTGCAATGGCACGCGGGTGCGGGTCCAGACCATGCAGATCTCGGTCGGCAACGGGCGCTACTACGGCGGCGGCATGACCATCGCCGCGGATGCAGCGATCGACGACGGCATGCTCGACGTGGTGAGTCTCGCACCCCAGGGTGCGCTCGAGCTGGTCTTCAACCTGCCCGCGTTGCGCTGGGGCTGGCACGACCGTCCAGCGCAGGTAAGCCATTGGCGCTGCCGCGAGATCGAGATCCGGACTGTCCAGCCACTGCCGGTCAACACCGACGGCGAGGTGACGACGCGCACGCCGGGGACGATCGTGGTGGTACCGAAAGCGCTCGCGGTGTGCGTGCCGCAGAATTTCCTCGAAGGGCGGGAAGGCGAGAATGCTGAGGGATGAGCGGCAGATCGCGCTTAACGAAGCGGTCGAGGCCAGCCTGCACGCGGCGCATGTGCACGAGCACGGCGCGGAGTTGCTCGGGGACGACGCGCTCGGTCTGCGCGAGCTTGCGGCGCAGCGGCGCCGGGACGCGCAACTCCTGGCGGAGCATGTCCGGCAGCTGGGCGATCTGCCGATGGAGCCGGATCCGGAATACGAAGCGGCGACCGACATCGTCAGCCAGATCAAGGCCGCTCTGGGGGAGGACCATCGCCGACTCGCCGCCGAGCGCTCGAACGAGGCGGAGGAGGCGCTAGCCGCCGCGCTGCGCGAGGCGCTTCGTCACGACCTGCCGCCAGACGCCCGACACGACCTCGAACGGGCCCTGATGTCGCAGGCGAGCTTCACCTGACCGCTCCGGCTGCGCCCCGATCATTCGCGGGTCGCGCCGGATGCCGGAGCGGCCATCGCAAGCCAGACCACCGCTTCGCCGTGGTTCGGGGCGGGATGGAACAATCCGGCGATTCTACGGTTTCTACACTGTGAGCCCAGGCCGGAGGTACCGGCCGGGCTGAAATGGAGAAATCCCATGCTGTACTGGGCAGTCGTGTTCCTGGTGGTGGCGATCATCGCCGGGCTGTTCGGCTTCGGCGGGATCGCGTCGGCGTCGGCCGGAATCGCACAGATCCTGTTCTTCATCTTTCTCGTTCTGCTGGTCATCAGTCTGATCATGTACTTCGTGCGCGGACGGCGACCGCCCCCGCCGATCTAGCGGCCGGTTCCTCTCAGGACACTGGAGAAGCCAGTTCTGCCGAGACGGCGGCGAATCGCGGAGGCCGGCTGTGCGCGATCGCGCCAGGCTCAGGGGCACGGCGCATTCGCAACGCGATCGGGGACGGAAGGTTGAATCTCGACGCGGACTTCATAATTGCACGAGGTAGCGATCTGGTGCTCGATGCAAAAGCGGCACGCGGGTAGCAGGTCGACAAGCCAACAATGGAAGCTCCGCCTCAGCTTGCAGGGGCTTCCTGCTCTCGAATCGTAGCCCGGCGGCAAGCCGGTGGAGGAGGGCGGCGTCGGATGGACGATGTTTTGCAGAACATCGAGCAGGAGATTCCACGACTGCGCCGCTACGCCCGTTATCTTCGACGCGAGCCCGACCACGCCGACGACCTGGTCCAGGAATGCCTGTCGCGTGCGATCGCGAAAATCGACACTTGGCAGCCCGGCACCAATTTGCGCGCCTGGCTGTTCGTGATTCTGAGGAACTGCCACATCAATGAGATCCGCCGCGAGCAGCGGGTCGTTTCGCTCGAGGACGAATCCCCTGCGAGCGAGCCCGTACTCAGCGTGCCTGGGAGCCAGGAAACGCGCGTCGCTTTGGCGGAGGTGAGGAGGGCCTTCCTGAGCCTGAGCGAGGAGCACCGCGAAGTCCTGCTGCTGGTCGCGATCGAGGGGCTACAATACGAGGAGGCGTCGGCGATCCTCAACGTTCCCCTCGGCACGGTGCGCTCAAGGCTGTCGCGGGCGCGCCAGGCGTTGCGTCAGGCATTGGATTCAGGCCTGGGAGTCGCCTGCGACCCTGCCAGGCGCCTCGCAGAGAAGCAACATGGCTGAGCGCAATGCTTTCACGGACCAACAGGTCCAGGATTACATAGACGGGCGGCTGGACGAGCGCGATCGCGGCGCGGTCGCAGCTTACCTGCTGGCGCATCCGCGCGTCGCAGCGGACGTCGAGGCCGTGCGGCGACAGAGCGACGCGCTGCGGGCGCTTGGGCATGAGATCCTGGACGAGCCGGTCCCCGAGCACCTGCGCCGCATCGTGCGGGAACGCCTGGCGCGGCCACGTGCCGAAGTCAGGCCGCTGCCGCCCGCAATGAGGCAACCGGCCCCTCGCATCCCGGGTCTTGTCGCAATTGTCGCCACGCTGCTCCTGTTCTGCGCTGGCGGCGGAGTGGGCTGGTTCGCTCGCGATGTCGTCGGGCCTGCATCCAGCCCCAGAGATACCGTCCTCGCCGACATCAACCCCGCCTATGCATTAGATGGCGCGCGCGACCATCCGGGCCCGTTTCCGGCGGACCGGGCGGAAGAGTTGGTCAGTTGGATCGGCCGCTCCTTCGCACGCGAGCTGCGGCCCCCGAACCTGGACAAGTTCGGTTACCGCTATCGCGGTGGACGGGTGATCCCGAGCGCTGGCGGCAACGTCGGGATTTTTCAGTTCGAGCGCTTGGACAAAGCCGAGCTTGCAGTGTTCTTCTGGACTACCGGCGCTTCGCCCAGACTGAATTTGGATAACCTCACCGCGCACCTGTGGAGCACAGATGGCATCAGCTTCGCCGTGGTGAGCGACAGGGCGAATCGCGATCTGGACACGGCCGCCGCCGCTGTTTCCGCGTTTTACGGCGAGGCCTTGGGTTCTGAGTGATTGATGCGCTGAGGCATCGATCGGGAGCGATCAGCTGCGCATCCGCGCGCCGCTTGGGTCGAAGAGCAGCTCGGGCGCGAGGCGGGCCGGCCGCGCTTCGCCCAGGATCATGACCGCGAGATCGGCTTCGGCAGTTGCGGCGGGCTCGACATAGGCCAGCGCGATGCTCGCCCCAACCGTGTGGCCATAGCCGCCCGAGGTGACGAAGCCGACCACCTGCTCGCCAGCGAGCACCGGCTCGTCGCCGTAAGCATCGGCATCGGCGGCATCGATCACCAGGGTGACGAGCCGCTGCGCCGGCTCTCCATCGCGCTGCCGCAGCGCCGCGGCGCGCCCGATGAAGTCGGCTTTCGCGAAATCGACGAAGCGCTCGAGACCGGCCTGCCGCGGCGTATGGTCCGGCGTGTATTCGCGCAGCCAGGCGCCAAAGCTCTTCTCCAGACGGAGCGAATTCAGGGCGCGGCCGCCGAAGTGCACGAGACTCAGATCCCCTCCGGCGTCAATTAGCGCGTCGTACACCGCGAGCGCATAGCCGGCATCGACATAGATCTCAAAGCCGAGCTCGCCGGTGAACGAGACGCGCGCGACCAGTGCCGGCGCGCAGCCGATGTCCATGGGGCGGATGCTGAAGAAAGGGAAGGCCGCGGCCGAGACCTCCTCGTCGGCGACCCGAGCGAGCAGCTCGCGCGACTTCGGCCCGGCGAGCGCAAAGCCAAGCCGCTCGGTCGAGATCGGGCGGACCGAGACCCCGTGCTTGGGGAGATGTTCAACGAACCAGCGCTGATGGAAGCGCTCGGCGGCGCCGGAGCCGACGATCATGAAGCGCTCCGACCCGAGCTGCGAGACCGTGAGATCGCCCATCAGCCGCCCGCTTGGGCTTAGCATCGGGCCAAGCGCGAGACGGCCTTGCTCCGGCAGCCGGCCGGCGAGTAGCCGGTCCAGCCATGCCTCGGCCCCCGGGCCTGTGACCTCATGCTTGCCGTAGTTGGCGATCTCGAGAATGCCCACGCCGTCGCGCACCGCCCGGCATTCCTTGCCCACCGGGTCGTGCGCGTTCGAGCGGCGAAACGTCGGCACTTCCTGCGGCGGGGCGCCGGCGGGAGCGAACCATAGTGCGTGCTCCAGGCCGAAGGTCGCGCCAAACACCGCGCCCCTGGCCTCGAGGAGGTCATATACCGGCGTCGTGCGCAGCGGCCGGCCTGCCGGCAGCTCCTCGTTCGGGAAGGTGATCGAAAACCGTCGGCTGTAGTTCTCGCGCACCTTGGCGTTGGTGTAGGCCCGGGTGGCGAAGTCGCCAAAGCGCGCCACGTCCATGGCGAACACGTCCATGCCGGGGTCGCCGTTCGCGATCCAGTTGGCAAGCGTGAGGCCCACGCCGCCCCCCTGCGAGAAACCGGCCATCACGCCGCACGCGACATAGAAATTGCGCAGGCCCGGCACCGACCCGACCAGCGGATTGCCGTCCGGGGCGAAGGTGAAGGGGCCGTTGATCACGCGCTTGATGCCGGCGCGGCCGACCGCCGGGAAGTGCCGGAACGCGAGCTCCAGGCTGGGCGCGATCCGGTCCAGGTCGGGCTCGAGCAGCTCGTGGCTGAAATCGGCGGGCGTGGTGTGCTCGGCCCAGGGCCGGCAGTCCTTTTCGTAGGTGCCGAGCAGCAGGCCCTTGCCTTCCTGGCGCAGATAGATCTCGGCCTCGAAGTCGATGCAGTGCGGCAACTCGCCCGGGTGCGCCAGCACATCCGGCACGTCCTCGGTGACGAGGTAGTGGTGCGCCATGGCGAGCACCGGCAGCTCGAGCCCGACCAGGCGGCCGACCTCGCGCGCCCAGAGCCCGCCGGCGTTGACCACAGCATCGGCCTTGATGGTGCCCGCGGGCGTGCTCACGCGCCAGCCGCCGTCCACCTGCGGCTGTAACTCGATGACCGGCGTCTTGCGATAAATCTCCGCGCCGCCCAGGCGCGCCGCCTTGGCGTAGGCATGGGTGACGCCGGCGGGATCGACGTGGCCCTCATACGGGTCGAACAGGGCGCCGACGAACTGCCCCGCCTCGATCAGCGGATGCCGCCGCTTCGCCTCTTCGATCGAGATGAACTCGCTGTCCAGGCCGAGCACCTTGCCGCGTCCGTGCGCGGCTTTGAGGAAGTCCAGACGCTCGGGCGTGCCCGCGAGCATGATTCCGCCGGTCAGGTGGATGCCGCAGGACTGGCCCGAGATGTCCTCGATCTCGCGGTACAGGCGGATGGTATAGTCCTGCAGCTTGGCGACGTTGGGGTCGCTGTTGAGCGTGTGCATGCCGCCCGCGGCGTGCCAGCTGGAGCCCGAGGTCAGCTCGTCGCGCTCGAGCAGCACGACGTCGCTCCAACCGAGTTTGGTCAGGTGATAGAGCACGCTGCACCCGACTACGCCGCCGCCGATCACCGCGACCCGAACGTGCGTCTTCATGCGCCAGCCCTCCCCGCGCGCCGCCTGCGCCGTGCGAGCGTAACATGGCTCGTTCGGGTGACCGAGCGCGCAATCGCCGGCCGCGGATCTCAGGCTGCTCCGATGCTGCGAGAGCCGGTGATTACATGGCGCTCGCGCGCCAGGTTCGGTTGCTCGCGCCTCTGTGCGAGTTCATGCCTGGCCGTCGCCCAGCTCATTATGCCGAACGCCAATCCTCCGTCACGGCCGGAACGCGGTGTGGCAACTCCCTTGCACGCGGTCCCGGTTTCGGTGTACGCGCTCCTCCTTCCGGCGCTGGTACCAGCTAGCTCCGCCCCGGCCGCAGAAAGCGACACACCCCATGCCCCTCTCGATGTATCAAGCCGCGGTTCCCGCCTTCCTCCAGATGTTGAACAGCCTGTCCGCGATTCTGGACAAAGCCGAGGCGCACGCCGCGGAGCGCAAGATCGACCCCGCGGTCCTGCTCCAGTATCGCCTCGCGCCCGACATGTTCCCGCTCACCCGGCAGGTTCAGATCGCGACCGATCACGCCAAGGGCTGCTGCGCGCGGCTCGCCGGGGTCGACGTGCCGAAATACGCCGACGACGAGGCCACCTTCGCCGATCTCAAGGCCCGCATCGCCCGGACGGTGGAGTTCGTGCGCGGCTTCCGTCCCGAGGACATCGACGGCTCGGAGGACCGCGACCTCACCATCACCGCGGGCAGCCGGCAGCTGCAGTTCAAGGGCCAGCAGTACCTGCTGCACTTCGCGCTACCCAACTTCTACTTCCACGCCACCACCGCCTACGCGATTGTGCGCCACTGCGGCGTGCCGATCGGCAAGCGCGACTTCCTGGGTGCGCTCTGACGCGCCCGAGGATCTGTCCAGCATGTCGGCATGGTCGGGACGAATACGCGTCCGGCCGCGCGGCTTCGGTCGCATCTCGCGACTAGGACTGCGCCGGACCTCTCTCAATCGGCCGCGAAGCAGTAGAATAGGCCGTCGCCGCCGGTGCCACGCAGCGCCTCCTGGCTGCAGCCACCGCGGGTCGGGTGCGACGAGTTCCAGGATTTGGCCGGCGCGTCGTCCCGTAGCCCCCGGCGATCGTGATGGCCGACCATGGCGGCACCTTCTGTTCCGCTCTTGGTCCAGTTGCCGCAGGTTCGGTCCTCCGCTGTCGCGAAGGCGGTGCCGTCCGGCTGGGAGCCCGTGAGAATGTCGTGCCGGTTCGGCGTGTCGCCGCGGCCGTTGACGACCTCACCTCGTTCGGTAAGTGCGGTCTCCTTGTTGAGGTTGTTGTCGCCGTGCAGCTGGTCGAGATCGCGTGCGATCACCACGCCATCGACATTCTGCCACGGTCCCTGCCCGATCCGGTCGCGCGCGTTGGTTGCCGGCTCCCCGCCCGACGCCTGCGCGCTGAGGTAAGCGCGCCATGTCCGCCCGCCGGCCCCGACCGCCTCGGCCAGCTGCTGGCAATGGCGGTCGGCGCCTGCCAGGCCCCCGAGATCGGCGCCGTTGCCGGGACCGACGCTGGTCAGGAAAAAGGTCGTCTCGCCTGCGTCGCCCTGTTGCGCCTGTGCACCGGCGCCGGGACCAAGCGAAAGCGCTGCCGTCGCGGCCAGCAGCGACCACCGCGTCATGTTGTTCATGTCAGTCCTCCCGTTCAACGGCCGTGTCCCATCGACCTTAATGGGGTGCGACTCCATATAGTCAGTCCTGGGTTATCGCCCGCCGAGGTTCCGGCTCGATTCGTCAAGCGCGCACCCTCGACCGCAGGACCGTTGGGTTTGGTCGGTCCAGGACATGTAAGCCGGCCGGACCGACGCCCGAAGGCCTCGTCGCTTTCGGCGGGGGCCCCGGCTACGCCACTTTGGGCAGATGCGCCAGTGCGGCCTGGAGGTCGGCCTCCGCGTAACTCTGGTCGGTCAGCTTGCCGGCGAAGTAGTCTGCGTAGGCCTGCATGTCGAAGTGGCCGTGGCCGCACAGATTGAACAGGATCACGCGTGGCTCGCCGGCTTCCTTGGCCTTCAGCGCCTCGTCGATTGCGCCCTTGACCGCATGGTTCGCCTCGGGCGCGGGCACGACGCCTTCGATCCGCGCGAAGTCGACCCCGGCCTTGAAGCATTCGACCTGATGATACGCGACCGCTTCGATCAGGCCGAGGTTCAAAAGATGGCTGACCATGGGCGCCATGCCGTGGTAGCGCAGGCCGCCCGCGTGGAAGCCGGGCGGGATGAACTCGGAGCCGAGCGTGTGCATCTTGACCAGCAGCGTCAGATGCCCGGTGTCGCCGAAGTCGTACGCGTAGCGGCCGCGGGTCAGCGACGGGCAGGCGGCCGGCTCGCATGCGACCACGCGTATCTTCCGGCCGCCTCGCTGCATCGCGCCCATGAACGGGAAGGCGATGCCGGCGAAATTCGAGCCGCCGCCGGTGCAGCCGACCACGACGTCCGGATAGTCGCCGGTCTGTTCGAGCTGCGCCAGCGCCTCCTGGCCGATCACCGTCTGGTGGAGCAGCACGTGGTTGAGCACGCTGCCGAGCGCGTAATGGGTGTCGTCGCGCTTGGCCGCCATCTCGACCGCCTCGGAAATCGCGATGCCGAGCGAGCCGGTGCTGTCCGGATGCTCGGCGAGGATCTTGCGTCCGGCCTCGGTCTCGTGTGAGGGCGACGCGACGCAGCGCGCGCCGTAGCTCTCCATCAGCGCGCGCCGATACGGCTTCTGATCGAAGCTGACCCGCACCATGTAGACGTCGACCTGCAGGCCGAACAGGCTGCCGGCCAGCGCCAGCGCCGAGCCCCACTGCCCGGCGCCGGTCTCGGTCGCGATGCGCGTGATGCCTTCCTCTTTGTTGTAGTAGGCCTGGGCGACCGCGGTGTTCGGCTTGTGGCTGCCCGCGGGGCTGACGCCCTCATATTTATAGTAGATCCGGGCGGGGGTATCGAGGAAGCGCTCCAGCCGGCGCGCGCGATGGAGCGGCGTCGGCCGCCACAGCCGGTAGACGTCGCGCACCGCATCGGGGATCGCGATCGTGCGCTCCTGGCTGACCTCCTGGCCGATCAGCGCCATCGGGAACAAGGAGGCGAGAGCGTCCGGCCCGATCGGCTGCAGCGTGCCGGGGTGCAGCGGCGGCGGAGGCGGCGAGGGCAGGTCGGCGGCCAGATTGTACCAGTGGGTCGGGATCTGGTCTTCGCCGAGCGTGTACTTGAGCCTGCTCTGATCGGCCGCCATGTCGCCTCCCGATTTTCTTGTACCGCGGTTCACGGGCCACTCGGCAGCCTAGTGCGTCGGCGCGTCCACTGGCAAGCCGCTCGCCGCGGTGATTACCGGGCCAGCGCTCAGGTGGCCGTGGCCATCGCTCGAAAGGTCAGATTGATCCGCGGCGCGATTGGACGGCTGGTCTTCGGCACCTGATGCAGCCAATGGTGCTGCGTGGCCCCGGCCATGACCAGGCACGAACCCGCTGGCAAATCCAGCGCGACGCGCGCCTCGCGCTCGCGGTGCTTCATTCGGAAGCGCCGGGTGGCGCCCAGCGAGACGCTCGCGATCACGGGATTGCGGCCGAGGCCCGGCTCGTTGTCGGCATGCCACGACACGCTGTCGCGCCCGTCGCGATAGAGGTTGAGCAGCACGCTGTTGAACGCCTGGCCGGCGCACGCCTCGGCCACGGCCTTAATCTCGAGCAGCGGCGGGTTCCACGGCGCGGGCGTCATCTCGATGCCGCTGTACACGTAGCCGGCCGCGCCATGCCAGGCGGTCAGGCGGGGGATCGGGACGCGCCGGCCCATGAGCGTCGCGATCTCCTGGCGCCAGGGCGTGAGCGCTATCAGCTGGTTGAACAGACGCGCGGCGTCGGCCGCCCCGACCGCGTCCTCGCACAGCCAGACGATCCCGTCGTACGGCAGAAGGCTCGGCGCCGCGGCCGGGTCACGGAGTGCGGAAGATGCGATCGCCCTGCTCGTCAATGATCTGCTGCGCCTTGGTGATCGAGAAGGCGATGGCATCGTCCCTGTTCATGTGGGTGTCGACGCGGACGAACCGATGCTCCTTCACGCCGTCGGAGAAGGCCTTGCTGATCACGCCCGCGGTGTTCCACCCGGACGCCTGACGCTCTGGCGCCGGCGTGATCTGGTAGCCATTGTAGTCGACCGGCTGGGCGGCTTTGCCCGTGGACTCTTTGCCGCCGCCGAACAGACTGCGCAGCGCATCCATCAGGCCCATGCGCGCCTCCATTCCCGCAACTGGCGCGTGGCTCCTCCGACCACGCGGCCACCTCGCCTGCAACCGCCATCGGTCGCGTTGCGCGTCGATTTTACCGCTTGGGCGACGGCCTGCCTAGCGGCACGGCCTCAGTTCGCGCGTCTGTTCGAGCCGACCGAGGGGGGAGGATGATGGGCCGCCCAGCGAAGACGCCCGGTGCAACGGGCGGCCAGGCTATGACCGCGCGCTCACTTCGTGCCGTACAGCCGGTCGCCGGCGTCGCCGAGCCCCGGCACGATGTAACCGTGATCGTTCAAACGCTTGTCGATCGCCGCGGTGAAGATCGGCACGTCCGGGTGGATGCCATGCAGCTGGGCGATGCCCTCGGGCGCGGCGAGCAGGCACACGAGCTTGATCTGCTGCGCGCCGTCCTCCTTCAGCCTGCTGATCGCGGCGACGGCTGAATTGCCGGTCGCCAGCATCGGATCGACCACGATCACCAAGCGCTCCTGCAAGTCCTCGGGCACCTTGTAATAATACTCGATGGCGACCAGGGTCTCCGGATCGCGGTAGATGCCGATGTGCCCGACCCGGGCCGAGGGCACCAGATCGAGCATGCCCTGGACCAGTCCCTCGCCGGCGCGCAGAATCGAGACGACGCAGAGCTTCTTGCCGGCGAGCGTGGGCGCGGCCATCTCGGCGAGCGGCGTGTCGATCGGCGTCGTCGTGACCGGCAGATCGCGCGTCACCTCGTAGGCGAGCAGCAGCGCGATCTCGCGCGCGAGCTGGCGGAACTGCACCACCGCGGTGTCGCGCTTACGCATCAGGGTGAGCTTGTGCTGGACCAGCGGATGGTCGATCACGATCACGTTGTCGGCCCTGGCGTCCATGCTGCATCCTCGCTCCTGGCCGCATCAGCTTAGCAGAGGCGCCGCCGCGCAGCTACGGTTGCGCGCATCCGCCACCGGCTGCACAACCGAGTGGTGCCACGCCGAGCCGGACGGACGCCGGAGATCGCCGCAGCTGGCCAGCCGAGCCGTCGCGCGGTTTTTCACGGCAGCGGCTTGCTGGTATCCTGGCGGCGGATCGGAGGACTCCGCCGTCCAGGTCGCGGCGGTCCTCGCCCGGAGCTGAGGCGCCATACATGCCCAAGCGGCTGTTCATCGTCCTGGTCAACACCGACGCGCGCAACCCCGAGGAGCTGGCCGCGCCGTTCCAGCATGCCGCGGCGGCCGCCGCGATGGACTACGAGGTCGACGTCGTGTGCACCGCCACGGCCGGCAAGCTAATGCGCAAAGACGTCGCCGCAGCGCTGTTCGTGAAGCCGGGAGCCGAGATGTCGGTGCACGACTGGATCCGGCAGGCGCACGGGCTGGGCGCGCGCTTTTGGGCGTGCCCCGCCAACCTCGAGCTATTTGACATGACCGAGGCCGACCTGATCCCCGAGTGCAGCGGGCTGATGGGGGCGGCGACGATGCTGCGCCAGCTCATGGAGGACGACTGCCGGGTCCTGACCTATTGAGGCGTGGCAGGGACAGGGATTGCGATGGGTCGTGGGGCCCCGCTTTCCCCCGAGCATCTCCGGCACGACCCTCGGCAGGCCTGATGCATGACACCCTCGCCGGCGATTTCGCAGACACTCACGTTTCGCCGCCGGCTCGCGCGGAGGGAGTTTCAGCTTTGCCGCTCTCACGCCTTTTTGGTAAGCTTCCGTAAGTTGAGGCGCTTGGGGCGGCTCGCGCTATTGCTGCGGTACTTCTCGAGCGGCCGGCGCTTCGCGATTTGGGTCCTCGGCAGAACTGGAGGTCGTCGTGCCCCTGCGCCTTGGATGGAGGGATTCTCCACTGACCGCTCTTATGGTTGCAGCGCTCGTCGGAAGCGTTTCGCCGGCAACCGCGCAGAGCAGCCTCAGCCCCGGCTACGCCGCGGCCAACGCCAGGTACTCTCCCGCCGAGCAGGCCGGACGGGAAATCTGGTTCTTCGCGACCGCCTTCAACGACCGCTTCTTCACCTATTCGTACCCGCAGCGCCTCGGCGCAACGATCGATTGGTACCTGGTGCTCGGCGCCAAGCACAAGAACGACCTGTTTCAGGCCTGGGGCGCCATCCCCGATCCCGACTGCTGCGTTCCCGGCGACCCGAACTGCCCGGCCGCGAGCCTGGACGAAACGTTCGGCTTCCAGTGGTGCCCGGGCGACGACGAGCTCCTGCAGCATGTCGGCAAGGAGGGCTATCGCGATCCCGCCTGCGATTTTCAGGACGCCCCGTTCGACACGACCACGCCCCACGGGGCGGTTGATCAACGCCAGAGCGCTTGCGATCTTCGGTTCGGCACCTCGACCGGGGCGCTCGGCCTACGCAAGTTCCCGAACCCGCGCTTCGACCGCGCCAAGTGGCTGGCGCTGAACGGCTCGCTGGGCTCCTGGGACGGCTACCGGCAGATGCTCTCGGGCGATCCAGATGACCCGGACTCGCGCGTCAACCGGTTGTTCGACGGCTCGATCGAACCGCCGTTCCGGATCGGGATGGCGTGCGGCGCCTGCCACATCGCCTACAATCCGCTCAATCCGCCGGCCGACCCGAACCATCCGAACTGGGACAACATCGACGGGCTGGTCGGCAACCAGTACAGCCGCGTCTCCAACCTGCTGGGCTCGGGCATGTCGCCGCGCCGCCTCGAGTGGCAGCTGATCGCCCGCGCCCGGCCGGGCATCGTCGACACCTCGGCGCTGCCGATGGACCTCGCCTCGAACCCGGGCACGATGAACGCGATCATCAACTTCGCCAAGCGGCCGGTGCACGAGCACCGGATCCTGAAGTGGCGCATGGCGGGGAGCTGTCCGGCGAACGCCGACGAGACGGTCTGCTGGTGCGAGCCGGGCCGACAGGGAAAGTGCTGGGAGCGTAGCGAACAGACCGAGTTCGTGCCGAACATCCTTAAGGGCGGCGAGGACTCGGTCGGGGTCAACGAGGCGATCCAGAGGGTTTACTTCAACATCGGGTCCTGCGCCGAGCAGTGCTGGATGAACCACATACCCGACCTGCGCGCGGTGGACCCCACCCAGCGCAATTACGGCCAGACGCCGTTCGACGTCGGCCAGTGCCGGCGCGACTGCGCGAGCTTCCGGGCGATTGAGGACCGCCTGAGCGATGTCAAGGCGTTCTTCCTCAGCGCCCGGCCGACCGACTTGTGGCGCGCCCGAGGGTATGCCGATCCGCGCGATCTCGAGATCGCGCTCGACCAGGAATTCTTCGAAGGGGCCGTGCAGGAGGGCCACGACGTGTTCGCCAGGACCTGCGCGCGCTGCCATTCCAGCCAGAAGGGGCCCTACGAGAACGTCGACTTTGCCGCGGTCGATCCGAACGATGCCTCGCTCCGGGTCGACTGGCTGGGCAACGACGAGCCGGTGTTCGCAAGCGAGGTCGGCACCTACCCGGCGCGCGCGCTGCACTCGAATCACATGCAGAGCCGGGTGTGGGAGCAGTACGCCTCGCTCAGCCTCCATGAGCGCCCGGCCGATCCCAACCGCCAGGAGGTCATGAAGGGCAGCGGCCGGGGCTATTATCGCAACATCTCGCTGCTCTCGGCGTGGGCGCACGCGCCGTTCCTGCACAACAACGCGATCGGGCCGGAGATCTGCGGCAAGCCGTCCGACCCGGCGGTCGACTTCTACACCTCTCCCTATGTCGACGCCGACGACAAGCCGCTCGAAAACCCGCCGGCCTGCTGGCCCTACGATCCCAGCGTCGAAGGCCGCTACAAGCTGTACAAGGCGTCGATGGAGATGCTGCTCAACCCCGACCAGCGCGTCGCGAAGTTGTTCACGCTCGACCAGGACGCGATGGTCGACGTGGCGCCGAAGATCAAGATCGGGGATCTCGAGACCGGGCTCAGCCTGCGCGTCCCCAAAGGCTTCCCGGCGGTCATGCTGAACAGCCTGCGCTATCAGGACCTGCTGCAGGATGTGGTGTTGGCGGCGCGCGATTCGGCCAAACTCGACCGTAAGTACGCGACGCTGCTGACCCCGGAGCAGCTCGCCGAGCTCAAGCAAGGTCTCGGCCAGATCCGGCAGGAGCTGCTCGCCAAGCAGGGCTTCATGACGTTCGACATCACCGCGGTGCAGAGCGACTTCATCCAGCGCTACTACTCGAACGTGCTGGAGCGCATCGAGAACGCCGGGCACCGCTTCGGCGAGAACCTGTCGGACCGAGAGAAGCAGGCGCTGATCGCCTTCGTGGCGACGCTGTGAGCCTGAGGAGGACGGACATGCTCAAACGTCTCGTGCTCGCGGTCATCGTCCTGGTGATCGCCGTGGCCGCCGCTGCCGCCGGCTGGTGGATGTGGCCTCGCGAGCAGACCCAGGCCGCCGAGCGCCCCGATGTACCGTTCGCGCCGCTGGTCGACGAGCGGCTCAAGGATCCGGATAACCCGACCAAGGTCTTCCGGGTCGATTTCGCGCGCATCGAGCACGATGTGCCGCTGTCGCGCTCCGACCGGGCCAAGCTCACGCCTGCCAATCTCAGGACTCTACAACAGGAGGAAGTCGACCAGATCTACGGTCGGCTGACCGCGGGGCCGATCCCGGATGGCGCCTATCAGGGCGATCTGTTCTTCTCCCGCGGCGAGAGCATGCGCCCTCGTCTCGAGGAGATCCTGGGCGGGATCGGCGGGCGAGTCGCGGCCGAGAAGGTTGAGCTGCTCGAGCGTGTCGGCCGCACGCTGTGGAAGGGCAAGCTGTTCGACCGCCAGCAGCTCGTGCTGCGCAACTTCATCGAGGATTTCAAGCCGCTCGAGCCGCTGATCGACGATCCTTCCGCGCTGATGACCGCGGAGATGCCGCGCCGCGGCTTCCCCGGGCGGTTCCTGCCCAAGACCAGCGTCTGGCTCCTGTTCCCGGCCAAGCTGTACTGCGGCCAGAGCCTGCTGGATGGGCGCCGGGAGTCGGTGATCGTGGACTATCTGTTCGGCGACGAGATCCAGGGTTACCAGGCGAGCCCGGACAGCCTGGCCGGGCGGGGCGGCTTGCGCATCCGCGACGAGATCCGGATGGTCCGGCCGGGCTTCTATCTTGGGCGCGCGTACGCCAATCGCGCCTTCCTGCTGAACTTCACGCTTTACAACCCGGAGGTCGCCGACACGGGTAACGAGGGCTTCGCCAAGGGCGAGTCGATCGTCGAGGACTGCTGGCCCGGCGAGCAGGCGATTCCGAAGACGATTCAACAGGCGGCGGCGCGGTGACCGCGGAGGCGGCCCGGAGCCATCCTTGCGCGTCGTCCTCGCGGCCGCCGTCGCCGCCACTCTCGCGCTGAACGGAGCAGCGGCAGCACCGGGTCCGATGCACCTGGTCGATCCGGCAGACCCGGGGCCGAACCTGCCGCCGACCGGGCGCTCAGTGTTCGACGAGCTGTTTGAGATCAGCCCGCCCGGGACTTCTCGCCCCGACGCCCGCTACGCCTTGCCCTTCCCGTTCGAGCGCCTGCTCGATCAGCTGAACGCGCGGATCGCGCCAGCCCAGGCGACGACCGTCCTGATCCCGCTCGGTCGCTCCCTGCAACGCTTCGCTGCCGACCCCGACTACTTTAGCTCGCCCCGGGTCGTCGTCGCGGTCACGGAGGATCGCGGTGCCCCCGACCGCGCGCGCCTGAAGGACCGGCTGTATCTTGGCTACCAGGAGCGCGCGGGCGAGATCGAGGTAATCAGCTACAACGAGGCAGCCGGCCGCTTCGAGTTCCAGCTCGTCGACTACCGTCCGGGCAGCATCCCCAAAGTCGAATACGCCGAGCGGTTCATATGCGTGGCCTGCCACCAGGGCCATGGCCCGATCTTTCCCACCGCGGTCTGGAACGAGACCAATGCCGACCCGGAGATTGCGGCGCGGCTCGCGACGCTGGGCGGGAGCTTCCATGGCGCGCCAACCGGAGGCGGCGTGGATCGCGCTGACGCGTTCGACCGGTCCACCGATCGCGCCGCGAGGCTCGCCTTCGCGAACGCGCTTTGGGCGACCGGCTGTGGCGAGTCGGACGAGGCGGAGGCGGTGGAGTGCCGCGCTGGGCTGTTGCTCGCGGCCCTGCGCTATCGCCTGGGCGGGGAGCGGACGCCTTGGCGCGCCGACGATGTGCAGGCCGCAGCGCTGGCCGATCGTCTCGACCGGCGCCTTGCGCAGGTGGCGCCGGCCGGGCTGGGCGCACCGAGCCCCGATCTGCCGAACCGGACGCCGCTCGCTGAGATCGTAGCGGGCGTCGCTCCCGACGCGGCGGTGGATCCCGATGGCGTGTTCGAGCCCAGCCTGCGGCGGGAGCCCATCGTCTTCTGGGCGCCGTCGAATTCGCCCGCGGTACACCTTGCGACCGGGGTCGGCGATGTCGCAGCGGGGTTCGCCGACGCCGACATCCGGTGGCTCGACGTCTGCCTGACTGCTCTCTCTGCGCCCGGTGCCGAGAAGATCACACTTGAGCGAAGTCGCTGCCGGGCCCGCGACATCGCTCGCGGTGCTGACCGCCACGAGATCAGGCTCGCCTGCGGCGATGGGGCGACGGCGGGAAGCGCAACGACGCTCGTGGGCTATGTCACGCTCGAGCACGGCGCGCCCACGGGCGGGGTGATCAGCTCGCTGAGCGTCGATGGCCGGCCACAGCTATCGCGACTGATCGTGGCCGGAGGTGCCCGCTCGGGGGATGCGAGCGCCGGTGCGCTCGAGCTGTCATTGCGGGAAGCCGGTCTCGGCTTGGCGGCCCGCCTCCCTGGCGGCGAGCGCCTGACGCCCGTCGTTCTCCGGCTCGCAGAGGGCGAGGCAGCCGAGATCGAGTTCGGGCTCGTCGACGACCTTGCGCCGCTGCGTGGCGCGGTCTCGCGCATGGTTGAGGCTGCAGGCGCCGATCCGGGCGCCGCGCTGGGCACGGGCCCGCTGCGGCGGCGGGCCGTACTGGCCGAGCTTTCGGCAGCGCTCAGTGACGGAGCCGCGACACCGCAACCCGAAATGTCAGTCGGACGAGACCAACTCGCCTTTTCTATGCAATCTCGCGCCGAGTGTCGTATCGTGCCGCAGAACTGAGGAGCAAGGCTGCGGCCCATGCGAGCTCGTACATAGGAACTGTCAGTCAGGGGGTGGGCGACGATGGCCACGAAAGCCACGCAATCAGCAGCGCGCGATCCTCATGCTGAAGCGGGAACAGCGACAATGCCCTATGACGTGCAGCGGCTGCTGAAAATGTCCCAAGCGCAGCTCGATGAGCTGTTCACCAGCAGCGAGCCCGGCGACATTCCCGATGGTGAGGCGACCGGAACGGCGATCGTCGCCCCCGGCACCACCTTCAGCCCGGACATAGCGAAGTTCATCAACCTCTTCGCCTGGCAGGGCAAGGTTTTCGACGCCAAGAACGGGGTCCTCAGGAACAAAATACTGCCGCTCGGCCTCAATGCCATCATCGCCAAGGTCTACAAGGCGCAAAGCTGGCTCGATGGCGAGGAATGCATCGTGCTCGATTACTCCGAGACCTCGCTGGTCGCGCACTGGATCCGCGACGAGATCCGGGAGATCAGCCCCGGCGTGTATCTGGGCAAGGTCTACTGGGGCAAGCAGCGCCTGATCGACTTTGCCCTACAGTTCTAGTCCGCAGCTCGAAGGCTGGACGAGCCACATGACGCCGCAATCGAGCTTCATGGTCCTGGCGCCGATTGCCGCGGGTCGGGAGCAGGAGCTGCATGATCTGCTCGCCTCGATGAACCAGCGACACCAGCCCGGGGTGGCCGACCCCGAGAACGCTGTGGTTCCGTTCGGCCAGTTCGAGCGCCTGCATTTCGCCCGTTTCGTCATCCTCGAGGCGCCGACTGCCGAAGACATCACGATCTACGGCCTCCCCCCTGCGAAGTGGCAGACGTCGCTGGCATTCCTGGGCGATTTCGATGGCCCAGCTGATGCCTTCTTGGACGATCTGGTCAGCCGGGCTGGCGCCGGTCTGCGCCAAGTCTTTGCGTTTTGTCAGGACTTCTCGCCCGAGAGCGACGTTCTCGAGTGGATGAAGCGGCACGAGCAGCCCTCGGCGGCGAGTTACGTCAACTGGATCGGGCGCACCGTGGTGCAGATCCACGAGGAGCACGCCCTCCATCGCGCGCTGGTCGATCACCTGCAAAACGGCGCTGCCGTTGGATCTGATGGCGAGAGCCCGGTCGCACTGCATGACCGGCTGGTCAGCTTCGTCGATGCCGAGCAGCAAGCTGGCCGCCTGGCGCTCACGCCGGAAGCGCCCACGCCGCTTGGCTGGCGTCTGCGCAACGCTCTCGACAAGATCAGCGTGCAGATAGCTCTGCTGCTGCTCGCGCCCTTCCTGCTGATCGCCTCGCCGCTGCTCGTCTACCAGCTGCGCTCGCGCGAGAAGGCCGATCCCGAAATCGCGCCTCGCCCGGAGGGCGCGTACGTCCGGCGCGCCGCCGAGATCGAAGACTACGCCATCACCAATCAGTTCACCGTGTTCGGCGACATCAAACCCGGCCGCTTCCGTCTTTGGACCACGATGTTCCTGCTCTGGCTCCTCAACTATTCGACGCGTCACATCTTCAATCGCGGCTATCTGACCCGCGTGCGCACCATTCACTTCGCCCGCTGGGTGCTGATGAATGACCGGAAGCGCGCATTCTTCGCGAGCAACTATGATGGCAGCGTCGAGAGCTACATGGACGACTTCATCAACCGGGTGGCCTGGGGGATCAACCTGGTCTTCAGCAATTTCGTCGGCTACCCGAGAACCGACTGGCTGATCAAGGGCGGCGCCAGGAACGAGCAGGTGTACAAGCGCCTGCTCCGGCGGCATCAGCAGCCAACCGACGTCTGGTACAACGCCTATCCGGGTCTCTCCGTGGTCGATCTCGAGCGCAACACTCGGATCCGCGAGGGCATTGAGCGCAGGCCGATCACCGACAGGGAGGCGAGGGAATGGCTGAGCCTCCTGTGAGGGCTGTTCCGGTGGCCATTTCGGATAACCCGGCCGAGATCGATTTCAGCGACCTGCAAGCTCTCGTGCGCTTCGGCCACGGCCGACTGACGGAGGCGTGCTTTCTGCTGCTCAAGGTGGCGGATCGGGAGGCGGCGCAAAGGTGGCTGCAGACCGCCCCCGTGACCAGCGCCCTTAAGACCGATCCGCCGCCGGATACCGCGCTCCAGGTGGCGCTCACCCGCGAGGGTCTCGAGTGGCTGGGCGTTCCGGAGGACGTCCTGCGTGGATTCTCGGAAGAGTTCCTCGCTGGCATGGCGGCCGACGCGAGCCGCTCGCGGCGCCTCGGCGACGTCGGCGCCAATGCCCCGTCCGAATGGCTGTGGGGCGGGCGCCCCGACGGCGTACCCCATGTCCTGGTGATGCTCTATGCGCGAGAGAATGGGCTCGAGGCATGGGCCGAAGCGGTCAAGGGGCCCGATTGGGACGCTGCGTTCAGCATCCAGGCCCGGCTCGACACTTTCGACATGGGCGAGATCGAGCCGTTCGGCTTCGCCGACGGGTTAAGCCAGCCGCAGCTCGACTGGCGGCGCGCGCTCGATCCGGACGACAAGGAGCAGGCCGAGTTCGTGAACGTGGTCGCTCCGGGCGAGATCGTGCTCGGCTACCGCAACGAATACGGACGCTACACCGAGCGACCCCTGATTGACCCGAGCACGGACCCGAGGGCGCTGGATCTGGCTGCCGCGGAGGACGCTCCCAACCGCCGCGACCTCGGGCGCAATGGCAGTTACCTGGTGTTTCGGCAGCTCCATCAGGACGTCCGCGGCTTCTGGCAGTTCCTCGACCGGGAGGCGAACGGAATGCCGGAAGAGCGCCGACGCCTGGCCGAGGCCATGGTCGGGCGCACCCGGTCGGGCGCGCCGCTGGTGCCGCTGACCCACGATCCGATCGAAGGCGTGGGGCCGGCGCTCAAGGAGGTCGCCTCGAACCACTTCACCTATGCCTCCGACCCGGACGGTCTGCGCTGCCCGATCGGTGCCCATATCCGGCGCGCCAATCCGCGCACCGGCGATCTGCCCGCCGGCACCAGGGGCCTGATCGCGCGCCTGCTGCGCGCGCTCGGCTTCAAAAGCAGCTCCTTCCGAGACGATCTCGTCGCTTCGACGCGCTTCCATCGCCTGCTGCGGCGCGGGCGCGAGTACGGCACCGAGCTTCCGCCCGAGGACGCGCTCAATCCGATCGCGGAGAGGGAGGAGCGCGGGCTGCATTTCATCTGCCTGGTCGCTAACCTCTCGCGCCAGTTCGAGTTCGTGCAGAATGCCTGGATCCAGAGCACCAAGTTCGCCGGCCTCAGCGAGGAGAGCGATCCGCTTCTGGGCAGCCGCGCACAGCTGCCAGGTTTCGCAGACACCTCGACCGCGCTGCCGCCGTTTGCGGGCCTCTCCGAGGAGAGCGACCCGCGCCGCGTCAGTCGCGCCGCCTTTGCGGGCACTCACCGATTAAGCGTCTTCTCGATTCCCCGGCCGGGCCTGCCCGCGCGCCGCATCGAGGGGTTGCCGCAGTTCGTCACGGTCAAGGGCGGCGCCTATTTCTTCCTGCCCGGCATCCGGGCGCTACGCTACATCGCGAGCGCGCCCTCGACCGCGCCGATCGCCACGCCGATTCCCCCCGCTCCGAGCCTCGGCCGCTGGCAGAGGCCGCTGCGGATGCTGCACCGGGGTCTCGAGCGCGGCCTGCATGTCGAGCGCCGGCTCGAGCCGTTCTTCCGCCCCGGCTTCAACCGCGTCTTCCGCGAGCCGCTCGCTCGACTGATCCAGTATCTGATAAATCGCAAGCGGGCGAACGAAGGGTTGAAGCTCGCCGAGGAGCGGATCTACCCGGACGAGGAGGAGAGCCTCCAGTCGATCATCGCGAGCTTCGGCGGCTACATGCTGCGGACCTACCGGCCCGGCCTGTTCGAGCGCGGAGGCAACACCAAGACCCACGGCGTCGTCAGGGCCGAGGTCACGATTCGGGACGATTTGCCGGAGCACATGCGCCGCGGCATCTTCGCGACCCCGCGCACCTTCCCGGCGTACGTGCGTTATTCAGGGCCGGGGCCGAATCTGCCGCCCGACATCGAGGACGTCGGCTTCGTCAGCATGGCGATCAAGCTCATGGACGTGCCCGGGCCGAAGCTCCTGGACGACGAGAAACACACCCAAGACATGATGGGCGTCTGCACGCCGACATTCGTGACGCCGAACACGCGCGAGAACGCCAAGCTCCAGATCTGGAGCTTCCGCGATATGCCGGTGTTCTATTTCTTGAACCCGCTGGACCAGCACCTGCTCGACTTCTTTATGCAGTCATTGTGGAACGAGACGCAGTACAATCCGCTCGGCGCCCGTTACTGGAGCTGCGTGCCCTATCTTCTCGGCGACGGCCAAGCGATGATGTACTCGTTCGTGCCCAAGTCGAAGGTGATCACCGAGATCCCGGGCGTGCCGTTCGGGCGGGTACCACGCAACTACCTCCACGACAATATGGTGGCGACCCTGGCGGAGCAGGACGTCGAGTTCGACATCATGGTCCAGGTGCAGGTCGATCCGCACCTGATGCCGATCGAGAACGCCTCTGTGCGCTGGCCGGAAAGGCTCTCGCCGTTCGTGCCTGCGGCGACCGTCCACATCGCGCGCCAGCGGTTCGACACCAGGGCGCACGAGGAGTTCGCCCGGCGGCTCTCGATCAACCCCTGGCACTGCCTGCCCGAGCACCGCCCGCTCGGCAATCAGAGCCGCGCCCGCCGGCGCATGTACCAGGAGCTCTCACGCCTCCGCCAGAACATGAACCAGACGCCGCACCTCGAGCCAACCGGCGACGAGCTGTTCGACTGACCTCGGCGTCACTTGGAGAGGTGCCCGCAGCCGGCTGCGCCTGCAGGCACTCACGAAAATTTCCGCAACCGCTGCCGTAGTACTCCATCTTATTGCCACAGTATTCGGCGCGCTGACGAAATCACGGCCGGAACCGATTTGTGGATTCCGGGCGATTCGTATCCCTTGCCTCGCGCCAGACTCGCAGCGGCCCTGGCTCCGTCTGAATCGTCGTCGCCGGGCGCGCAGTGGTCGAACGGCGGCGGGAGCCTTCGGAAGCCGAGTTGAAACGAGCATCCCGGACCAGTAAGCTCGGGCAATCAGGGGCATCGGGCGGGCAATGCGCGGATCGACACGCCCGCGCGGGGAGTGGGAGGGTACTCAGGTGGCCGAGGCGACGCGAGGCTTCTGGCGGGCGGTGTCGCTCGCGGCGATGGCGGTTGCGTTCACGGTGGGCAGCGCGCAGGCGCAGGACAAGAGCGTGACCATCGTGCTGTCCGAGGAGCCGGATATCATTGACCCCTGCGAGGCGAGCCGGTCGAACGTCGGCCGCATCGTCAAGCAGAACATCACCGAGACCTTCACCGAGATCGATCCCGACGACGGCAGCATCACGCCTCGACTTGCGGAGTCCTGGGAGCGGGTCGATTCCACTACCTGGCGCTTCAAGCTCAAGCAGGGCGTAAAGTTCCACGACGGCACCGATTTCAATGCCGAAAGCGCCGTCTTTTCCATCAAGCGGACCCTGAATGAGAAGATCGACTGCGAGATCCGTCTGAAGTTCTTCGGCGGGATGAAGGTGACGCCGAAAGCGGTCGACACCTATACCCTCGACGTAACCACCGCGGAGCCCGCGCCGATCCTGCCGACCATGCTCGGTACGATGACGGTGGTCTCGCCGAGCACCGTCATGGACGAGCGCACGCGCGAGCCGGTCGGCACCGGGCCGTACAAGTTCGTGAGCTGGATGCCGGGCGAGAGCGTGGTCCTCGAGCGTTTCGACGGCTATTGGGGCGAGAAGCCGGAGGTCGAGAAGGCGACCTACGTCTGGCGCACCGAGTCGTCGGTCCGGGCGGGGATGGTCGCGACCGGGGAGGCCGACATCGCGCCCAACATCACGGAGCTCGACGCGACCGACCCGTCGATGGACTTCAGCTACTTCAATTCGGAGACCACTGCGCTGCGCATCGACGTCACGCGTCCGCCGCTGGACGACGTCCGGGTGCGCAAGGCGCTCAACCTGGCGATCGACCGCCAGGCTCTGATCGGCACCATATTCCCGAAGGACGTCGTGCCGGCGACCCAGCTGGTCGTGCCCAGCATCAACGGCCACAACCCGAACCTCAAGGTGTGGCCGTACGATCCTGATCAGGCCATGGCCCTGCTGGAGGAGGCGCGCGGCGCCGGCGTGCCGGTCGACGACGAGATTACCCTGCTCGGACGCATCGAGATCTACCCGAACGCCACCGAATCGATGGAGGCGATTCTCGCCATGCTCCAAGCCGTCGGCTTCAACGTGAAGCTCCGGATGGTCGAAGTGGCCGAGTGGGTCGACATCTACACCAAGCCATACGCCGAGGATCGCCCGCCGACGCTGCACCAGACGATGCACGACAACAACAACGGCGACGCGGTCTTTACCGTGTTCTTCAAGTATCACTCGAACGGCGCCCAGTCGGTGCTCAGCGACAAGCAGCTCGATGGTCTGATCGAGAGCGCGACGGTCGCGACCGGCGAGGAGCGCACCAAGCTCTGGCAGGAGGCCTTCCGGCGGATCTACGAGGACCTCGTCGCGGATGTCATGCTCTATCACATGGTCGGCTACACCCGGGTCGGTCCGCGCGTGAAATTCACGCCGTCGATCTCGACCAACAGCGAACTGCAGCTCGCTCAGATCAAGTTTGCCGACTAGGCTGCGCCAGGCGGAGGCGGGCTGGGGAAGACCGAGCCTCGATGCATTAGGCCGGGCGAGCAATGGGCAGCTTCATAGCGCGGCGCTCGTTGCAGAGCCTGATATCGCTCGCGGGGCTGATCATCGCCGTCTTCTTTCTCGCCCGGCTGACCGGCGATCCCGCCAATCTCTATCTGCCGCTCGACGCATCGATCGAGGCCCGCCAGGAGTTCCGCGACAAGTACGGCTTCAGCGATCCCTTGATCGTGCAGTTCGGCCGTTTCCTCGGCGACCTCGCCTCGGGCAATCTCGGCGAGTCGATCCGCAAGAGTCGACCGGCGCTCGAGGTGGTGCTTGAAGCGATGCCGACGACGCTCAAGCTCGCCGGCATCACCATGGGCCTGGCTCTCGCGCTTGCGATCGTGATCGGCTCGCTCGCCGCCTACCGCCCGGGCGGCGCATTCGATCGCGTCGCATCGGTGCTCTCGCTGCTCGGGGCGAGCGCGCCCGATTTCTGGATCGCGATCAGCGGTATCATCCTGTTCGCGGTGACGCTTCACTGGCTGCCGACCTCGGGCATGGGCCCGCCGATCTACTGGATCATGCCGATCGGGGTGCTCCTCGTGCGGCCGTTCGGCCTGCTCGTCCAGGTGGTGCGCGGCGCCATGATCGGCGCACTCTCGTCAGCCTACGTCAAGACGGCGCGCGCCAAGGGCCTCGGCGAGGAGCGCGTGATCTTCATCCACGCGCTGCGCAACTCGATGCTGGCCGTGATCACGGTGGCGAGCGACCAGGCAGCCGGCCTGCTCAACGGCGCCGTGATCGTCGAGACCGTGTTCGGCTTCCCCGGCGTGGGCAAGCTGATGATCGACGCCATCGTCCAGCGCGACTTCGCCCTCGTCCAGGCGGCGATCGTCGTGACCGCGGCGGCCATCTTCATCCTCAACATCCTGGTCGACATCGCCTACGCGTTGCTCGATCCCCGAATCCGGCATCACTGATGGCGCGCGCGGACAGCCCGGCGGCCCCGATCCCCGAGCCACGAGGCGCGCTCGCCGCCGCGCTCGCGATGCTCTGGCGCGACAAGCTCGCCTGCGCCGCGTCGGTGTTCTTGCTTCTGATGGCGTTCTGCGCGGTATTCGGCCCGGCGCTGCTCGGCGACGTCGGCACCGGCATGAACCTCAAAATGCGCAACGCGCCTCCCGGCTCGATCCAACAGGGCTGGATGTTCATCCTGGGTGCCGACGCGCTCGGGCGCCCGATCCTGCCGCGCATCATCGTAGCCGCCCAGAACACGATCGGCGTGGCCACGGCCGCGGTGGTCGTCGCGATGGTCGCGGGCGGCATGCTCGGGCTGATCGCAGGCTATTCCGGCGGCTGGCTCGGCACCCTGATCATGCGCTTTGCCGACATTATCATGAGCTTCCCCTCGCTGCTGCTGGCGGTGGTCATCCTCTACATGTTCGAGCCGCGGGTCGCGAATCTCGTCCTGGTGCTCGCGATCACCCGCATGCCGGTCTACATCCGCACCACCCGGGCCGAAGTGCTGGAGATCAGGGAGCGCATGTACGTCAACGCCGCGCGCGTGCTCGGCGCCAGCACGGGCCGCATTCTCGCCCGCCATATCGCGCCTCTGGTGGTGCCGACGCTGATCACGGTCGCGACCCTCGACTTCGCCTTTGTCATGCTCGCCGAGTCCGCCTTGAGCTTTCTCGGCATCGGCATCCAGCCGCCCGAGGTCACCTGGGGCCTGATGGTCGCGCAGGGCCGCAATTACCTGAACAGCGCCTGGTGGCTTTCCTTCTTTCCCGGTCTTGCGATCATGCTGACCACGCTCGCCCTCAACCTGCTTTCGGGCTGGGTGCGGCTCGCGACCGACCCGCAGCAGCGCTGGCGACTCGAGATCCCGAGGCGACGCGATGGCTGAGCCGCACCACCTGCTCGAGGTCAAGAACCTCGCGATCGAATTCCACACCGCGCAGGGCACGGTGCATGCGCTCGTCGGGGTCGACTACCACCTCGATCGCGGCGAGACGCTCGCGCTCCTGGGCGAGAGCGGCTCGGGCAAGAGCGTCAGCGCAGCGGCCATCATGAACATCCTAGACACTCCGCCCGGCTACATCACGGGCGGGGAGATCCTGTTCGAGGGGAAGGACCTTCTGACGATGAGCGCGGCCGAGCGGCGCCGGATCAATGGCGACCGGATCGCGATCATCTTTCAGGACCCGCTCGCGCATCTAAATCCGGTCTACACGGTCGGGTTTCAGATCGAGGAGGCGCTTCGGGCGCACCGCTCGATGGGCCGGCGCGCAGCCAAGGAGCGCGCGATCACGCTGCTCGATCATGTCGGGATTCCCGATCCGGCGCGGCGCGTCGACGACTACCCCCATCGGTTCTCGGGCGGCCAGCGGCAGCGGGTCATGATCGCGATGGCGCTCGCGTTGCGCCCGGACGTCCTGATCGCCGACGAGCCGACGACCGCCCTCGACGTCACCGTGCAGGCGCAGATCCTCGAGCTCTTGAAGCAGCTCCAGGCCGAGACCGGCATGGGCCTCTTGCTGATCACGCACGATCTCGGAGTGGTTGCCGACGTCGCCGATCGGGTCGCGGTCATGCACCGGGGCCGGATCGTCGAGGGCGGGACAGTGCGCGAGGTCTTCAAGGCGCCGAGCGAGGACTATACGCGGAGGCTGCTCGCGGCGATCCCCGGGCGCGGCCCGCTTGAAGCCGCGCGGTCGCCGCGGTCCGCTGCCGTCCTTCTCGAGGTCCGCGATCTGTGTAAGCACTTCCCGATCACGGCCGGCCTGATGCGCCGGCAGACCGGCGAGGTGGTGCGCGCGCTCGATGGCGTGAGCTTCGAGGTCGGTGCGGCCGAGACCCTGGGCATTGTCGGTGAATCCGGCTCCGGCAAATCGACGCTTGCGCGCACGCTGCTGCGCCTCGAGGAACCGACCTCAGGCGAGGCGCGGTTCCATGGCGATCGCATCTTCACGCTCGAGGCGGACCGGCTGCTGGCCTTCCGCCGAGCGTTCCAGGTCGTGTTCCAGGACCCCTTCGCCTCGCTCAACCCGCGCATGACCGTGTTCAACATCATCTCCGAGCCATGGGCGATTCACCGGGACGTGCTGCCACGCGCGCGCTGGCGCGACAAGGCAGCGGAGCTGCTCGAGCGGGTCGGCATGGAGCCGGGTCATCTGCGCCGCTACCCTCACCAGTTCTCGGGTGGGCAGCGGCAGCGGATCGCGATCGCCCGGGCGCTCGCGCTCGAGCCCGAGCTGATCATTTGCGACGAAGCGGTGTCCGCGCTGGATGTCTCGATCCAGGCGCAGGTGATCGAGTTGCTGAAGGAGCTGCGCGACGACTTCGGGCTGTCCTACCTGTTCATCGCGCACGACCTCGCTGTGGTGCGCGACCTCGCGGATCGCGTGGCGGTCATGCAAAGCGGCAAGATCGTCGAGCTCGGCACCTGCGAGCAGATCTTCGAGCGACCTCAGCACCCCTATACCCAGGCGCTGCTCGCGGCGAGCCCGGAACCCGATCCGGACGTCCAGGCGGAACGGCGGCGTCAGCGCGCGGTCGCGTGAGGAAGGCGAGAGTTTGCCGTAAGCGTCCGGAGTGATGTGGGTGGGACTGTCTCTACCATGGCCCAATCACCCCTGGGTACACGGGTAGAACAGCGCGCAGGCGTCCCGGAATTGCTTCAACAGCTCGATGACCTGCACCTAAATTGAGACGTCGAGCCCGGACGCCGCTTCGTCGCAGATGATCAGCTCGGGCTCGAGTGCGGATGCAGAAGCCCCTTCACATGGGGAGTCGGAGTGGCTTCGAACCGGGGACCTCGTGTCGGTCAGGCGGTCGCCCTGGCCCGGCGCTCGGTGCCCGTCGTACCGGGACCCACCTCATAGACCGGCAACGGCTTGCGCTTGCCTTTGACCGCCATCGGCGTGAGCGGCGCCGCTGTAAACTCGGGGCAGTCGGCGATCGCCTCGTAGGTGCTCTGGGTCAGCAGGGTCTGTCCCGGAGCGGCGTGCGCGCAGAGGCGGGCCGCAAGGTTCACGTTGTCGCCGACGACCGTGAAATCCATCCGATTCTTGCTGCCCATCGCCCCCATGATCACCTCGCCGGTGCTGATACCGATGCCGACCTCGAGATCCCAGTCCGGATGCTGTCGGCCCAGCTCGTCGGTCGCGCTCTGGATTTCCAGCGCGCACCGCACGGCGTTGCGCTCCATCTCCTGGTCCTGGAACACCGCGACGATTTGGTCGCCCACGAACTTGTCAACGTCACCGTGATGCTTCGCGACGATGTCGGCCTGCTGCTGGAAGTAGAGGTTCAGGACCTCGACCACGGCCTCCGGATCGTGGCGCTCGGCGAACGCGGTATAGCCGCGGATGTCGCAGAACAGCATGGTGGCGCGACGCCTCTCGCCGCCCAGGCGGACCCCGCGGAAGTCGGCGCCCTTGATCGCCGCCATGGTCTCGGCGGAGACGAACTTGGCGAGCTGAAAGCGCTCGCTCAGCCCGACCACCATGTCGTTCATGCGTTTGGCCAGATCGCCGATCTCGTCGCGCGAGCGGACGCCTTGTACGCGGGCTTCGAAATTGCCGAGGGCGACCTCATTGGCGACGCGGCCGATTTTCACGATGGGCCGGCTGATCCTGAGCGCGAGCGCGATCGCGCCCGCGCCCGCCACGGCGAGGCCGATCAGCGACCAGAGGCCGAGGCTGTGCAGCATCTTCTCGACCGCGAGATAGGCATCGCGCTGCCGCTTCTCGACCAGGATCGCCCAGTCGAACGGGCGGGGAAAGGCGAACGCGCCGAGCATCACGTCGCCGTCCGGGCGCTGATAAGGCTCGACGCTGATGATCGGCGTGCGTGCCGCCAGCATGCCGATCGCTTCCGCCACGATCGCGTGATCCGTGAGGTCGGTCTGCTGCGGATCGAATATCTTGTGCCCTTGCACGTCGACGATGGTCAGGACGCCCGTTCGGTTGAACGGATGGTCTCTGACGAGCTGACGCAGTTGGTCGAGATCGATCCGCGCCGACAATGAGCTGCGCGCGCCCCCGAATGAGGTCTTCAGCGGCAGCACCACGGTCGCCAGCCAGTCGTCGGTCTGCGGGAGATAGCGGATCTCCCGCGCATAGACGTCGTCGCTCTTGCGGAAGTTCTCGATCAGGCTGGTGGGCACACGCAGAATTTCAAGCGGCTCGAGCCCGGCTGCCCTGATCTTGTCGGCGAAGGCATCCTTGACCACGACCAGCGGCAGGGCCGCGCCCTCGACCGTCACCTGCAGGGCGACGATGTCGGGAATGTCGGCGATGCCGATCGTGAGCAGCGAGATCTTGCCTTCGACGCTCAAGTTTTCGTCGTCGATGGCGTTCCGGATCAGGACCAGCGGCGCCAGCCAGGTGCGCTCGTACAGGTCGTTGATCTCCTCCACCAGTTGCTGTGCGGTCCCGACCAGCTGCTCGTTCGCCGAGCTCTTCAGCTCGTCCTGAGCGATCCGGATCATGGTCCGGCCGGCTACGAGCAGCGGCACGATCGCGATCGCGATCGCGAACAGCAGGAGCTTGGTGCGAAGGTTGAGCCGCATGAGCTTGCCGCACTGCGCGACCGGACCTAGCGCTCCGCCTGCTCCTGCGCCTGATCGCGCGTGCGCATGTCGACCTTGATCTCGTCCCAGGTCTGGCCGCAGGTGAGGCCGGTGTTGTCGGCGACGCCGAGGCGGACCACGTACTCGCCGGGCTTGGCGTAGGCGTGCAGGACCTTCTCGCCGGTTCGGGTCACGCCGTCGCCCAGGTCCCACACATAGCTGAGCGGCTGACCATCGGCATCGGTCGACGCCCCGGCGTCGAACAACAGCTGGTCGTAGGCGCCGCCGACGAAGCCCTGGCGATCGTCCCCGGCGACCGCGACCGGCGGGGCGTTGACGTGCACCTGCGCGGTATCGGTCACCGTGGCGCAGCTCGCGCCGGAGTCGTCGGTGACCGACAGGCGGACCCGGTACACCCCAGGTTGCTCGAAGTCGTGGGTCACCTGCGCGCCTTCCGCCGTGGTGCCGTCGCCGAAATCCCAGTGGTAGCCGACCAGTGCGCCGTCCCAGTCGCTCGAGGCGGCGCCGTCGAAGGTCACGGCCTCGCCGGGGCAGACCGCGCGATCGGGGCCCGCCAGGGGGCGCGGCGGCCGGTTGACGTGGAGATCGAGGATGCGCTGCTGGCGACTGTTGTTGAGGCCGCGGCCGTCATCGGCGAGGAGCGCGACCGAGTACCGACCGGGTGCCGTGTAGGCATGGGTGACCTCGGCCCCTTCCCCTTCGCCGCCGTCGCCGAAGCGCCAGGCGTAGTGCGCAATCGCGCCGTCGGCGTCCCGCGACTGCCCGCCGTCGAATGCTACCACCTCGGCCGGGCAGGCGGCGGTGGGCGCCGCGATGACCGGCTCGGGCGGCGCATTGACGGTCACGAGCACGGTCGCGCTCGCCCGGTTGTTCTCGAGCGCGGTGTCGTCGGTCACCGTGAGCGTGACCGGGAATTCCCCGCTGGTGCGGAAGCGATGGCGGACGTTCATGCCCGACGCAGTGGCGCCGTCACCGAAATCCCAGAGCCACGACGTGATTGCGCCGTCGGGGTCGCGGGCGTGCGAGCCGTCGAACAGGACCTCCTGATTTACCCCGACCAGGCGATCCGCGCCGGCATCGGCAATCGGCGGCGCGTTGGCGACGACGTAGTGCTGCACCGCCGTGGCATTGCATTCGCTGGCGGTGGCATCGGTCTCGATCGACAGCCGGACCACATAGGGGCCGGCCTTCCCATAGGCGTGTGCGACTGTCGGACCCTCGGCGGTGACGCCGTCGCCGAAGTCCCAGAGCCAGCGCTGAATCCGTCCGGTCGCGCCAGACGATTGGCTGGCATCGAAAGTGGCGCTCGCGCCGACCGCTACCGCGCTCGGGCCGCTGATCTTTGCGACCGGCGCCTCGACCACCCTGATGGTGAGTTCGTCGGTGTCGGTGTTGTCGCACTGCCCGGCCTGGTCGCCCTCGATGCTCAGCATCACGCGGTAGTTTCCGGGCAGGCTGTACACGTGGACCGGCCGATCGCCGCCGCCGGTGACGCCGTCGCCGAAGTCCCAGGTAAAGCGATTGACCACGCCGTCGAAATCGCGTGAGCCCGAGCCGTCGAAGTGGACCTCGGCGCCGGCGCAGACCTCCTGGTCCGCTCCGGCCTCGGCCAGCGGCGATTCGTCGACCTTCACCACGATCCGGTCGGTGTGGTGATCGTTGGCGAACCCGGACTCGTCCTGGACCGTCAGCGTGACCGGGTAGAGGGCGCCCGTGTCGTAAGTCTTGGTGGGGTTGACCAGGTCCGCCGTGCTGCCGTCGCCGAAGTCCCAGCGGTAGCGGAGCAGCCCGCCATCGGGGTCGCTGGAGGCGCTGCCATCGAACACCACGACATCGCCGGCGCAGACCTCCTTGTTGCCGCCGGCAACCGCAATCGGCGAGCGGTTGATAGCTACGCTGATCGCCGCGGTCGCGGTGGCGTTCCGAAGGCCGGTGCCGTCGTCGACTGTGAGCACCACGGGGTAGCTGCCGCCCTCGGCATAGGTATGGGTGACCACCGCCCCAGCGCCAGCCGGCGAGCCGTCGCCGAAATCCCAGCGGTAGGTCAGGGCATCGCCGTCGGCGTCCGCCGATCCCGAGCCGTCGAGCGTGACGGTGGTATCGGAGGTGACGATGTCCGCTCCCGCTGAGGCGACCGGCGGGTGGTTGATCCGGATCTCGACTTCGTCGCGGGCGACGGCGTTGATCGCGCCGCTGTCATCGGTCACCGTTAGCTGCGCGGTGTAAACCCCAGGCGCCGCATAGGACCGCACCACCTCCGGGCTGAAAGTCGGCTCGCCCTGATCGCTGAAGTCCCAGCGCCAGGTGACAATCTCGCCGTCGGGATCGAATGAGTTGCCGGCATCGAAGGTCACCGCATCGCCCGGCGCGGCCCGCCGGTCGGGGCCTGAGCGGGCGACCGGCGGCGCGTTGATCACGACCTTGGCCTCGTCGTAGTCGATCGCCTTGTCCTGGGCGGTGTCGTCGCGCACGCTGAGGCGCACGCTGTACACGCCGGGCCGATCGAAGGTGTAGCGCACCTGAGGGCCGTTGGCCTCGGCGCCTTCCTTGAACGACCACAGATATTCGGCGACGTCGCCGTCGGGGTCGATCGAGCCCTGAGCGGCGAAGGTCAGCTCCTGGCCCGGCGCACCCACCAAGTCGGGCCCGGCGTCGGCGATCGGCGCAGCGTTGACGACGACCTGCATGGCGTCGGTGGCGCTGCTGCGCACGGTGCCGGAATCGTCGGTGACCGTGAGCTGGGCCAGGTAGGCGCCCGGCGACTTGTAGACGTGCACCGGGCTCCGCCCAACACCGCTGGTGCCGTCGCCGAAATCCCATTCGTAACGGGCGATCTCCCCGTCCGGGTCGCGCGAGCCAGTGGCATCGAAACGGACCTCGCTCGAGCTCACCCTCTGATCCGGGCCGGCATCCGCGAGCGGCGGCTCGTTGACTACGACGGTCAGGCCGTCGCTCGCGACACTGGTGTCCGTTGCGGAATCGTCGCGAACCGTGAGCCTTACCTGGTAGACCCCAGCGCGGGGGTACGCGTAATGGACAAGCTGGCCGTCGCCGCGGGCGCCGTCGCCGAACTCCCATTGGTACGCGATCAACTTGCCATCCGGGTCGGTCGACGCGGCGGCGTCAAAGGTGATCACCTCGCCGATCGCGACGTGGCGATCGGGCCCGGCCTCGGCGACCGGGGGCGCGTTGACCTGGATCTTCACGGCACTCGAGGCGCGGCTGTTGGCGACGCCCGCGTCGTCCTGCACGGTCAGCGTCGCGACGTAGGTACCGGGCGCATCGTAGGTGTGCTGCGCCGTGGCGCCGGACTTGATCGTGCCGTCGCCCAGGTCCCACTCATAGGCGACGATGCCGCCGTCGACGTCGTAGCTGCGCCCGCCGTCGAGCGAGAGGGTCTGGCCGGTCGCGAGACGCTGGTCCTCGCCCGCGACCGCCACCGGTTGCGCATTGACCTGCACGATCCGCTGAGCGGTCGAGAAGTTGCAGGGCGGGCTGCTGTCGTCCTCGACACGAAGCGTGACGTTGTAGCGGCCGGGCGCTGTAAACGCGTGACTGGCGTTCTGGCCCTCAGCGCGGCTGCCGTCGTAGAAATCCCAGAGATAACGCGCGATCGGACGCTCGCCGGCGCGCGAGCGGCCGCCGTCGAAACTCACGGTCTCGCCCGGCGCGACCACCAGCTCGTCACCGGCGACCGCCACGGGCGGCCGCTTTACGAACACCTGAACCGGTCGCACTGCGCCGTTACCGACCTGGCCCGAGCTGTCGTGCAGCCGAAGCGCCGCGTCGTAAGTGCCCGGTCCGGGATACTGATGGACCAGCGCTCGGCCGCTGCCGGCCTCGCCGTCGCCGAACTGCCACTCGTAGCTCAGCTGGTCGCCCTCCGGGTCGGTGGAGCGCGAGGCATCGAACGCGACCGAGACGCAGTTCGCCAGGAGCTCGACATCGGCCTCGGGCGACGGCCGCCGGTTCGACCGCCAGAGTCGCGGCGGGAGCTCGATCGGCAACAGCTGCCCCGCCTGATCGCGGATCTCCAGGGTCACGTCGTTCGGGATCTCGTCGCCGCCGGCGATCGTGATCGCGGCGATTTGACCGCGCTCGTCTGGCTGGAGGACGATCTCGCTCTCGCGCCATTCGTTTTGCCCCGACGCCGTCAGCGGCGCCGAACGGAAGGCGCTGACGAAAGCAAGCGAACCGCTGGCGGCATCGAAGTTGCGTATGGTCAGTTTTTCAGCGTCCGCCGGCACCTGGAAGCGGAGCTCGGTTACCCGCGTTTTGTCCGGGACCCGCGCGGTTGGTGCGAAATCGACGATCTCGAGACCCTGCGGCGCCAGGTTGCGGCGATCGCGCAGGCTCAGGGTAGCGCCGTAGAGATTGGCGTCGTCGCCGGCCATGCCCTCGACCTGCAGGCGGAAGATCCGCCGGCCGCCGACCGCTTCGCCCTGCCCGGCGGCGACCGAGAACAGCGTCTGCCAGCGGTCGTCCGAAGCGGCGCTCGCGCCGATGACCTGCTCGCCGAGGGCCGTCCCGGCGGCGAGCTGCGGGGCGCCGGGCTCAACGCCGGCGCCGGCCGCGCCGGTGTACGCGCCCTCGCCGCCGAACAACGTGAAGCGCACCTGCGTATCGTCCGCTGCGTTGTAGACCAAGTCGTGCTCGCCGCCGGTGTCCGGGTCGAACACCCGCAAATAGAGCCGGTCGTCGAGACCGTCGGGCACGCTCAGGAAGATCACCTCGCGAAAGTCCGGGTCGCCTTCGGCGGTAGACGCCTTCGGGCCATAGGTCACGACCAGCGGTGCCTCCTGCGCCGCGACCGTCGCGCTCCAGCCAAAGCCGAGCAACGCGATCCAGCCCGGCACGAAGCCGATTACACGCAACGGAGCCGGCATAGATGATCTCCTGCCCGCCTGTCCTCGCGGCTTGCTTATCTGAAAGTATACCTTTTCTTGTTGCCTGCGTAATCTTCCAGCTCGACGTCGCTTAGCTCAATCTTTCCGTTCATGTCCTTCGGCAAAACGATCGTAGACCGATAGCTCTGGCTGGCTCGATTGAAGCGCAGAAAATCGCTGAGTGAATGATCGCCGACCCGAAGGCTGAACGCCGCCGCCTGCTTCATTCCGGAGGCGTCGCTGGCAACGACCTCCACGGTGACGGCATCGCCGCCGCTCGCCCGGTCGGCGGACAGCGACCGGCGCACCAGTTCCGGCGGCTGCTGGTCGAGGAAAATCTCGAGCTTCTCGACGCTCACGTTGCCGACCAGATCGCTCGCCACCAGCTCGATCTTATTGGCGCCCTGCTGCAGGGTGATCGTGTGGTCGAATTCCTCCTCGACCAGCTGCGCCGGCTGGCCGTCGACGAGCAGCTCGACGCCGCCCTCGACCCGGCCGTTGAGCGGCAGCCATTCGATCGCGGTGACCGCCGGCGGCGGCATCTCGAACTCGATCCGCGGCGGGGTCTGGTCGACCGTGATCTCGAACCGGTCCTCGCTCGCGAAGCCCGAGGGCGCGATGACCTGCAGATCGAACGCCTCGTCGGCCGCGCGCATCGGCACGTTGACCCCGAACCGTCCCTCGCCGTTGGCGTAGGCCGAGGCGCGCCCGGCGCCATCGGCAGAGCGGATCAGGATCTGGGCGTTGGGACTAGTGCGACCCGTGATCGACATCACATCGCGCGCCGTTACGAAGTGCTGCGGGCCAAGCCGCGGCAGGGCGTCGTCGAAGACCACGGCCGCCCGCTCGTCCGGCATGAAGACGAACGAGCGTGACCTCTTGGTGACATTGCCGGCGTGATCGGTCGCCTTCACCGTCAGCTGGTTGAGTCCCGGCTCGGGCTGGTAGGAGGCCTCGAACCGGCCATCCGCGCCGACCTGCAGCGGGCTGCCGTTGAGCTCGAGCGAGGCCTCGGGCTCGCTCTCGCCGCGCACCGGCACCGGGCTCTGGCGCAGGATGCCGCCTTCAGCGGGCTCGCCGATCGACAGATAGGGCGGCGTGACGTCGGTGCGCACATGAAAGCGCCAGACCTCGCTCCGCTCGCCCGGAAGCCCGAACTTGTCGAGTCCTGCGACCCGCCAATAGTAGGACCCGACCTCGAGCGGCGCGCTCTTGAAGCGCGTCTCGGCCAGTCCCCAGCGGCTGAAGGTCATCCGTTTGAAACTGGGGTCGTAGGCCACCTCGAGCCAGTAGCCGGCGGCGTCGGGCAGGCTCGACCAGCTCATCTCGACGGCGGCGTCGAATGCCACCTGATCGTCCTGCGGCGCGGCGAGCGTCGCCGGGGGCAGGATCTCGATCTTCTCGCTCGGCGGCGCGCCGCTACGGACCAGCGTCGCCTCGTTGCGGCCGAGGCTCACGCTCTCCCCCTGAGCCGAGACCGCGAGCGTACGCTCGTCGAAGTTGGCGAACTTGGAGCCGGCGACGTCGCGCCGGACCCAGAAGTTGGTCGATTCGATGTTGGTCTGGACCTCGGGCACTTCGAGCTCGAAGCTCTTGCGCTGGCTCTTGCCGGCCAGCAGCGCGTAGAAGTCGCCCTCGACCAGGCTGACCTTGGCCTCCTCCTCGCGGCTCAACGGGTCGAGGCGCATGCGCTGGATCACGGCCTGGGAATTGGGGCTGAGGCGCAGGCGGCTCTCGTCCTTGAACGTGATCTGCGCGGTCGAGCGGGAAAGCGTGCGGACCTTCTCCTCCTCGGTCAGGATCGCGTTGAGCAGCCGCTCGGTCCACAGAAGGTCCTGCGGACGCTGGCCCTCGACCGAGCCCTGGCGGTCGCTGAGCAACGCCTCCGCGGTGGTGTCTCGCTGCGCCAATGCCGACGCGAGCGCCCTGTCGGCGGCCACTTTCGCATCGTTGGCGAGGCGCGCGGCCTCGTCCCATTCGCCGCCCTTGCGTTTGGCGAGAGCAGCGTCGCGCAGGCGGATCGCCTGTCCGATCTGGTCGGCCGCGAACAGCCGCGCGCCCTGCTCGGTCGCCTGCTGGATCAGCCTCAGGGATTCCGCGAGCGCGCGATTGGCATTCGCCACCGGACCGATGGGGATCTTGAGCTCGATGCCGGGGTGGACGTCCCCGACCGAGAGATCGTTCAGGCGCAGGATCTCCGCCCACAGATCAGGATCGCCGAGATGCTCTGCCGCGAGGTCGCGCAGGCTCTGCCCTTCTTTCAGGCGGACTGTGACGACTTCGTTCTCGGCCGCGCTCGCCGGGAGCGCCTGGATCGACAGGAGCGTCGCCAGGGCCAGCCCAGCAAGTCCGCTCCACCGGCCCCCTCGGAAGAGCGCGGGCTCTCGTGGTCGTTCCACCATGCAGCCGCGCCGATCATCCACCCTCTTCCCGGTCTCTTAGCAAGTCCAAACCTGCAGGGTTAGCAAATTCGACGTGCGGGCGGCTTCCCGGGTTACGCCGCGGCCCGCTTTCCTGGCCCGTCAGTCCGACGCGCCGCCTGTTACGTTGCATCGACACGGCGGCGCGGGCCTGAGCGGCGGCCAGCTTTTGGCTTGTGATCGGCCGCCCGGCGCGCCATCCTTCCGGCCGCGTCATTGCTTCTTTTGGCGAGGGTGCCGGCGTGATCACCGATCGCGTGCTCGTGGACGACTGGCATCCGGTCGTGAGCTGCGACGAGCTGGCCGCGCGCAGGGTGGTCGGCGCCCGGCTGCTGGGCGAGGACATCGTCGTCTGGCAGGCCGACGGGCGGGCGCTCGCCTGGCAGGACCTGTGCGTGCACCGCGGCACCCGGCTGTCGCTCGGCCGGGTCGATGGCGACACGCTGCAATGCCCCTATCACGGCTGGGTCTACGGCGCCGATGGGCAGTGCGTGCGCATCCCGGCGCTGCCCGACGCGCCACCGCCGCGCAAGGCTCGCGTCAGGACTTACCAGGCCGCTGAGCGCTATGGCCTGGTCTGGGTCACGCTCGGCGAGCCGGCGCGCGACGTGCCGCCGTTTCCCGAATGGGAGGATGCCGGCTTCCGGAAGCTGCTGTGCGGGCCCTATGCGGTCGCCGCGAGCGGCCCCCGGATCGTGGAGAACTTCCTCGACGTCGCCCACTTCCCGTTCGTGCACGAGAATGTCCTCGGCACGCCCGAGCGGCCCGAGATTTCCGACTATCAGGCGGTGATCACCGAGCAGGGCGTGGAGGCGACTGGGGTGCGCGTCTACCAGCCCGACCCATACGGCACTGGCCAGGGCGACTGGGTGTCCTATACCTATCGCGCGCTGCGCCCGTTCAGCGCGTACCTGCTCAAGGAATCGCGGGGGCCGCGCTTCTCGATCCTGCTCACGATCACGCCGCACGAGCCGGCACGGAGCACGGCCTGGATGTGGATGGCCATGAACTACGGCCACGATCTCCCGGAGGCTGATCTGATCGCCTGGCAGGACGGGATCTTCGCGCAGGACCGACCGATCCTGGAATCCCAGCGGCCGGAGCTGCTGCCGCTCGACCTCGCGGCCGAGTTCAACGTACGCGCCGATCGCGCCGCGGTGATGTACCGCCGCTGGCTGCGGCGCCTCGGCGTGAGCTTCGGCACCGCCTGAGCATCGCTCCTCTCACCGTTCAGCCCCTTCAAAGGACGAGGATCCCGCCATGACCGACCAATCGCTCCGTCTCGCCGGCGCCGCGCTCGCCGTCCTCGCGTCGCAGGCGCTGCCGGTCGTGGCTCAGGAGCGGCCGAGCATGGCGCTCGTGCTGATCGGCCCGAAAAACGACAACTCGTGGGCGGAAGCCGCGCATCGCGCGCTTGAGGCGGAAGCCACAAGAGGCAGCCGGACGGCGTTCGCCGAGTCTGTCGCCGACGCGGACGTGGCGCGGGTGATGCGCGACTACGTCGACCAGGGGTTTGCGGTGATCGTGGCGCACAGCTTCAGCTACCAGGATGCGGTGTTCGAGGTCGCCGCCGAGGCGCCGAAGATCAACTTCGCATGGGCCGGCGGCATCAACCAGACGGCCGCGAACGTCTCCGACTACGATCAGCCGTTTTACGAGCCCGCGTATCTCGTGGGCATCCTCGCCGGTCACGTCTCGCCCTCGGGTCATCTCGGCGCGCTGTACGGCTTCGACATCCCGGTCTGTCACGCCATGGGCGAGGCGATGCTCGCCGGCGCCAAGACGGTCAACCCGGCGGCGACCCTGACGGTGACCGCGGTCGGCGACTGGGGCGACGTCTCGGCCGCGAAGGAAGCGGGTCTGGCCCAGGTCGACACCGCCGGGGTCGACTACTGGATCGGCTGCGGCGAGGGGCCGACGCTCGGCTCGATCGAGGCCGCCAAGGAGGCGAAAGGCTATGCCACCGGCTATGTCGGCGACATGTCCGAGCTGGGCCCCGAGACCGTGCTCGCAAGCATCGTCTGGGACATGACGCCGATCTTCGACCGACTGGTCGAGCAGACCGCCGTCGACAGCTTCAAGGGCGAGTTCATCCGCTATGGCGTCAAGGAAGGCGCGCTCGACATCGTGGTCAATCCGAAGCTCGCGGCGAAAGTGCCCGACGCGGCCACCGCCGCGATCGACGAGGCACGCGCGGCGATCAGGGCCGGGACGCTCGAGGTGCCATTCGTCGCGCAGTAGTGGTCGCCGATTCCCAACCGGTGGGCGGCTCGGCCGCCCTGGTCGAGCTGCGCGGCATCACGAAGCGGTTTCCCGGAGGCACGCTCGCCAACGATGCGATCGACCTCGAGCTGCGGCGGGGCGAGATCCTGGCGCTGCTCGGCGAGAACGGCGCCGGCAAGTCGACGCTGATGAGCATCCTATACGGGCTGTACCGCCCGGATGCCGGCGAGATCAGGCTGCGCGGGCAGGCGGTGCGCTTCCGCTCGGCGCACGACGCCATCCGCCACGGGTTCGGCATGGTGCATCAGGACTTCATGCTGGTGCCGACGCTCAGCGTCGCCGAAAACCTGATGCTCGGGCAGCCCTCGCCGCGCGCGCCGCTGCTCGCGGATCGACGGACGGTTGCGGCGCGCATCACCGAGCTCGCGCGGCGCCATGGCCTCGCGGTCGATCCGGACGCACGGGTCGACAGCCTGTCGGTCGGCCAGCAGCAGCGCGTCGAGATCCTGAAGGCGCTTTATCGAGGCGCCGAGATCCTGATCCTCGACGAGCCCACCGCCGTGCTGACGCCGCAGGAAGCGGACGAGCTTCTGGCCGGGCTGCGGACCCTCGCGGCCGACGGGCGCTCGATCGTCTTCATCAGCCACAAGCTCGATGAGGCGCTGCGCCTCGCCGATCGGGTCGCGGTGCTGCGTAGCGGACGGCTGGTCGCCACCGTCCTTCCCGGAGAGATCGACAATCGGGGTCTCGGGCAGCTGATGGTTGGCCGGGAACTCGGAGACGTCGTCGCGACCCACTCGGCCGGCCAGCGCGAACCGCGCTTGGTGCTGAGCGACCTCGAGGCTGCAGACGATCGCGGGTTGCCGGCGTTGCGCGGCATCGATCTGGTCGTGCACGCCGGCGAGATCGTCGGCATCGCCGGTGTCGATGGCAACGGCCAGCGCGAGCTCGAGGAAGTAATCACCGGGCTACGCCCGCTACGCCGCGGGCGGATCCTGCTCGCCGGGCATGACGTGACGGTCGCGCCGACGCGCGAGCGGCTCACAGCCGGCCTCGGCTACGTCGCTTCCGACCGGTACGGCCGCGCGCTCCTGCGCGACTTCGCCATCGCCGACAATCTCGTGCTCGAGCGCTTCGACAGGGCGCCCTTCAGCCGGGCCGGCATCCTCGATCGGGCCGCCATCGAGCGCCACGCCCGGCAGCTTGTTGAGGCCTTCGATATCCGCGCCGCATCGAGTCAAACTCCGGCCGGGCGGCTGTCCGGCGGCAACGCGCAGAAGGTCGTTCTCGCCCGGGCTCTCTCGCGGGAACCGACCGTACTGCTGGTCTGCCAGCCGACGCGGGGCGTGGACGTCGGGGCCATCGAGCAGGTGCACGGCGGACTCCTCTCGCGGCGCGACGCCGGCATGGCGATCCTCCTGATCTCGACCGAGCTCGACGAGGTGCTGGCGCTCTCCGATCGCATCCTCGTGCTCTCAGCGGGACGGATCGCGGGCGAGCGGCGGGCCGGCGCGGCGCACGTCGAAGAGCTGGGCCTCTTGATGGGGGGCCGGCACGAGGCGCCGGCGCATGGCGCATGATCCGGGCGGTCCTCGCGCCGCTGATTGGCGCCGCGGTCGGGCTCGGCGTCGGCGCGCTGGTCATCACCGCATCGGGCTCGGATCCGGTTGCCGCCTATGCGGCCCTGGCGCACGGCGCGCTGGGCGGCGCTCGCCCGCTGACCGAAACGGCGCTCAAAGCGACCCCGCTGGTGATCATGGCGCTCGGGCTCGTGGTCGCGTTCCGCTGCCGCATCTGGAACATCGGCGGGGAGGGTCAGTACTTCGCGGGTGCGCTCGCAGGGACGCTGGTCGGGCTCCTTGGTCAGGCAAGCCTGCCGGCCGCGCTGCTAATCCCGCTTATGCTCGTCGCCGGACTCGCCGGCGGCGCGGGTTGGGCGGCGCTAGCCGCTTGGCTCAGGCTGGGCTGCGGCGTCAATGAGATCATCGCCACGATCATGCTCAACTTTGTCGCGCTCTACAGCGTGTCCTATCTGGCGCGGGGGCCGTTGCGCGATCCCACGGGTTATCTGCCGCAGAGCGCACGGCTTGAGGACGCGGCACGGCTGCCGACCGTGCCGGGGAGCCGGATCCATCTCGGCGTCCTGATCGCGCTGCTGCTCGTTCCCGCGATCTACGTCCTCCTGTGGAAGACCACAGCGGGCTTCCGGCTGCGCGCCGTCGGCTCGAGCGCCCGCGTGGCGGCCGCCACCGGCATCGACGTCCGGGCGACAATCGCGCTCGCGTTCCTGACCAGCGGCGCGCTGGCCGGCCTCAGCGGCATCATCGAGGTCAGCGCGCTCCACGCTCGGCTCAAGGACGGCATCTCCGGTGACTATGGCTTCACCGGCATCCTCGTCGCGCTGCTCGGGCGCCTGCATCCGGCGGGAGTGCTGCTTGCCGGCGTATTCTTCGCAATCCTGACGATCGGCACAGAGAGCATGCACAGTACCCTCGGCCTGCCGATCGCGCTCGCCCAGGTGCTGCAGGTGATCGTGATTCTGATCGTGCTCGTCGCCGACGCGCTGGCGCGCCGCCGGTGGCCGGCCGGATGAGCGAGCTCGACCCGCTGCTCACCACGGGCTTTGTGGTCGGCGTGCTCGCGGCCGGGGTCCGCCTCGCGGTGCCGACTCTCCTCGCCGCGCTGGGCGAGATCGTCACCGAGCGCGCCGGCGTGCTCAACCTGGGCCTCGAAGGGATCATGCTGGCTGGCGCGCTGGCCGGCTTCATGGCGACAGCCTGGGCCGAGCACGCGCTGCCGGCAGGAGCCGCGGGTCTGGCCCCCTGGCTCGGCCTCGGCGCGGGCGCGCTCGCCGGGCTCGCCATGGGCCTCGTCATGGCGGTGCTCTGCGTCTCGCTGCGCACCGATCAGGTCGTGGCTGGCATCATGCTCGTCGCGCTCGGCTACGGCGCTACGGCTTACGCCTATCGCGAGGCCTTCGGCAGCCTCACCGCCCGCATCGTGCCGATGGGGCCGGCGCCGGTGCCGGGTCTGGCGGACCTGCCGGTCGTCGGGCCGGTGCTGTTCGCACATGACCCGGCGACATATCTGAGTGTGGCCATCCTGGCCGGCGTCTGGTTCCTCCTGTTCCGAACCACCTGGGGGCTCGCGATCCGCGCGGTCGGCGAGCATCCGGCCGCCGCCGACACCGCCGGCATCGACGTGGCGCGGACCCGTTACGCCGCCGTGCTGGTCGGCGGGGCGCTCACCGGCCTCGGCGGCGCGGTGCTGACGGTGGCGCAGCTCGGCATCTTCAAGGAAGGCGTCACCGCCGGGCGGGGCTGGATCGCTGTCGCACTCGTGATCTTCGCCCGCTGGCGCCCGGCTCTGGCGCTTGCCGGCGCGTTGCTGTTCGGCTGCGCCACCGCGCTGCAGTTCCGACTGCAAGCGCTCAATCTGCCCTGGCTCCCCTACGAGGTGCTGCTGATGTTTCCCTATGTCCTGACCCTGCTGGTGCTCCTCCAGGCGCGGACCGAGAGCGCGCCGGCGGCGCTCGGCACGCCCTACATCAAGGAATGAGCGTGGCGGGTACTCGCTGCCTGAGAACGATCGGCATTCTTCTTGCGGTTGGCGTCGGCACGCCTGGCATTGCCACGCAAGCCGCCGGAGACCCTGAAACCCCGTCGCAACTCTACGGCCAGCTGTTCGTGGACGTGCAGATGCAGCGCGTCTTCCCCGACAGCAAGACCTTCGTCGACGCCATTGCGAAGGAGGCCCCAAGGCTTATCCTCCAGCACTATCAGGAGGAGAGGCGAAAGCCGGGATTCGATCTCGCCGCTTTCGTGGCCCGGAACTTCACGGTGTCAAGGCCGGAGGACAGCGGCTATCGCTCCATTCCGGGCCAGGATGTCTGCAGTCACATCGAATCGCTCTGGTCCGTTCTCGCGCGCAAGCCTGACAGAGCCGACCCGCGCTCATCGCTTCTGCCGCTGCCGTACCCCTACGTCGTCCCCGGCGGCCGGTTCAATGAGATCTACTATTGGGACTCCTACTTCACCATGCTCGGGCTGGAGGAGAGCGGCCGCCACGACCTGGCGCTCGATATGGTCCGCAATTTCGTCAGCCTTGTCGGGCGCTACGGCCACATCCCGAACGGCAATCGCACCTATTATCTCAGTCGCTCCCAGCCGCCGTTGTTCGCCGCCATGGTCGAGCTGGTCGCGGCCGAGAGCCGCGAGCGCGCCGGGATCTACGCCGAATTCCTGGATACGCTGCGCGAGGAATATGCTTTTTGGATGGAGGGTGCCGATGCGCTCGCGCCGGGCAGCGCGCATCGGCGCGTCGTGCGCCTGAAGGATGGCGCGCTGCTCAATCGCTACTGGGACGATCGCGACGTGCCGCGCGAGGAATCCTATCGGGAGGACGTAGAAACAGCGAAGGCCTCTGGCCGCCCACCCGAAGAGGTCTACCGGAACCTGCGCGCGGCGGCCGAGAGCGGCTGGGACTTCAGCTCGCGCTGGCTCGAGGACGGCAGGACCCTTTCGACTATCCGCACGACGGAGCTCGTGCCGGTCGATCTCAACAGCCTCATGGTCCAGCTCGAGACCACCCTCGCGAGAGCCTATGCCGCCGCGCGCAAGCCGGAGCAGGCGGCGGAGTTCAGCGCCCGCGCGGAGCGGCGCAGAGCGGCGGTGCGGCGCTACCTGTGGGATGCCGACCAGGGCGTCTTTACCGATTACCTGTGGCGCGAGGAAAAGCCGAGCGGGACCGTGACGGCAGCGACCCTCGCGCCCCTGTTCTTCGGTCTCGCCACGGAGACGCAGGCCGAGCGCGTCGCAGAGGTGGTCGGCGCCCGACTGCTGAAGCCAGGCGGGCTCGTGGCGACCACCGAGACGACCGGCCAGCAGTGGGATGCGCCGAACGCCTGGGCGCCGCTCCAGTGGATCGCGGTCGAGGGCCTGAGCGACTACGGCGAGACAGCGCTCGCCGAGGCTATTGCACAAGGATGGATGCTCAAGGCGATCACCGCCTATCGCGCCACCGGCAAGCTCATGGAGAAATACAATGCGGAGGACCCTGCGCTCGTGACCGGCGGCGGCGAATATCCGACCCAGGATGGCTTCGGCTGGACCAACGGCGTGCTGCGTAAGCTCCTCGCGCTATATCCGCGCGCAGTCGCTCCGCTGCCTGGCGCAAGCTGGTGTGGGAGTTCGCCAGCCAACGACAATGCGCCGGTCGCGCAGCCGGAAACGCGCAGGGCGCCTGCTGTCGCTCGCTAACGGGATCCGGCCGCTAGTCTTCGACGTGGGCAACTTCGTAAAGGCTCAACCCGATCTCTTCGGACAGCTGGCCGACGGCAGGCCACTTGTCCCGGAATTCGGGCGTGTGATGCGCCGCCACCAGCTGGTCCCGGCTGGCCCACTGCACGTAGTTCGCAATGCGCTTGCCATCGAGGCTCCGGTGCAGGCTGATCGAGATGAACCCCGGTTGCCGGGCCATGAAGCGCGCCCGCTCGATCATCAGCTCCAGAAGCTCGGCCTGCTTGCCCTCCTCCGCTTCGGCGATCGTGATCTGGGTGACACAGTCGCTGTCGGACCGGATCTCTGGCATCGCAACCTCCATCTCGGGGCAGGACAGCCGCCGGAACCCTGACCTGAGGCGGCGGGCCGCTCGGCGTGCAGCTTCCAGGTGCACACGTCCGAGGCACATGCGTCACGTACCGACGCCCGCCGGTTCGCGCGCTTTGCTCGTTGTGTATGGGCGCAGGGCCTCGGGGATCCGCATGTCCTTCGGCACCTCGACATCCTTTGCAGCGCCGCGCATGGCTTCCGGCGGGCGGGGCATGCCGCGCCGGCCGCTGTAGTCTTTCACTCGCGCTTGGCGCCGTGCCGTGGCTCTGCTACGCCGTGCGCTGCTCAGCTGCTGAGCGCAGACCGCATCCAGCACCGTGACGCCGGCCACCGCCGCCACGGCGACGATCACGTTCCGCTGGGCCGGATTGTCGGGGTCCAGCCCGGGCGCGAGGGTGGCGAGATCAATCGCGTCGCCTCCGACGCGGCCCCAGATCCACGGCGTGGGGTCCTGCTGCGAGAGGATCCCGATGCCGGTCACCAGCTCTCGCGCGCCATAGGCACGGATCAGCTCGGTCCGCTCTTCCATGCCAAGGAGCCGGGCGAGCTGGCCGGGAGCGAGGAGCTCGGCGACGCCCAGCCCGATGCTGAACCAGCCGAGCCCTTGCGCAAGGGCATACGTCGAGGCGTCGCGACCGTTTCGCCCATCAGGGCCGTCGTATCGATGCGGCATGTCATTCCTCCTCACGGCTTGAGCACGACCTTGATGCAACCGTCCTCCTTGTCGCGGAACGTTCTGTACATCTCCGGCCCGTCCTCGAGCCCGACGTGATGGGTGACGACGAAGGAAGGATCGATCTGGCCCTCCTCGATGCGCCGCAGCAGGTCGTCGGTCCATCGGTTCACATGCGTCTGACCGGTGCGGATCGTGAGGCCCTTGTTCATGACCATGCCGAACGGGATCTTGTCGAGCAGCCCGCCGTACACGCCCGGCACCGACAGGACGCCGGCTGGCCGGCAGACGTACATCATCTCGCGCAACACGTGCGGACGATCGGTCTCCAGCATCACTGCCTGCTTGGCCCGGTCGTAGATCGAGTCGAGCGTGGCGGTGGCATGTGCTTCCATGCCGACCGCATCAATGCATTTCTCCGGCCCCTTGCCTGCGGTGAGGTCATTGAGGCGCTCGATCACGCTCTCTTCCTCGAAGTTGACCGTCGTGGCTCCGCCGGCTTGCGCCATGGACAGGCGTTCGGCAACATTGTCGATCGCGATCACCTGCTTGGCGCCAAGCAGGATCGCGCTACGAATGCAGAACTGGCCGACCGGCCCGCAGCCCCAGATCGCGACGGTATCGGTCGGTTCGATGTCGCACTGCACGACCGCCTGCCAACCGGTCGGGAATATGTCGCTGAGAAACAGCACCTGCTCGTCGGTCAGCCCGTTCTCGATCTTGACCGGGCCGACGTCAGCATAGGGCACCCGCACGTACTCGGCCTGACCTCCGGGATAGCCGCCGGTCAGGTGCGTATAACCGAACAGCCCCGCCGTGGTGTGACCGAAAACCTTGTCGCCCGTCTCCTTGTTGCGATTCGATCGTTCGCACACCGAAAAATTCCCGCGCCGGCACTGGTCGCATTCGCCGCAGGCGATCGTGAAAGGCACGACGACGCGATCACCAATCCTGAGCTGGTGGTTCTGGGGCCCGACCTCGACCACCTCGCCCATGAACTCGTGGCCCATGATGTCGCCCGATTCCATGCCAGGCATCAGGCCGTCGTAGATATGAAGGTCGGAGCCGCAGATCGCGGTGCTTGTCACCTTGACGATGGCATCGCGCGGCGCCTCGATCTGGGGATCAGGGACGTGATCGCAACGGATGTCGGTCTTGCCGTGCCAGCACAGCGCGCGCATGCCGTTTCCCTCCAGTGGTACGGGGTCCGATGGCCGCCGGGCTGCGACGCATCGCCGGAATTTGCCTTTAACGTGGCTACCTGAAGGAGGTTCCCGGCCCGACTTGCGAGGCGCGGCCCGTTGGATCGTTGCTGAACGCGGCCTTGTCAGCCACGCGAGCGGGGCTCGTCGGAGCTCTCCTGGGGAAACGGGCGCTGGGCGGTTTCCGTGGCGTAACTCAATTCAGGACACGGACACGATCAGGAGGTGCGGTCATGCAACTTTCCCTCGAAGGCGGCTGCCTGTGCGGCGCGATCCGGTATCGGATAGACGCCGAGCCACGCAGCGCCGACTACTGCCACTGCCGCATGTGCCGGCGCGCCGCTGGAGCGCCCGTCGTGGCGCGGCTCATCGTGGCGAACGAGTTCTTCGACTGGACCAGCGGCGAGCCCGCCGTCTACCACTCGTCACGAAATGCCGAGCGGTTCTTCTGCCAAGTTTGTGGCACCCAGCTCGCCTTGCGCGACGAGCCCGACTTCCTAGACGTGGCTCTCGCGACCCTCGACACCCCCGAGCCGGTCCGCCCGATCTACCACATCTGGACCACGAGCCGGATCGGCTGGTTCGACATCGCGGATGATCTGCCGCGCCATCCGGAGCGGGCGCGTCGCTGAGGCGTGGCCCGCGGCCGCGCGGGCGCACGTCCTACCGAACGGCTGCCACTGCTTGGCCTTTGATCGTCAAGCCCGGCGACGAGCGCCCGGCGGGGGCATGTGACAGCGAGCTACCCGGAGCGTCCGCCGGACACGGCGAGCTACCTGGGGCGCCCGGTGACTGACAGCAGCAGCTCTTCGGAAGCGTCGTCGAACGTCGCGTAATTGAGCCGGTACAGCCTCGCATAAAGGCCGCGCTGGCGCATCAGCTCGCCATGGGAGCCGGATTCGACTACCCGGCCGTCCTGCAGCACGATGATCCGGTCGGCGTTGCGGATCGTGGCCAGCCGGTGCGCGATGACGAGACCCGTGCGCTGCGCGAGCAGCCGGGCGAGCCCGGTCTGGATCAGGCGCTCGGTGTAGCTGTCGACGCTCGCGGTCGCTTCATCCAGGACCAGGATCTTGGCGTCGGCGACCAGGGCGCGGGCGAAGCTGATCAGCTGCCGCTGCCCGAGCGACAGGTTGCCGCCCCGCTGCTCCAACGGCGTCTCGTAGCCTTGCGGCAGCCGCATGATGAAATCGTGCGCGCCGACGGTCCTGGCTGCATCGATCACCTGGTCGGGCATCGCCCGGGTGGCATAGCGGATGTTTTCGAGAACCGTGCCGGTGAACAGGAACGGCTCCTGCAGGACCATGGCGATGTGGCGGCCGAGCGAAGCCTGCGTGAGATCGCGCACGTCGTGGCCGCCGACCAGAACCTGCCCGCTCCAGACGTCGTAGAAGCGGTGGACCAACGCCATCGTGCTGGTCTTGCCCGATCCGGTCGGGCCGACCAGAGCGACCGTCTCCCCCGGCTCGACCCGGAAGCTGACGTTGCGCAGGACGGGAATGCCAGGGACGTAGCCGAAGGTGACGTCCCGGAACTCGACCGAGCCGTCGATGGTCGCGGGATCGAGCGCGCCCGACTTGTCCCGGATCTGGATCGGCACGTCCAGGACCTCGAAGATGCGCTGCCCCGACGCCATGGCGCGTTGCAGGACGCTGTACTGCATCGTGAGCGAGCGGATCGGATCGAAGAAGCGCTGGACGTAGAACAGGAAAGCGACCATCACGCCGAGGTCGAGCCGGCCATCCAGGACGGCCATGCCTCCGACCACGATGACGATGCCCATGGCGGCCCCCGTCAGGGTGTCGACGATCGGCACCATGATCTGGGCCAGCCAGGTGCCTTGCAGCTGGGCCTTCAGGTTGTCCTCGACCTTCTCCTCGAACAGCTGCAGGTTGACCGCCTCGCGGCCCATGCCCTGCACCGTCCGCACGCCGTGGATGCCCTCGGCGAGCGCGCCGTTCAGCGTCGAGCTGGCGACCCGGGCGCGCAGGAAGGCGCGCCGCGCGCGCGGCAGCCAGACGATGCGCACGCCGACCAAGACCAGCACGACCGAGAGCGTGAGCAGCCCGAGCCGCCAGTCGAGCGCCAGGAGGACGATCGTGATGCCCACCAGCAGTACGAAGTCGCCGATCGCGAACACGGAGGTCTCGAGGAACTCCTGCAAGGCGTGAACGTCGCCCTGGAGGCGGGACATGAGGCGGCCGACCTCGGTCTTGTCCATGAAGGAGAGCGAGACGCGCTGGAGGTGGGCGAACATCGCCCGCCGCAGGTTGATCAACAGCCGCTCCGCGATGCGCGCGACCAGCGTCTCCTGGACGAGATTCGCGAGAAAGTTGAGGCTGACGACGCCGAAGAAGACCAGCACGCCGAGCGCGAGCAGCCGCTCGTTCTGCGCGCCCTCGACCAGCGCGTGGTCGATCACGGTGCGCAGGATCAGCGGTATCGCGACCTGGCTCGCGGCGAAGGCGAGGACCGCGACAATGGCCAGGACCAGCTGGCGCCGATACGGGCTGATGAACGCCCAGAACCGCTTCAGGATGCGGCCGTCGAACGCCGCGAAGATCTGCTCTTCGACATTGATCTGCGAGCCGACGACGGCACGCGGCGGCCGCGCGGCCCGGCCAGTCGGGGGCGACGGGACGCCGGCTCGCAACATGGTCACCGCACGCGCTCCCGGCCGTCGCTGCCCGCGTCCGGCTGCTCCCCGCCCAGGCTCTGCAGCGCATAGAGGCTGGCGTACCGGCCACCCAGCTGCAGCAGCTCGGCGTGCGTGCCGCGCTCGACGATGCGTCCCTGCTCCAGGAACAGGATCTCGTCGGCATCCATGAGCGATCCCAGGCGGTGCGCGATGATGATCGTCGCCCGGGTCGCGGTCTGCGTCCGCAGCGCCTCGCGGATGCTCTGCTCGGTGGCGGCGTCGATCGCGGCGGTCGAATCGTCGAACACCAGGATCGGCGGGGCGAGCAGGATGCTGCGGGCGATCGACACACGCTGCCGCTGGCCGCCCGAGAGCGACACGCCGCGCTCCCCGACCAGCGTCTCGTAGCCTTTCGGCAGCCCGGCGATGTAGTCGTGCAGCCGCGCGACCTCGCTGGATTGGGCGATGCGCTCGCGGTCCGCCCATGGATCGCCGTAGGCGATGTTGTTCTCGAGGGAGGCGGTGAACAGGAAACTGTCCTGCTGGACCAGGCGGACCGTCCGGCGCAGCGACGCCAGGGTGACCTCGCGCACGTCCTGGCCGTCGATGGTGATGCGGCCGGCGCCGACGTCGTAGTAGCGGGGGATCAGGTGCGCGATGGTCGACTTGCCGCTGCCCGCCGGGCCGACGATGCCGAGCGTCCGGCCGGCGCGCACCTCGAAGCTGATGTCGTGCAGCGTCGGCAGCTCCCGACCTGCACCGGGATAGGCGAAAGAGACGTGTTCGAAGCGGAGCACGCCGTCGGTAACCACGAGGTCCCGGGCGCCCGGCCGGTCGGCGATGTCCGGCTCACGGTCGAGCACCTCGAACAGGCGCGTGCCCGACATGGACGCGCGGGCGAACGCGTTGACCATCAGCCCGAGCTGGCGCACCGGCATCTGCAGGATCGCCATGAAGGCGAGATACTCGGCGAGCGTGCCCACGGTGATCTCGCCCGCGAGCACCTTGCGGCCGCCCACCCACAAAAGCAGCCCCATGGCGAGGAAGAAGACGTAGGTCATCGCGGTGGTGTTGCGGACCCGCACGTCGATCCGGCGCTCGGCCAGCTCCCGCGTCTCCTGCGACACCGCATCGAATTTGCCGAGTTCATGGGGTTGCGCCGCGAACGCGCGGACCACGCGGATCCCGCTGAGGTTCTCCTCCATCACGCGGGTCAGCACGCCGAGTTTTTCCTGGAGCGCCAGCCAGCTGGCGCGCAGCCGAAGCCGCGCCACCACGGAGCGCCAGGCGGCGAAGGGGACGAAGCTGAGCGCCACGAGGCCGAGCTGGAGCTCCCGGCCGAGCAGCAATGCCGCCCCTGCACCGATCAGGATCGCGAACAGCACGAGCCGGATCAGCCCGGCGTTGATCGCCATCCGGATGCCCTCGATGTCAAGCATGCCGCGGGTGATCAGCTCGCCGGTGTGCACCCGGTCGTGGAAGCCGATGCTCAGGCGCTGCAGCTTCTCGTAGTACGCCATGCGCAGGTCGTAGGCGAGGCGCTGCCCGACCGCTTCGCCCTGGTAGTTGTGCCACATCGTGAACAGTCCGCGCGCCACGGCAGCGCCCAGCAGCATGCCGGCCGCGTGCCACAGGGCGGCGCGCGCCGCAAGCTCGTCGCCGCCGGCGAGCAGGCCCTGCGCGGTATCGACGGCCCGCCCGAGATAGCGGGGGATCAGGAGCTGAAAGATCGCGGCGACTATCGTGGTCGCCAACGCGATCGCCATGCCCCGTCTGTAGCGCAGCGCCATGCGGAGCACGCGCAGCAGAACCCGGAAGTCCGAGGGGCCCACGCCGGCGGGGCCTTGCGACTTCGGCCAGGAAAGAACCGAGCTGGTGGCGTTCAAAGCAGACCCGAAAGGGCTATGGCCGACTCCCCAGGAAGCGGCCGCCGGTCGACATCGCCGGCCGCCAGGGTGCGACATTGCCGTGGCGCCACGGCGCGCGATCCATAGCGCCCGATGCTTTTGCGACCAAGCCCTTCCATGCGCTGCACGACAGCGGGAAGTGCGATGCGCCGCACGACAGCGTGAAGTCGTGACGCGTGCGTCGCGTACTTCCTTCGCCATGTCATGGCTCGATCGGGGCGGCCGGGCGTGACCCCCCGGTCGAGCCGGGGGGTGACAAAGGGGGGGCGGAAGAGAGGTGACAAGAATGGGGCCGTAGGAGAGGGGACAAGAAGGGAGCGTAAGCGACAAGCACGGGGGTCCGGGGGACAAGGAACAGCGGCCCGTGGGTCAAGACCTTGCCTTGCTGGTGTTACGCATGCGGGGTAACTCGCATCTCCGGCCGCCACGAATCGGGATCTACGGTGCAGCGCGCGTGATCACCCGCTCATACGCCGGGAGGGTCAGGAACTCGGTGAACTCGTCGGCCAGAACCAGCTCGCGCAGCAGCGCGGCCGCAGCGCCATAACGGCCGGCGCGGTAGCGCTCCTCGCCGACGCTGCCCCGGATCCTGGCCAGCTCCTCCTCGAGCAGCCGCTCGACCAGCGCGCCATCGATCACGGGTCCGCCTTCGATCCGCGCGCCGTGGCGCCGCCACTGCCAGACCTGGGCGCGCGAGATCTCCGCGGTGGCGGCGTCCTCCATCAGGTTGTAGATCGGCACGCAGCCGCTGCCGCGCAGCCAGGCCTCCAGGTACAGCACGCCGACGTTCAGATTGTGGCGCAGGCCGCGCTCGGTGATCGTGCCCTCGGGCACCGCGAGCAAGTCCCGCGCGCTCACCGCGACGTCGTCGCGCCTGCGCGCGATCTGGTTGGCGTCGGGCATCAGCTGATCGAACACCTCCCTCGCGATCGGCACCAGGCCGGGGTGGGCGACCCAGGTGCCGTCGTGGCCGTCGGTCGCTTCTCGCTCCTTGTCGGCGCGCACCTTGCCGAGCGCCTGCTCGTTCGCGCGCGGGTCGTCGCGGATCGGGATTTGCGCCGCCATGCCGCCGATCGCGTGCGCGCCGCGGCGATGGCAGGTCCGGATCGCGAGCAGGCTGTAGGCGCGCATGCACGGCACGGTCATGGTCACCTGGTCGCGGTCGGGCATGACGAACTCGGGCCGGTGCCTGAACTTCTTGATGAAGCTGAAGATGTAATCCCAGCGGCCGCAGTTGAGCCCGGCCGAATGCTCGCGCAGCTCGAAGAGGATCTCGTCCATCTCGAACGCGGCGAGGATGGTCTCGATCAGCACGGTCGCCCTGATCGTGCCGCGCGGGACGCCGAGCTGCTCCTGCGCGAACAGGAACACGTCGTTCCAGAGCCGCGCCTCGAGATGGCTCTCGAGTTTCGGCAGATAGAAGTAGGGCCCCGTGCCGCGCGCCACCAGCTCCCTGGCGTTGTGGAAGACATACAGGCCGAAATCGAACAGCGCACCGCTCATCGGCTGCCCGTCGATGCGCACGTGCGCTTCGGGCAGCTGCCAGCCGCGCGGCCGCACCATCAGCGTCGCGGTCCGCTCGCCGAGGCGGTAACGCTTGCCGGTCTCGGGGTCGGTCAGATCGATCGTGCGGCGGATCGCGTCGAAGAGATTGATCTGGCCCTCGAGCAGGTTCGCCCAGGTCGGCGTGGTCGCGTCCTCGAAGTCGGCCATGTACACCGACGCGCCGGAATTCAGCGCGTTCACGATCATCTTGCGATCGACCGGGCCGGTGATCTCGACCCGGCGGTCCTGGAGGTCGGCGGGCACCGGCGCGATCCGCCAGTCCGCCTCGCGAATCTTTCGCGTCTCCTTGAAGAAGTCGGGCAGCGCGCCCGCCTGCAGGCGCGCATCGACCTCGCGGCGCCGCGCAAGCAAGGACTGGCGCGCCTCGCGAAAGCGCCGCTCGAGCCCGGCGAGGAAGGCGAGCGCGTCGGGAGTCAAAATCCCGTCATAGCCACTCTCGATCGGGCCGAGCACCTCGACCCCCGCAGGCGTGATCATCCCGCGCCTCTTGTTGGTGTTCGCGCTCATGGAAGCTCCGCTCTGGCGCCGGCGTGAAGGACCGCCGGCCGCGCCGCGTGATACTCGGAACCTTGCCGCCGTGTCCAGGCTTATACCTGGATCCGGCCAAGCGGTCCCGAGGGGAAACCGAATGCTCGTGCAGGTGGAGTGCTACGCCGGGCAGCGCGGCGAGGAGACGCCGCGGCGGCTCCGCCTGGATGGGCGCTCGGTCGAGCTGGTCGAGGTGCTCGACTGCTGGCTCGGCGTCGACCACCGCTATTTCAAGCTGCGGGGCGACGATGGCGCGGTCTACATCCTGCGCCACGACACCGCGCGCGGACGCTGGGAAATGACCATGTACCAGGCGCCCCGGCGCTGACCTGGACGAGGCCGCCCCGACACTGACTTGGACGAGTCGTCCCGGCGCTGACCTGGAGGAGGCGCCCCGACGGTGACATGGACGACGCGTCCGCGCTGAGGAGAACGAGTGGCGCATGCGCCTGATGCCCCTGGCGTTTGCCGGGCTTGACCTCGCTGTCTGCTTAACCGTTCGTTGACCATTGGGCGTTATGGCGTGCTGTCCCATGGTCCATGCGATCCTGGGAGTCCGTGCCCCGCCCGGCCAGCGGCAGCCAGTCCCACGTCTCAGGGGCTGGCAATCGGAGCTGACCGCGAGAGGGCAGAGCTGACCGCAAGAAGGTCAGTTCTGGTAACGCTCGTGCGGCCGATGCCGGTTGCATGGATCGCCGGGCCGAGGCCGACGGCTGTCCGGACGAGCATGGTCGCGAGCGGCAAGCGCGCGGGGGCCGGCGCTGGGAGCTTCCCATCTGCGAGGCCACGCCGGGCGCAGGCGGCCGCTAGGACTCGGCGCCGGGAGTTCGCCGTCATGCTGTCTCGTCTTTGCGGGGGCGCCGCCAGCGCACGTGGCGATTCAGCCAGATCCAACACGCCTGGAATGCTTCGCGCCTGCGTCGCTCGCCATGACCAGGCGATGGGCACCTGTGTCGCAGCGGGGAAGCTAGCGGCGCGGCGTCGGCCGCCGGGCAAGGCCGCCTTTCTGGTGCGACAGCTGGATCGCTTGGCCCTTCTTGGCCGAGATCACGCGGCGATTGACCCCGGCCCAGCCGATCTCGCCGAACAGCCGGCCGTACTCGATCTTGGGGCAGCGGTCCATGACCACGTCGAGGCCGGCGGCGCGCGCCTTCGCCGCCGCCTCGTCGCTGCGAATGCCGAGCTGCAGCCAGACCACCTTGGCGCCCGCCTTGATCGCCTCGTCGACCACGGCGGGCGCCTCGTCCGCTTTCCTGAACACCTGCACCATGTCGGGCGGTGTCGAAAGATCGTCGAGCGAGGCGACCACGGTCTCGCCGAGGATCTCCTGACCGGCATAGCGCGGATTGACCGGGATCATCCGGTAGCCCTTCTGCTGCAGATACAGCATGGCGAAGTAGGACGGGCGCATGTCGTTGGCGCTCATGCCGACCGCCGCGATCGTCCTGACCCGCTTCAAGATGCCCCTGATGTAGGCATCGTCGTATTGTAGCCGGGCGGTCGCCGCGGCGGCCTTGTCCGTCGTCCTCGGGTTCGTTTGCGCGGCGACACCCGTCCTGGCCCGGCGCTTCGGGTTCAATCGGTGGCTCATCGCCGACGACTCGGCCGGCCCAGACTCTGCGGCGGCCTTCGGGTTCGTTCGGTTCTTGACCACGGCCCGCTCGGCTGTGCCGGATCTGGCCGCAGGCTTCGGGTTGGTTCGGTCGTCGAACGCGGCACGCCCGGCGCCGCCGGACTTTCCAGCCGGCTTCGGGTTCGTTCGGTTCTTGACCGCGGTCCGCTCGGCTGTGCGGGAGATGGCCGCAGGCTTCGGTTCGTTCGGTCCTTGATCGGGGCCCGCCCGGCCGCGCCGGACCTCGCCGCGGCTCTCGGGTTCGTTTGGTCGTCCTTCGCCGGGGTGGCCGGGGCCGGACCTTGTCGCGGGTCTCGGGTTCGTTCGGTCGGTGGCCGGCCGCTCGGCCGCAACGGATTTCGCCGCGGCTCTCGGGTTCGTTCGGTCATCGGTCGCCGCGGGCCCGGCCGTGCCCGACCTTGCCGCGGGTCGCGGGTCCGATTGGGCCTCCGTCTCCGACCGCTGGGCCACGCCGGACCTTGTCGCGGGTCTCGGGTTCGTTCGGTCGTCGAACGCGGCCCGCCCGGCGACATCGGACCTCGCCACCGGCTTCGGGTTCGTTCGGTTCTTGACCGCGATCCGCTCTGCTGTGCCGGAGCTGGCCGCAGGCTTCGGGTTCGTTTGGTCATTGATCGCGGCCCGCCCGGCTGCGCCGGACTTGGTCGGAGGCTTCGGGTTCGTTCGATTCTTGAACCCGGCCCGCTCGACTACGCCGGACTTGGCTGCAGGGTCCGTTCGGTCGTCGATCGTGGAGCGCTCGGCCGCGCCGGATCTGTCTGCGCGCCTCGGGTTCGTTCGGCCGTTCATCACTGCTTGCTTGGCCACGCCGGCGCGCGTTTCTCGATGAACGCGGCGAGGCCCTCCTCGAAGTCCCGGCCGAGCGCGTTGTCGACGATCACCTCGGTGGTGAACCGATAGGCGTCCTCGAGCCCCATCTCGAGCTGGCGGTAGTATGCGCGCTTGCCCAGCGCGAGCACCTCGGGCGGCTTGTCGAGCAGGCGCGCGAGCAGCGCATCGAACGCCTCCTCCAGCTTGTCGGGCGCGACCACCTGGTTGACGAGCCCGAGCCGGAGCGCGTCCTCGGCCTCGATGAAGTCGCCGGTGAGCAGCATCTCCAGCGCCGGCTTGCGCGGCACGTTGCGCGAGAGCGCGACCATCGGGGTCGAGCAGAACAGGCCGTATTTGACGCCTGAGGTCGCGAAACGGGCGTTGGTCGTGGCGAGCGCCAGATCGCAAGCTGCGACCAGCTGGCAGCCCGCCGCGGTGGCGATGCCGTCGACCAGCGCGATCACCGGTTGCGGCAGCCGGGTCAACGAAAGCATCATCTTGCTGCACGCGCCGAACAGCTCGACCAGCGTCGCGCGCTCGCGCTCGCCCGCCATCTCCTTGAGGTCGTGCCCGGCGCAGAACGCCCGGCCTTTGCCGGTGATCACGACCACCCGCACAGCCGGGTCGTCCTTGATCTGATCGAGCTCGGCCTGCAGCCTGGCTAGCAGCTCGCGCGAGAGTGCGTTGTACTGGCGCGGGCGGTTGAGGGTCAGGCCGACCACCCCTGCGGCGTCGCTGCGCAACAGCACCGGTTCGGCCGCAGGCTCCGCGTCCACCACGGTCTCGTCGATTTCGGCAGCCTCGGCCATCACGCCTTCTCCCGATCCGCGGGGTCCCGGGAGAGTCATATATCGGTCGGGCGCGCCGGCGCAAACCCGTGCGGGTGCGCGCCGGCGACGTCACATCAGGTGTGGTCCGATGAGCTCCGGTGAATCGAGGACAGCGCCGGATCGTCGGATTGAGTCGTCAGCGCGGCGGCAGTTCGACTCTTTTGCCTCCGAGTTTGGCGCCGACCGCGTCTTCGACACGCTCTATGTCTGCGCGTATCTTCTCCACATCGGAGCGGATCGCGGCGACGTCCTTTTCGACAATGACTCTGATGATCGCCGTGTCGACCTGAACATCGGCGAGGCGGTCACCGAGCACGAAACTGCGCGAGAGGCCGACCCCCGTGCCGGCCAGCATGACCATCACGACCGTGCCGGCCATCCATTTCAACCACCTCTGCTCCCGACCGCAACTCGGTCTCGGCCCGCTTTCGCGCATCGTCGCCGCCAGCCCAGCAAGGCGATCGTCGGCATCGGCCGCCATGTCCCCTCTTTGATCGTTAAGGCACTAGTTAGCAATCAGCACCTCCCGACGCCATCGAGCGTCACCCTACGCCAGCGCTCCACCACCGAGCGACGCCGGAATCGTGCATGCTTGCTCGCGATGGGCGATCGGAGTGGGAGTTGATTCAGCATTGTCTCCTCCGGTCCGATTGCAACGGCTGACCTGGAGGCTCAGTTCTGCGGCGCGAGGCCGCGGTGCGCTTTCCAGGCTTCGATCACGCGGTTCGGATGTCCGGCGGGCGCGTGGGGCAACTCGGCCTGCAGCAGCGGTGGCCCCGCGGACGGCGCCGCAGCGGACGCAGACGCCGGGTCAGCGGACGCGGGCGCCGGCGGCGGCGCCTGGTCCTGCTCGCGCGCCTCGCGCTGGATCGCGAGGACCTCCTTCGCGACCGCGAGCGCGCCGCCTTTGACCGCCATGTCCTGGCGCTTCAGGCGCATCCGGCCGCCAAAGTAGAACGCGACGATGATGCTGAGCAGCGCCCAGAAGCCGTCGGGCATCAGCTCGTAGGCACGCGCGACCTGGGCGAAGCGCAAGGGATCGAGCGGCGCGAGCACGAAGAAGGCGCCGACGCTGAGCGTGATCTGCGGGCGCGGCAGGCGGTTCAGGCCGTCGATGAACGAGTCCCACCAGGTGCCATTCGGCCGGGTCTGGAACTCGGCCGCGAACTGCTGGAGCGAGGCGAGATCCTGGGCGCTCAGCGCGAGGCGCTCGGCGTGGCCGCGCTCGGCCTCGTGCTCGGCGTTCGGCTTGAACACCTCGACCAGCTCCTTGGCCGGGCCGAACAGCCCGGCGATCATGCTCAACCAGCCCATGGCTATCTCCCTTGCCTGCGCGTGAGGACCATCAGGCGACCAGCCGTTCCATCGGCACGTCGAACTCGGCCAGGCGATTGAGCCAGCCGTTGAGAAAAACTCGCTGCCCGGGGTCGCGCTCGACCAGCGCGTAGTAGAAGTTGCGCCGTTCCTCGACCAGCGCCGCGAGCAGCCAGTCGCCCATCGCGCGCTCGGCTTCGGCGGCGACCCGGCCGGTCAGCGGCCCGCAGGCGCCGTCGACCGCGAGCGGCCCGAACCCGGCATCGTTGCAGACCTGCTGGACGAAGCGGATCGCCCGGCCCGGGCCGTGATTGACCGCGGCGTCGAACATGAACGGCTGAATGCCGCCGGGCAGCGTGTCGAGCTTGGGCTTTCGGTAGTACTCGCGCCGGTAGATCTCGGCGGCGACGGCGCGATCGAGCCCGCGCACCTCCTCGACGCCGGCCGGACGCCCGAGATGGCGGGACAAGGTCGCCTGGGTGATGCCGAACTTGGTCGGCCCGCCGCGATCCCGCGGGTGGTCGACGTAGCCACCCTCGCGCCGGATCACGTCGTCGATCATCTGCTCGACCGATCGAGACATGGATGCGCCCGTGTTGTCTAGGATGATAGTCCTATAACACGGATCGCGCAAGCTGAAAAGCCCGGTATTGCCCCTCTATGGCCAAGCGCGGGTGAGCGCACGCCTCTCAATCGACCGAGGCGGCGAGAATCATCGATAGCTGGCAGTAGGGCCGGGACGTGGCCCGGTGCCAGGCGTTGAACACATCCTGCACCTTAGTCCGGTCGGCTTTGGACTTCGGCGTCCCGCCGAACGCATCCCAGTGGTTCAGCGCCTTGATCACGGCATCGGTCAGGATGAAGGTGTCCTTGCCGACCATGCGCAGGAAGTACGGCCCGGAGTTGCCGCCGAGCTGGGTGAAGCGCTTGGCCAGATCGGCCCAGAGCCCGACCAGATCGTCGCGCGGCCAGTCGGCCAGATAGGCGCCCATGCCGTTCTTCTGCTCGGCCAGCTGCATCATCGCCGCGGCGTTGGCGCGGACCGACTTGAGCTTGCCCCAGTGGCGGATCAGGCGCTTGTCCTCGAGCAGGGCCTCGAGCTCGTCATCGCTCATCGCCACCACGCGCTTGGGCGCAAAGCCGAGGAACGCCTCCTCGAACGCCGGCCACTTGCCGTCGACCAGGCTGTATTTGAGCCCGGCGCGAAAGATCCGTCGCGACATTTCCGAGAGGTAGCGGTCGTCAGGCATCGCGCGCAGATCGCTCGGCGACTTGGGTACCGGCAGGCGATCGACCAGGGCCTGCGCGCCGCCTAGGCGCTCGCGCGCACGCTCCTCGATAGCTTCGAACGGAATGACGATCGCCACCCTGGTAGCCTCCACCCGCGGTTTTGTGCTTTTGACGGCCGGGCAATCGTAACCACCGCCCGGGCGGGCCGCAACCGCCTCAATCCGCCGGGCTGAACAGCGGTGCGATCAGGCCGTAGTCGCCCTCGACGTAGACCAGCGGATCGAGCTCGGGCTCGAGCGTGATCGCCTCCACCTTGCCGATGAAAATGGAATGGGTCGCGGCGGCCATCCGCTCGACCACCCGGCAGTCGAACGTCGCCAGGCACGACGCCAGCACCGGGGCGCCGGTCGACAGCTCCAGCCAGCCGGCCTGGTCGAACCGGCTGTCGCCGTAGATGTCGCTGGCGCCGGCGAAGATCTGCGCGAGGCGGTGCTGGTCGCGGGCCAGCACGTTGATCGCGAAGACGCCGCTCTGATCGATTACGAGGTGGGTCTCGGAGCGGCGATTGATGCACGCGAGCAGCTGCGGCGGCTCGGCCGACACGGAGCACACCGCGGTTGCGGTCAGGCCGGCGCGCCGTCCCTCATGGGCCGTGGTGATCAGCGTGACGCCGGACGCCAGCTGACGCATGCCCTGGATGAAGATCTGCGGGGTCACGATGGTCAGAGCGGTGGGCATGGGGCGCCCCGGGGGATGGCACTGCGGACCTGCCGGACGCTAGCACACGCCCGCGGACGCGCCAAACGTCCCGCGGTCGGTGCAACGCCGGTGGGCTGAGGGAGCGCGAGGCATCGCTCACGCCGGGCGCGCTCGGATGCCGGGCAAGGGCACCACGTTGCGCGGCGCGGCGGGGCCCGCCTCGGGAAACGCGATCACGGCGCCGGCGGCCGCTTCGGCATCCGCCTCGTCGTGGGTGACCAGCAGCGTGGGCAGCCCGGCCGCCCGGGCGTGCTCAAACACGAACCGGCGAAACCGGTCGCGCAGCGCACGATCGAGCTTGCCGAACGGCTCATCGAGCAGCAGCGCCCGGGGCTCCGCCAGCAGCGTGCGCATCAGCGCGACCCGGGCGCGCTGGCCGCCCGAGAGGGTCGCCGGGTCGCGTCGCGCGAAGCCCGCCAGATCCGCCTCGCGCAGCGCCGCCTCGATTCGCGCGCGGCGCTCGCGGCGGCCGCGTACGGTCGGCGGCAGCGCGAACGCGAGGTTCTCGCCGACCGACAGATGGGGGAACAGCAGGTCGTCCTGGAACAAAATCCCGACGCGCCGGCGCTCGGGCGGCAGCTCGTGGATCGCGACGCCGTCCAGCCAGATCTCGCCCGAGGCCTCGAACGCCGGCTCGAGGGTGCCGCACAGATAGCTGAGCAGGCTCGATTTGCCGCAGCCGCTCGGGCCCATCACGGTGGTCACCGCGCCCGGTCCCACCTCGAGGTCGAGCCCGGTCAGCAGGTCGTTGCCGCCGACCCGCAGCGCGACCTGGATGAGCCGCAGGCGGCGCATCTCAGGTACCTGCCCGCATCGCCCGGCGGTGGCGGAAGCGCCAGGCGGACGCGAGGAGCGCCAGCGCGAACCCGGCGAATGGCAGCGCCGCGAGCGCGAAGCCGAACCGGCCGACGATCCGCCGGTCGCCGCCGCCGGACAGGCTCAAGGTCTCGGTGGCGAGCGTGCCGAAGCGGCCGCCGCCGGCGAACAAGGTCGGCAGAAACTGCGCGACGCTGACGGCGAACCCGACGGCGATCGCGATCAGGAGGGGACGCAGCAGCATGACCAGCTTGATCCTCAGCCAGACGAGCCACGGCCGCTTGCCGAGCGCCAGGGCGATGCGCTCGTAGCGCGGGTCCAGGCTGCGGTACGGGTCGGCCAGCGTCAGGAACACGTACGGCAGGACGAACAGCAGATGGGACCAGATCACGGCCAGCCAGCCGTCGTTCAGCCCGAGCCAGAGGAACAGCACCTGGACCCCGAACAGGAAACTGATCTGCGGCACGAGCAGCGGTAGGTAGAGGAGGGCGAGCGCGCCGGCGCCCGGCCGCTGCCGACGGCGGCTCTCGTTCTCGAGGCAGCCCACCGCGAGCGCGACCGCGACGCAGGTCGCGGCGAGGCCGATCGCAAGCGTCGTCCACGTCGGTTGCGCGAGCGCGGCGAGCTGATCCCGCCAGTGGGCGAGCAACCACGATTGCGGCAGAGCGGCGGGGAAGCGCCAGCGGCCCGCGAGCGACCACAGCGCGAGGCCGAGCAGGCTGCCGAGCGAGCAGCCGAACAGGACCGCTACGCTGGCCCAGGCGGCGAGGCGCGCGCTGCCACCGGGGCCGCCGCGGCCGCCATGGACCAGCCATGGTCTCGCCAGCCAGCCGGCGAGGGCTTCGAGCGCGCGCCAGGACGCGATCGCCAGCACCACGATGCCGAGCTGCAGGGTGGCGCCCGCGGCGGCCTCAAAGCGCATGGTCAGATCGGGCGACTCGAACCAGCGGAACAGCAGGACGGCAAGCGTCGGCGGCGTGGTCGGGCCGAGCACGATCGCCATGTCGACCACCGAGAGCGCATAGGCGAGCACCGCGTACACCGGCAGGCGGATCTGCGGATAGACCTGAGGCAGGATCACCTTGAGCCAGGCCTGCACCGGACCGTAGCCGAGCGAGCGTGCCATTCGCAGCTGCGGCTCTGCCCGAACCTGGCCCAGCGCCGCAAAGGTCATCAGTAGGAGAAATGGGGTTTCTTTCAGCGCCAGCCCGAAAGTGAGCGCCAGCCCGATCGGATCCTGCACCAGCGGCACGTCGGGCGGCGCCTGCCAGCCGGTCGGCCAGGGCGCGATCAGCCGGACTAGCCAGCCCGACGGCGCGATCAGGAAGGCGAGGCCGACCGCGAGCGCCAGGTGGGGCATTGCGAGCAGCGGCACCATGCCGCGCCTGATGCGGGCGAGTGCCGCGGTGCCGTGACCGGCGGCAAAGACGAGGATGGTCAGCGCGAGCGCGATCCCGGTCGAGGCGAAGCCGGTGGTCAGGGTAACGTGCAGAGCCGAGGACAGGCCGGGCGCGGCGAGCAGGCGGCGCCAGGGCTCGAGCGAGAACTGCTCGCCGCCAAGCGCCGGCAGGTAGCCGAACGCCGGCAGCACCGTGCCGATCAGCCCGGCGATCACCGGCCCGAGGAACAGGCCGACCGTGAGCGCGGGCAGATACCGCAACGACGATCCAGCACGCTGGCCCATTCGCCCGGAGCCTCTCTCATCGGCGTTGATCGGCCCGACCCGGCGATCGACCCGCGCAGGCAGCGCACGAGCCGAACGCGGATGCCCCGATCAAGTTCGATACCTGTCCGCTTAACGCTCTGTTCACTCTTCGCGCTTACCCTGCCCAAATTCGATGGTCCATGCGACCGTGGGAATCCGTCCGCCGCGCCAGCGCATCGGCGGCGGGACCGGCCACGATCGTATCGATCAGCCGAGGCCAAGAGTACTCGGACAGTTGGTAAAACATCCGCTGACGCCAAGTTTGTGGGCGTCGCTGCTTTCGTTGGCCATCGCTGCTTGCGTGATCATCGCTGCTTTCGTCATCCCGCCCCGCGAGCGGTCCGCGCGCTCGAAGCTGTCGTGCAGGGCGCTCCTTCCGCGGACTGATCCCGGTGTGGATATCCGAGCGACTCCCATGGTCGCTGGACCATCCGATGCCCAGACTCCTCCAACAGTGATGATGAGGTTCGCAGACGTCGAGTCTTGGGGGCACCGCTGCTTGCGTGATCATCGCTGTTGGTGTCGGCCAGCGCCGCGAGCAGTCCGGCGCGCTCGAAGCTGTTGTGCGCTTGGCGTTCCTTGGTCGGACTGATCTCGGTGTGGATATCCGAGCGACTCCCATGGTCGCTGGACCATTCGATGCCCAGACTCCTCCAACAGTGATGATGACGTTCGCAGACGTCGAGTCTTTGGGGCACCGCTGCTTTCGTCATCCCGCCCCGCGAGCGGTCCGCCGCGCTTGGAGCTGTCGCGCTCGGCGTTCCTTGGTCGGACTGATCCGGTGTGGATATCCGAGCGACTCCCATGGTCGCTGGACCATCCGATGCCCAGACTCCTCCAACAGTGATGAACGTTCGCAGACGTCGAGTCTTGGGGGCACCGCTGCTTGCGTGATCATCGCTGTCGGTGTCGGCCAGCCCCGCGAACGATCCGCCGCGCTTGGAGCTGTCGCGCGCTCGGGGTTCCTTGGTCGGACTGATCCGGTGTGGATGACCCGAGCATCGCGGGCTGCCGTGGAGGAGACGAGCCCCCGGGACGCGCGGTCGGGTGATATGCCGAGCGGCCAAGCGCGCGCGTGGATGATCCGAGCCTCCCTGGTTCGGGGTCCTGAGCTCGTGCCGGGAAGAGCCCCGATCCTTATTCAACCGATACCGGTTCGCGCCCGAGGACGACCGCACAGCAGACGAGCGTCGCAACCGCTAGCTGCTGAAGCGGCGCAGCCACTCCGCCTCGATCGCGTCCATCCAGGAGGGATGGGGCTCCGGGCGCACCGGCGTCAGCTGGTCGGGAGGCAGCGTCGCGACGCCGAGCGGCAGCGCGTCGAAGCGGGCGCGATCCTCCGGCGCGAGAGCAGGGACGTCGAGCACCGTGCCGTCGCCCCAGACGCGCGGGTCCTGCTTGTGCAGCTGAGCCTCGGGCGACATCAGGAAGTCGGCCACCACCATGGCGCCAGCCTGATGGGCGGCGTTGAACGGGATCGCGACGAAGTGAGTATTGCCGATGGTGCCGTCCTCGAGAATGAAGGTGCGCACCGTCTCGGGCAGCCGGCCGGCGCTGATCGCCGCCGAGGCCTCGGCCGGATTGAACGCCAGGGAGAAGTCGACCTCGCCGTCATCCAGCAGCTGATGGAGCGCGGGGCCGGAGAGCGGATAGCTCGCCCCTTTGCGCCAGAGATGGGGCCGCGCCTCCTCGAGCCAGGCCCAGAGCGGCGCCGTGACCGCGGCGAAATCGGCCTGATCCGCGGGCTTCTGGAGCACCTCGGGCTGCTCGGTCAGCTCGGCCAACACGTGCTTCAGGAACGTGCTGCCGACGAAGTCGGGCGGCGCCGGATAGGTGAAGCGCCCGGGGTGCGTCTTGATCCAGTCGAGCAGGGCTGGCATCGAGCGCGGCGGCTCGGCCACCGCGGCGGTGTCGTAGAGGAAGACGAACTGGGCCATGCCCCAGGGCGCCTCGCGGCCGTCGGTCGGCACTGTGAAGTCGACGAGCGTAGTCGGCTTGCCCTGAGTGTCGACGTAGCGGAAGTTCGGAAGGTCCTGCACGAAGGGGCCTAACAGCAGATCCTGCGCCTTCATCGAGGCGAAGTTCTCACCGTTGATCCAGATCAGATCGACGGCGCCGCCCTCGGTCGTGCCGGCGGCTTTCTCGGCGACGACGCGCGCCACCGCCTCCGCGGTGTCCGTCAGCTTGACGTGGACGAGGTCCACGCCGTAACGCTCCCGCACCTGATCGCCGACCCACGCGATGTAGGCGTTGACCTGCGGGTCGCCGCCCCAGGCGTTCCAGTAGACCGTCTGGCCGCGCGCCTGCGCGAGGGTGTCGTCCCACGACGCCGCGTGCGCGGCCTGGCCGAGCATGAGCGCGCAGACGACGGCGACGAGTTTCGGCGGCATCGCCCGATCCCCTCCCTGATCCTGCGTGCGGCATTATAGGCCGGGCGAGGCTGGTGTCACCCGCGCGCCCGGCGGCTCACGCCGCTGCGTTGTGCCGTGAAGACGAGTGGACTCGCTATTGCATGATCGTGAGCCATCAGTGTCTCGTCGGTGCGAGCGCCTGAATGCGTGAAGCGATCCGGGCAATTGCGGGGCTATTTGGATCGCCACGACCGCTGCGCGGTTTCGCGATGACGGGCTATAGAACACGACCCCACGGGTCCTCGGACCAGCGCATGCTCGCGCCAGGCAAATCAACATCAGATGCCGACAATGAGGATCGCTGCGCCGGGGATGCGGTCACCATAGCCGCGTCGCGTCCTGGTAGCGTCGCCGATCCTCAAATCACGCCCTGCGCGCGCAGATCCTCGATCTCGTCCGGGCGGTAGCCGAGCTCTTCGAGCAGCGCGTCGGTGTGCTCGCCGAGCTTGGGCGCGGGCCGGGCGGGCACCGCGGCGCCCATGCGGATCGGGCTCGCGAGCAGCTTGAAGCCGGGGCGCTCGGGGTGGTCGAGCACCTGGACGCCGGCGCGCTCGGCGAGGAACGGGTTCTCGAGCGCCTGACGGACATCGTGCACCGGCGCGCACGGCACCTCGCCGCCGAGCGCATCCAGCCATTCCGCCGTGGTCTTCGCCGAGAGAGCCTCATCCAGGACTTCGGTCAGCCGGTCACGGTTGGCGTGGCGCGCCGCCTGGTCGCGGTACGCCGGGTCGTCGATCAGCTCGGGCCGGCCGATCTTCGCGCACAACAGTTCCCAGAAGCGCTGGGTCTGGCACATGAAGAAGATCCAGCCGTCCTGAGTGCGGTACAGTTGGGACGGCACGAGGTACGGGTGGGCCGAGCGCGGCAGCCGGGTCGTCTCCAGGCCCTCGTTCAGGTACCAGGTCGCCGGGTAGCTCAGCTGGTGGATGGCGACGTCGTAGAGGCTGACCTCGACGTCGCGGCCGACCCCGGTCGCGCGCGCCGCGTGCAGCCCGCACATCAGGGCGAACGCGGCCGTCATGCCGGTCATGTAGTCGACCATGGACAGGCCAAAGCGGGCAGGGGGGCTGTCCGGCTCGCCGGTGACCGAGAGAAAGCCGCACTCGGCCTGGACGAGGAAATCGTAGCCCGGCCAGCCCCGGCGCGAGCCCTCGCAGCCATAGGCAGAGAGATGCCCGCAGACGATCCTCGGATTGAGCGCCTTCAGGTCGTCGTAGCGCAGGCGCAGCTTTTCGGGCTGGTCGCCGCGCAGGTTGCCGAACAGGGCGTCCGCGGTCGCGACGAGTTTCTCGAACACTTCGCGCCCGCGCGCGTGCTTGAGGTCGAGCGTCATTGACTTCTTGTTGCGATTGAAGGTCTGGAAGAACTCGCTGTCGTGCGGCC
>JBKPNX010000008.1:0-33715 GCA_046732855.1 Pseudomonadota bacterium
GCGGTCAGGCTGCGCCAGCGGGCCGCGCGCTCGGCGAAGCTCTCCCCACTCGAATACAGCGCCTGTTCCAGAATGAAACGGTGCTCCGCCTCCGCCGATCGGCCGTGGGCGGCAGCCCGGTCCTTCAGACGGCGGATCAGATCATCGTCGACGTTACGCACCAGCAGCTGTGCCACCTCAGGTACTCCTTGCCTGTGCGTAGAACATGGCGATAAGCTTGCTATCATGCAAGCGCGGCAGGTGGAGAACGAGTTGGCCTACATCCAGGTGGCCCGGCGTCGAGCAGACTTGTCCCCGGTCGCGAAACCATGAGCGTCATCGGCAGCGCGATCGACCTCCGCTCTCCCGCGTTCCAGGCGAACGCGGCGGCCATGCGCGCGCTGCTCGATGACCTGCATGGGGTCGTGCAGCGGATCAAGCAGGGCGGCGACGAGCGGGCGCGCGAGCGCCACCTCGCCCGGGGCAAGCTGCTGCCGCGCGAGCGCGTGCGCCGGCTGCTCGACCCCGGCTCGCCGTTCCTGGAGCTGTCGCAGCTCGCCGCGCACGGCATGTACGAGGACGAGGTACCGTGCGCCGGGATCATCACCGGCATCGGGCGGGTCATGGGGCGCGAGTGCGTGATCGTGGCCAACGACGCCACGGTCAAAGGCGGTACCTACTATCCGATCACGGTCAAGAAGCACCTGCGCGCCCAGGACATCGCCCGGGAAAACCGGCTGCCGTGCATCTACCTGGTCGATTCGGGCGGCGCCAATCTGCCCAACCAGGACCAGGTGTTCCCAGACCGCGACCACTTCGGGCGGATCTTCTACAACCAGGCGACCATGTCGGCCGCCAGCATCGCGCAGATCGCCGTGGTCATGGGCTCGTGCACCGCGGGCGGCGCCTACGTGCCGGCGATGGCTGACGAGGCGATCATCGTCAAGGAGCAGGGCACGATCTTCCTGGGCGGCCCGCCGCTCGTCAAAGCCGCGACCGGCGAGGAGGTCAGCGCCGAGGATCTCGGCGGCGCCGACGTGCACACGCGCATCTCCGGCGTCGCCGACCACTTCGCCCAGAACGACGACCACGCGCTCGCGCTCGCGCGGCGCATCGTTGGCACGCTCAATCAGGTCAAACGGCCGGACCTCGAGATCAGGGCGTCCGCGGAGCCGAAATATGCGGCCGAGGAGATCTATGGACTGGTGCCGCACGATCTGCGCCAGCCCTACGACGTGCGCGAGGTGATCGCGCGGATCGTCGACGGCTCGGAGTTCGACGAGTTCAAGGCGCGCTTCGGCGCGACGCTCGTCACCGGCTTTGCCCACCTGCACGGCTATCCGGTCGGCATCCTCGCCAACGCCGGGATCCTGTTCAGCGAATCGGCGCAGAAGGGCGCGCACTTCATTGAGCTGTGCGCCAAGCGCGGCATTCCCATGATATTTCTGCAGAACATCATGGGCTTCATGGTCGGGCGCAAGTACGAGGCGGGCGGCATCGCCAAGGACGGCGCCAAGATGGTGACCGCGGTCGCGTGCGCCCGCGTGCCCAAGCTCACGGTGATCATCGGCGGCTCGTTCGGCGCGGGCAACTACGCCATGTGCGGGCGCGCCTACGCGCCGCGCTTTCTGTGGATGTGGCCGAACGCGCGCATCTCGGTCATGGGCGGCGAGCAGGCGGCGAGCGTGCTCGCCCAGGTCAGGCGGGACAATCTAGAGCGCGCGGGGCAGGCCTGGCCCGAGCACGAGGAGGATGCTTTCAAGGCGCCGATCCGCGACCAGTACGAGACAGAGGGCCACCCGTATTACGCGAGCGCCCGGCTGTGGGACGACGGCATCATCGACCCGGCGCAGACCCGCACCGTCCTCGCGCTCGGCCTGTCCGCCGCGCTGAACGCGCCGATCGAGCGCACCGAGTTCGGCGTGTTCCGGATGTAGACTTGTCGGTCCATCGGCCCGACGCTATCATTTTGGAAGCAGTCCGAAAGGTCCAAAGCCATGGCGCAGATTCTGGTGCGAGGCCTCGATGAGGCGTTGGTCGCACGCCTCAAAGAGCGGGCGCGGGAGAACCACCGTTCGCTGCAGGGCGAAGTGAAGGCGATTCTCGAGGAGGCGGCGGCTCAGGCAACCAGCGCCGAGATCGAAGCTATTCTGGACAAATGGCAACGTCACTGGAAGGAAAAAGGCAAGACATTCAGCGACAGTGCGGAGTTGATCCGTGAAGATCGAGATTCGCGATGAGCTCTATCGTGGTGGATGCCAGTGTTGCCGTAAAAGGGATTCTCAGCGAGGAGCATGAGGCCCTCGCACGACGGGTACTGTCCAGCAGCAGGCTAATGGCTCCACACCTGCTCTGGGCGGAGGTCGGCAACATACTTTGGAAGCGTTACCGACGCCGAGAAGCATCTGTCGCGGACGTCCGATCGATGTTGGCCGATGTTCGATCACTACCGGTGACGACGTTCGCGCATCGGCCGCTTCTGCCGGCGGCGCTGGATCTGGCTATCTCGGTCAATCAGACCGTCTACGATTGTCTTTATCTGGCGTTGGCCGAAGCGCGTGACTGCGTCATGGTGACTGCCGATCGCCGCTTCTGTAGCGCCGTCATGGAGAGCGTCTGGGCCGACAGAATAGTATGGATCGAGGACGTGACATGAGCGAGGCTCCGTTCCGGGTCGACCGCCGCGCCAAGGGCGTGGTCTGGCTCACGCTTGAGCGCCCCGAGATCCACAACGCCTTCGACGACCGGCTGATCGCCGAGCTGACCGCGGAGCTCGCGGGCCTCGGCGCCGACGAAGGGGTGCGCGTCGTGGTCCTGACCGGCTCCGGGCGGAGCTTCTCGGCCGGGGCGGATCTCAACTGGATGCGCCGCACCGCGTCATACGGCGAGGCGGACAATCTGACCGACGCGCGGGCGCTCGCCAAGCTGATGCAGACCCTGAACGAGCTGGCGAAGCCGACCGTCGCCCGGGTCAACGGCGCCGCGCTCGGCGGCGGCACCGGCCTGGTCGCCTGCTGCGACGTCGTGGTGGCGAGCGCGCATGCGACCTTCGGCACCACCGAGGTGCGCCTTGGCCTCATTCCCGCGGTGATCGGGCCGTATGTGCTCGCCGCGGTCGGGCCGCGCCATGCCCGGCGGCTGATGCTCACGGGCGAGCGGATCAGCGCGGCCGAGGCGGCGCGGGTCGGGCTGGTGCACGAGGTGGTCCCGCCCGACCAGCTCGACCGGGCGGTCGAGCAAGTCGTCGGCGAACTTCTGCAGGGCGGGCCGGCCGCGATCGCGGCGGCGAAGCGACTGATCGGCGATCTGCGCGGACGCCCGATCGATCCGCCGCTGGTTGACGCCACCGCTCGGCGGATCGCGGCGCTGCGGGCAACCCCCGAAGCGCGCGAGGGCATCGGCGCGTTCCTGGACAAGCGCGCGCCCGCCTGGCTGAGCTGACGGGCGTGTTCGATGCGGTCCTGATCGCCAATCGCGGCGAGATCGCCTGCCGCATCATCCGTACCCTGAAGCGCCTCGGCATCCGCGCCATCGCCGTCTATTCGGATGCCGATCGCGACGCGTTGCACGTCGCCCAGGCCGCCGAGGCGATCCGGATCGGGCCGGCCGCCGCCAGCGAGAGCTATCTTCGGGCCGATGCGATCCTGGACGCGGCAACGCGCGCCGGGGCGCGGGCGATTCATCCCGGCTACGGCTTTCTCGCCGAGAACGCCGCCTTCGCCCGGGCCTGCCGTCACGCCGGCCTGACCTTCGTCGGGCCGAGCCCCGAGGCGATCGAGGCGATGGGCGCGAAGGACCAGGCCAAGGCGGCGGCTGCAGCGGCGGACGTGCCGCTGATCCCCGGTTATCAGGGCGGGCGTCAGGATCAGGCGGGTCTGCTCGAAGCGGCCCGCGAGCTTGGCTTCCCCGTGCTGCTCAAGGCGGTGGCGGGCGGCGGCGGCAAGGGCATGCGCGTGGTCGCGCGCGCGGACGACTTCGGGGCGGCTCTTGAAGGCGCGCGGCGCGAGGCGCTGGCCGCATTCGGCGACGATCGCATGCTGCTCGAGCGCTATCTCGAGGCGCCGCGCCACATCGAGGTGCAGGTGTTCGGCGACCACCACGGCAACGTGGTGCACCTGTTCGAGCGCGACTGTTCGGTGCAACGGCGCCACCAGAAGGTGCTTGAGGAAGCGCCGGCGCCCGCGCTCAACCCTGAGCAGCGCACCGCGCTCGGTGCTGCGGCGGTCCGTCTCACGACGGCGATCGGGTATGCGAACGCAGGCACGGTCGAGTTCTTGCTGGACGAGCGCGGCACGTTTTATTTCATGGAGATGAACACGCGCCTTCAGGTCGAGCATCCCGTTACCGAGATGGTCACGGGGCTCGATCTGGTCGAGTGGCAGCTCAGAGTGGCGGCGGATGAACCGCTGCCGCTGGCCCAGCAGCAGATCACGCTGTCCGGCCACGCCATCGAGGCGCGTCTCTACGCTGAAGACCCCGCGCGCGGGTTCCTGCCGTCCATCGGGACGCTCGCCCACCTCCGCCTGCCTGCGGCGGATCGGGCGCTTCGAATCGAGACCGGGGTCGCGGCCGGCGACCGCGTCAGCCCCTTTTACGATCCGATGCTCGCGAAGATCGTCGCCTGGGGCCCGGACCGCGCGGCCGCGCTGCGCCGGCTGCGCGCGGCGCTCGATGCGACCGAAGTCGTCGGGCCTGCGACCAATCTCGAGTTCCTGGCGAGGGTGCTGCGCCACGACGCGTTCCAGGATGGCGCGGTGACGACGGGGTTCATCCAAGCGAACGCGGACGCGCTGCTTGCGCCGGCGCCGCCCCCGGACGATCGGGCGCTCGCGATCGCGTGCCTGTGGCTCCTGTGCCGGCAGCGCCGCCAGACGGCGGCGGCCGCCGCAGCCGGCCCCGACCCCCATTCCCCCTGGCACCGGATCGACGGCTGGCGGCTCAACGACGTCGGCCATCAGACCTTGCGCCTGCGCGTGGGCGACCAGGCGGTCGCGATCGATGCCCAGGCCGATAGCGCGGGCTGGCGTCTGCGCGTCGGCGCGCGCGAGCTGCGCGGTTCCGCCGAGCTCGCCGACGACGGCGGGCTCGAGGTCGAGCTCGACGGCGAGCGCTGGCGCGCCGGCGTGGTCGCGCTCGGCCACCAGCTGCACCTGTTCACGCCGCTCGGCCGTTTCCAGGTGCAGCGGATCGACCCGCTGGCGATCGCCGCGGCGGAGGACGAGCAGGGCGACGTGCTGACCGCGCCGATGCCGGGCAAGATCGTCCGCCAGCTGATCGCCGCCGGCGACCGGGTCGGCCGCGGCGCGCCGCTGCTCGTGCTCGAGGCGATGAAGATGGAGCACACGATCGTGGCGCCGGGCGACGGCCGCATCGCCGCCTTGCGTTACGCCGAGGGCGATCAGGTCGAAGAAGGCGCCGTGCTGCTCGATTTCGAAGCCGAGCACGACGCCCGGCCGGCCACATGAGCGTGCGGCCATGGCCGGCTCGGTAGCTGCACAACGCGTGATCCTGGTCACCGGTGGCGCCCAGGGACTCGGCGCCGCGGTCGCCCGGCAAATGGCGGCGCGCGGCTGGAGCGTTGCCATCGCCGACCTCAACGAGCCGGGCGCAGAAGCGACCGCCCGGGCGTGCGGCGAGGCGGCGTTTGCGATCGGCGTCGACCTCGCGCGCGCCGCTGGACCCGCGCAGATGATCGAGCAGGCGGTGCGCCGCGCCGGCCGGCTGGACGTGCTGGTCAACTGCGCCGCGGTGGCGCCGGTCGAAGCTTTCCTCGACATGACCGCGGAGGCTTGGGAGCAGGCGCTGCTGGTCAACGTGCGCGCGGTCGCGCTCGCGATGGCCGCGGCCGCCCGGATCATGGCGGGCCACGGCGGCGGGCGCATCATCAACGCGACCTCGGCGGCCGCGCGCATGGCGCTGCCCAACTACGCCGCGTACGCCGCGACCAAGGCCGCGGTGGATTCGCTGACCCGCTCGGCCGCGGTCGCGCTCGCCCGCCACGGCGTCCGGGTCAACAGCATCTCGCCGGGGATGATGGACACGCCGCTGCAGGAGCGGACCGAAGCGGTCTTCTGCGCGCTCGAGGGACGCAGCGACCTCGCGGCGTTCAAGGCCGAGCGCACCGCGCGCATCCCGCTCGGGCGGCGCAGCGACCCCGAGGAGATGGCGGCGATCGTGGTCTGGCTCGCCACCGACGCGCCCGACTACATGACCGCGGCCCGGCTCAACGCCACCGGCGGCCTCGACAAGGACTGAGTCAGAAGCCGTTGGGTCCAGCGCCGGTCCAACCGTCTAGTCTAGTGCCTCAACGAACTGCTGATGTAGGTTCCACGTCGTCCGAAAATGGCTGCGGGCCGGCAGCCTTCAGCCATTCGCGGCCTGTGTATGGTTCCTCCCCGCCAATCATCCAGCGACCCCCCATACCCTCACACAACCGCGCGCCGTGGAGGGCGTCGCGGCGGGCTTCGGCGCCAAGGCGAATACCGGCTTCCTAAACTCCGGCCGCGTTCGCCTTGGGAAACGCCGCCGCGATTGAAGCCTTGTGCGCCTCGCTCGCTCCCAATGCAGCAAGTATCAGTTTCGCCTGATTGAATGCCGAATCGTGGCTACCGTAGTCGAGCGGCGCTACGAGGACGGCTGCTTGGTACAGCGCAGCCGCAGAATCAATGTTTCCCTGAAGCAACTGCACTTCCGCCACGGTCGCGGTCTTCCAGTAGTCACCTGGCACGGGCCTGTCGCCGACCAGCTTCTGCACGCGCTCCGCCAGCTGGGACGCGGTTTCCTTCTCCCCGGCGAACAGGCTCTTTGAGGCGGCGTTGATGCCGGTGTAGTAATCATTCGGGAAAGCCTCGAACGCCTGGCGGTACAGATCGCGCGACTTCAGCAGGAAATTCTTCTCGCCGGTCTGGTTGTATCGATCCATCCAGGTCCGTCCGAGTATTCCCAGCGTTTCGGGGTCAATCTCTCCCGCAGCGTAGAGCTTTCCGAGCGTCAACTGTGCCTTCATGGTCTCTCCGCCTCGGGCCATGGCCAGGCCTCGCAGTTGCTTCGGCCGTAAGGCTTTCGGGAAAGCCTGCTCAGCGCGATCGAGCACTTTCATTGCTTCCGGGATCTTCTTCATGGCGATCAATCCCTCCGCCACCGCGCACAACAGCATTGGCGAACCCGTCCACGCCATGTCATTGGTCTCCGCCAGCGACGCAAGCATCTCCGCGTCTCCGGCGTCGCGAGAGGCTTTGATGCTCAATAACCCGTCCTTCATCTGGTCGTCGACCGAAGCAGCCAGCTTGACCGCTTCCGGAGGTTGCGGTTGGCCGTCCAGACCATACAACAACGATAGTAAGCCCCCGCCGCTGGGGCCCTCGCGCTGCTTGGAGAAATCAATCCACAGCTTTGCAGCGGCAAAACCGGCAATTTCCGACTCGTCGATGCGCGCGATGACGTATCGAAATCCCTTCCTCGCGTTCTGCATGGTCTCGAGTTTCGCGTACTCTTGCTTGCACCACGCCGAATCGGTGAAATACCCGGACCAGATCATCACCGCGCTCCGACTCGCATCTAAAGCCTCGCCGAGCGAGATAGCGAGCGACGCTGCCGCGGTCAGCACGTATTGGTCCAGAAACACCTTGTAGCCCAGCCCGTTCAGGATGTCATAGAGCGCCAACACCCATGGCCGGTTTATCGAGCGGTAGCTCAGGAACACGTGCCACTCTTTGCCTGCCGGGAGAGGCGCCGGTTTGGGTGCCAGGTCGAGCCATTTGTCAGCCATCGTGTGCCTCCTTAAATATCGGCCAGTGCGAAGCGCGAGTATTCCAGATACTCGAACATGTCCTGTGAGAACGAGGCCGCGAACTTGTCCCGGTCCGTTCGCCGCGGCTCAAGTGTGCCGCCTCCCGGCAGTCGCGCCGCTTTGATTGCCGGCTCGAAGATCCCATCGTAGACAGCGTCGAAGTCGATCAGAGCTTGGCCGACCTGCTTCCTGCCAAAGGGCATGAGAACGAAGCAGATCCTGTCGAAATCGCCCAATCCGCTCATGCGGCCCCCGGAGCTCTTTTGATGACTAGACAGTCATAACCTCGTGCACGGGATGACGGCGTGCGCGCGCCGCAGCCGCGAAGGCCTCGGTCAGGTCGCCCTCGCCACGCGAGCCGCCCTCCCAGACGATCACCGCGACGACCTGGGACGGCTCCCCGCCGGCCAGCGCTTCGGCCTCGTTCAGGATCGCCTCGTTGGCCGCGGCATAGGCGGCCTCGTCACCCTCATCGAGGCCCAGCACGACGAGATCGCCCTTGGCCTGGACCTCGCCGATGATCCGATCGAACAGCGGCCCCCAGTCGCCCGGGCGATCGGTTACCGAAGTCTCGCGAAACCGCTCGGGCGCGAACGGCAGCACGACTCTTCGCCGGAGCCCGAGCCCGCCGGCGACCTCGAGCGCGATCAGGTCGGCGCCGCATGCCGCAGAGCACGCCAGCGCGTCGCTTTCTTCGGCGCGCAGCAGCGTTTGCAGGCGACCTCGAATGAGCTCCGTATTGGCCAGGGGAAAACGGGAAGAGGCCGCATCCGCCGCGTCGATCCGCCGTCCCGCCAGAGCTACCACCCGCGCCATCGCTCATTCTCCCTCACCCACCCTAAGTGAAGCGCGCGAAATGCTTGGCCTCGACCTTTTGCTTTGCGATCGTCCGTCCCACCTCGCGCATTTCTTTCATTCCGTCCGTCGAGTCCATCTTCTGCACCCTGACCGGATCGAGGTGCCCGAGACCCAGCTGCGCAAGGCCGCCCGTGCTGAGGTCGGCGTTGTAGCGCGCGTAGGTGAACAGCTTTTCTTGGGTGGCGCCGCGTGAACTCTCGCCGATGAGATTCCCGATCTCGCGATCGAGTTGGTCGCCGACCAGGCAGTCACCGAAGATCCGGCACAGCATGTCCTGCTCATTGCCCGCGGCGAACATCAGAGCCGCTGGGATGGTCGAGGCGTTGTAGATGAGATTCATCTCGCCCGGCAGCAGACCTGCGTTGGCGTTGGCGGCTGTCCCGGTCCCGACCGAGACCAGCAGCAGCGTGTCGGCGCCGGTCGCGGCCGGCCAGACGATCTCACCGCGGCCGAGCTTGTCTTTGTTCGGCCAGTACGCGTTGGTGGTCGCCATCAGGAAGGTCAAGAACGCCGGGTTGTTGTACATCGTGACGCCGCCGTCGACGAAGATGAAGTTGTTCGGGCCGATCTGTACGACCTCCGGCGGGAAGTACGTCGGTGCCGCGGTGCTGGCGCGCACCAGCCGCCAGAGTGGCAACTCGAGGTTGCAGTCGGGACGGGACTGATCATTGTACTTGGCGTAGGGGTTGTTGGACACCGGCCAGGGCGAATCGGTCGTGGCGTTGCGCAGAACGACCATCAGGAGGGTTTGCAGCCGGTCCGAGCCGAGCTTCGTCTCCGCGCCCATCACCTCCTGGAGCATCGAAGCGAGATTGCGGTCGTCGAACTTCTGACGAAAGCGCCGGAGCAGGGACGCATGATCGAACATCAGCGGCCCCTTCTCCTCATAGAAGTCCAGGAGCTCCTGGACCGACCTGCCCAGCGACAGGCCCGTAGCGATGATCGCGCCCGTGCTCGTGCCCGAGATGTAGTCGAAATAGCCGGCGAGCCGGAAATCGGATCTGCCACCGCCCAGGATCTTCTCGATCTCGAGCAGAACCTCCAGCGCGATCACGCCGCGAATGCCGCCGCCATCGATCGTGAGCAGCTTCTTGGGACCCGTGCCTGTCAGTTTGTCATGCAGACTTGACATTCCACACTTCCGTTTGAGGTGTTATCAATGAAGAGTCCCTAGTTGCTTGCTTGCGATTACCTCATCTGTGAGAGCATGTTTGGCTCAATTTCCCGCGCCGGCGCTGGGACAGGCGCTATCAACCGACAATGACACCGATCGGTCGATTCCACAACCCTGACACAACTCGCTTGGACCGCTGTCCAAGGGCGGCGGCTCCATGGTCTCCGGGGCTCGTCCCTGGCCTGACCGCATGGCATGTGCCAAGCTTCCGGCCGACCTGGAGGCGAGCCTGCCATGATCATCGACTGTCACGTGAACATCTGGGAGGAGCCCCACCTGACGCCCCTGTTCGCCGAGCAGATGGCGCGCATCCGCCCGGGCGGCATGGGCCTGAACGCGGACGCGGACACGCTCTATGCGGCGATGCACGGCGTCGATCGGGCGATCGTGTTCGCGCTGCGCTACGGCGATTCGGCCGGCGTCGAGAGCGACGATGCGACCACCGCGGCTGCGGTGCGGAAGTACCCGGACAAGTTCGTCGGCTTCGCCTACGCCGACCCGCGCCGGCCCGACTGCATGGAGCTGCTACGCCATGGCACGCAGGAGCTCGGCCTCCGGGGCGTGAAGTACGGCCCGATCTACAACGGCGTCGCGCTCGACGACCCGCGCATGACCCCGATCTACGAGCACTGCGTCGCGCACGACCTGCCGCTCACCATGCACATGGGCACGACGTTCGCGCGCAATGCCCCGGTCGACCTTGGCCGCGCCATCCACGTCGAGCCCGTGGCGCTGCGCTACCCCGAGCTCAAGATCATCCTCGCGCACATGGGCCACCCCTGGTACGAGGACGCGATCGCCGTGGTGCGCAAGCAGCCGAACGTGTACGCAGAGATCTCGGCGATCTACTACCGCCCCTGGCAGTTCTGGAACATCATGATCACGGCGCAGGAGTATCTGATCACTGACAAGATATTCTTCGGCACCGACTTCCCGTTCTCGACGGTCGAGGACTCGCTGGCCGGCATTCGCGCGGTCAACGACGTGGTCGCAGGTACGCGCCTGCCGCGGGTCAGCGCCGAGGCGATCGAGGGCATCATTCACGCCGACCCGTTCGCCCACTGGTGGCACGTCGCGCCGCCCGCGTGAACGCCGCGCAGGCGCGGAGTGGAGAGGAGAGCATGATTTACGTCGAGACGCAGGGCGCGCGCATCCCGGCGCTCGGGTTCGGCACCTTCCGGCTCGAGGGCGGCACCGCGCGCCGCATGGTCGGCCACGCCCTGGAAATGGGCTACCGGCACATTGATACCGCACAGATGTACGGCAACGAGGCCGAGGTCGGCGCGGCGATCGCGCGCTCGGGCGTGCCGCGCGACGAGATCTGGCTGACCACCAAGATCTGGCCCGACAACTTCCGCGACGGCGCGCTGCAGCGCGCGGCCGAGACGAGCGTGCGCCGGCTCGGCACCGCCCCGGACCTGCTCCTGCTGCACTGGCCGAACCCGAGCGTGCCGCTCGCCGAGACGATGCGCGCGCTGAACGACGCCAAGCGGGGCGGCCTCGCGCGGCACATCGGCATCAGCAATTTCACGGTCGCGCTGATCCAGGAGGCGCTGGCGCGGAGCGAGGAGCCGCTGATCGCCGATCAGGTCGAATACCAGCCGTATCTCAGCCAAGCGGCTGTGCTCGAGGAGCTGCGCGCGAACGCCATGGCGCTGATCGCCTATACGCCGCTCGCCCACGGCCGCGTGTTCGATGACCCCGTGCTTGTGCGCATCGGCGCACGGCACGGCAAGAATCCTGGCCAGGTGACCCTGCGCTGGTTGATCCAGCAGAAGGGCGTCGCGGCGATCCCGCGCTCGTCGCGCGAGACGCACGTCGCGGCCAATTTCGCGATCTTCGACTTCGCGCTGTCGGATGCCGAGATGGCCGAGATCTTCGCCCTCGCCCACCCCGGCGGCCGTCAGATCAATCCCGGAGGCATGGCGCCGCGCTGGGACTGAGCGCGCGCTGGCGGCGGGACCACGCGAGCAGGTGGGATCCGCGGCGTCACTCGCCGCCGACGCGGAGCAGGAACACCTGATAGGGCCATCTCTCGTTTTCCTCGTCGGTGACGACGTGGTCCGCGGCCGCCGGTGAGAACACCACCCACGCCGGACCGAACCCGCCGATCCCGAGATAGTCGCCGTTGCGCTTCACGCCGACCAGCCAGTCGTGCGCCTCGACGTCCTTGGCGTCGAGCTCCACCGCGTAACCGTCGAGCGCCAGGATCGATACGGCCGCCGATTTGGCGCCGACCGCTTCGAGCACCGCGGCGAGTGGCGGACCCTCGAGCTTCTGCACCCCCGGCAGCCCTTCGAGCACGAACTGCCGGGTCTCCATCCCGAGCCCCTCGAGCATCTGCAGATCGAACGCCGCCGCCGAATCGAACTTCTGCGCGTGATGATCGAGGAACCGGTCGACTGCCGGGTCCGACGGGCCGCGATTGGCGTTCGCGATGTCCCCGACCACGGTGAGCACGACCGGCCCCTTGGGCAGCGCCAGCTCCGCCGCGGCCGCCGCGCTGCAGCCGAGGATTACGCCCGCGACGAGGGCTCCTGACAATCGCATAGATTTCATCATGGGCATCCCTCCTAAACTAGAACTACTCACACCGGCAATACGCCACCTTGGCGTACGCGGCAAGGTCCGGGGCTGTCAGCCGTACGAAGCCGCAGGCCGGGGAGCGCCTGATGCTCCGCTTCACGTGCCGGCTGCGAGCTCTTTCCAGCGGATGCAGTCGCGAGCGTTCGGCTCCACCCCCCGATGCCGACCTCTGCGCCTCAACCAGCCTACCCCCTGGCCGCGCTCGGCCAGACGTGCCACCCGCGGCGCGCTGCGCCCCCATAACCCCCGGGCCGTTGCGCCGGCGGTTCGGCGGACCAACCCGCCTGCGCGGCGGACAGCTTCTCAGGATCGGATAATGACATGGACTCCTGCCACGGCATCCGCGTGCCAAGGTGGAGTGCGTGATCAGCCACGCCGGGAGAGGTCCTAGACGCAGGCTACCGCTGTGGTTGCGAGGCTGCTCAAGCGTGAGATCGCTCCAGCCCGCGCCAGCCGCCGAACGCCGGCGAGGGCCAGCTGCGTGCGCGACCAGGCTCGCTGTCTTGCGCGCCAGGGGCATGCTCGAGCGGTTTGTCGCGCCCGCCGCATCGGCACTGGACAATGCCGCGCGGAAGCAGTGACATGGCGACACGGCAGATCGGGGGATGACGGGATGGCGACGCAGCTGAAGGCGATCGACGAGAGCTGGGACGAGGGCGAGCGGGCGAGCGTGGCCGATACGCCGTACACGCGCCGGGCCCGCTATTTCGACTCGGGCAACGCGTTTGCGCTGAAGTATCCGCCGGTGCCGTGCCACCAGTTTCTGGCCGAGCGCGCCCGGGCGCTCGACCCGGCGACGGGCACCGCGATCATCCCGCTCGACCTCAGCGAGCGCCTCGGCACCGACTTTCCGGCGACCACGCCCCTAATCCTGACCCGCTATCTGCGCATCCGCGCGGGGGACACGCTGCGCACCCAGCTGAAGGCGAGCGGCGAGCTGTACTACGTCATCGCGGGGCCGGGCGAGACCAGGAACGGCGCCGACCGCATCGTCTGGGCGCCGGGCGACGTGTTCTGCCTGCCGGGCGGCGGCGAGAGCGTCCACGCCGCAGGTGCGGCCGACTGCGTGCTGTGGTTGATCACCAACGAGCCGCAGCTCGCCTTTGAGCATCTGGAGCCGCCGGCGCGAGGCAACGCCCTGAGCGGTGCGGTGCACTACCCGGCGGCCGAGATCGCGCATCAGCTGAAGCGCGTGGGCGAGAAGCTCAAAGGCCACGGCGGGGCCGGTCTGGCGCTGGTCTTCTCCAGCGCCGAGCAGGCACGCTCGCGCAACATCCTGCCGACCCTCACGCTCGCCGTGAATCAGCTGCCTGCTGGTGAGTTCCAGCGCCCGCACCGGCACAACTCCGCCGCGGTCACGCTCAGCATCCAAGGCCGGGACTGCTACTCCCTGATCGACGGCAAGCGCGTGGACTGGCAGGAGCACGCGGTCATGGTGACCCCGCCCGGCGACGTGCACTCCCACCACAACGACGGCGACCGGCAGATGATCTGCCTGATCGTGCAGGATGGCGGCCTGTACTACCACTGCCGCACCATGGGCTTCGCGTTCGTCGACTGAGGCCCGGAGCACGGAGGGGGAAGCGACGATGTGGCGGGTATGCGCCTTCGCCCTGCTGGCGACCGGCCTGGTCCTGCCGGAACTTGCCGGTGCGCAGGATCTCGGGACCAGCCGCCGCGTGCAGGCGACCGCCGACGTCAAGCAGGTCGAGGTCGGCGACGTGCCCGGCCATGTCGTCGGCGTGGTCGAGTTCAAGGGCCTCACCTTCTTCGCGGGCGGCCAGGTCGCGACCCACATCAATCCCGCCACGTTCGATCTGACCAACGGGTCCGGCCCGCACCAGGGCTACGTCGTGCACTATTTCGACGACGGCTCGACCAGCATCGAGCGCTACCAGGGCGAAGCTAAACTGAGCGCCGACGGCAAGCGCACCACGGTGGCCGGGACGTTCCAGTGCGTCGGCGGCACCGGGCGGTTCAGAGGGCTGAAGGGCGAGGGCACCTACAAGGGCGAGCGCGTGGGCGCGCTGCGCACGGGCGATTTCGTCTACGTCGACACGACCGGCCGCTGCACCGTACCGTGATCGACTGACGCGCGCTGCGCATCTGGCCGCGCTCGTCCCCTTCTGTTGGAAATGATAGATCGTGTTCATTAATGGGCGCTGGCCCGATCCGACGCGACTTTGGTGCGTTGCGCGTGCTGAGTGGCTGGCCACCGCCGCACAGGGTGCTAACTTGATCGGGGGAGCCCGACAGGGGGGACGATCAGATGACGCACCGTCGACTTCCGATCAAAATCGATGCGACGTCGAATGGCGAGTTCCGGCCGATCCCGGTCAGCGCGACCGTGGCCGGGGCTAACGCCCTGGCGAGCGAGCGGATTTCCGCGAATGCCCGGCGCACGGGAGTGCCACGGCGGGCGTTCCTGCAGTCGCTGTGCGGCGCCGCGACGACGCTGCTCACCCTCAACCAGGCGTTCGCGGCGCGCGGCAATAGCGGCGGCGCGTTCGTCCTGCCCAAGGAAGCGCAGTTCGAGACGGCCGCCGCGGCGCAGGCGATCGCCGGCGACGAGTTCATCTTCGACGTGCAGACCCATATGGTCGACCCCGCGGGCAAATGGCGCCGGAACGCGGGCCAGTACTGGGAGCAGGTCCTCGCGCGTTTCCCGCAGGGTTCGTGCGGTGACGCCGATCCGGTCGACTGCTTCTCGGCGGATCAGTTCATCAAGCACGTGTTCATGGACAGCGACACCGATCTGGCGGTGCTGAGCTTCGTGCCGGAGTTGCCCGAGAACAACCCACTCTCGCTCGAGGAGGCGGAACGCGTGCGCGTGCTGGTCGAGCAGATGGAGGGCGCGCATCGCCTGTTCCTGCACGCCATGGTCGTGCCGAACGCCGGGCCCGAGATCGCGCCCCTGCAGTTGATGGAGGATGCGGTCGCGCGTTATCCGATCGCGGCCTGGAAGTCGTACACCCAGTGGGGGCCCGACGGCATCGGCTGGGAGCTGGACAGCCCGGACGTCGGCATTCCGTTCATCGAGCAGGCGCGCGCGCTCGGCGTGCACAACATCTGCATCCACAAAGGCCTGCTGTTCTCCGGCTTCCCGGAGAAGTACGGGCGCTGCGCCGACGTCGGCCGGGCGGCGAAGCTCTACCCCGACATGAATTTCATCATCTACCACTCGGGCTACGAGGCCGGCACCGAGGAGGGCCCGTTCGATCCCGACCGCGCGGAACGCGGCGTCGATGTCCTGATCAAATCGGTGCACGACAACGACATCGGCCCCAACGGCAACGTCTACGCCGAGCTCGGCAGCACCTGGCGCTACGTCATGCGCGATCCGACCACCGCCGCCCATCTGCTCGGCAAGCTCCTGACCCACATCGGAGAGGACAACGTGCTGTGGGGCACCGATTCGATCTGGTACGGCTCGCCCCAGGACCAGATCCAGGCGTTTCGCAGCTTCCAGATCGCCGACGACCTGATCGAAGCGCACGGCTATCCCCAGCTGACCCCGGAGCTCAAGGCCAAGGTGTTCGGCCTGAACGGCGCCCAGGTCTATCGCGTCGAGGTGCCCGAGCAGAAGAAGAAGGCCAAGCTCGACCCGGTCGGGCGCAAGAAGGCGGCTTATCGCGAACAGGCGGACCCGACCTTCGAGACCTTCGGCCCGCGCACCGACCGGGAGTACGAGGCGCTGCTCGCCGAGCGCGGCGGGCTGCCGGCCTGAGAGTGACGCCCGTGCGGCGGAGCAGCGGCTGACGCGGGAACCGGTGACCATGGAGCCGGCCGAGGATCGCACCACCGGGGAGCGCTGGCGCCGGGCCACCGTGTCGATCGCGACTGCCGGTCTGCTGCTGGCGCTCGTCGCTGCTTTGGCTCTGCTGGTCGCAGGACCCGGTCATCGCTTCGGCTGGTGGTCGTTCCAAACCGGCTTCGCCGTGCTGCGTTATGCCGCCTACGGCGCCATCGTCGCGGTCGCAGTGTCGGCGCTGGCGCTGATCCTGGCGCCGTGGCGCGGCCAACGGCGCGGCATGTTCCGGGCCCTTGCGGGCCTGGTCATCGGCCTGGTCACGGTCGGGATACCGGCGTATTACCTGCACGTCGCGCGGACCGTCCCGCCGATTCACGACGTGACGACCGACACGGAGGATCCGCCGGCGTTCGATGCGATTCTCGCGCTGCGCGCCGACGCGCCCAATCCCGCGGCCTACGGCGGCCCCGAAGTCGCGGCGCAACAGCGCGCGGCCTATCCCGACGTTGCCCCTGCGGATTTCCCGATCTCGCCCGAGGCGGCGTTCGAGGCGGCACTGGCGGCAACGCGCGACAGCGGCTGGGATGTCGTCGCTGCCGAGGAGGCGGCGGGGCGGATCGAGGCGAGCGATCGCACGTTTTGGTTCGGCTTCGTCGACGACATCGTGATCCGGGTGCGTCCGACCGACGTCGGCAGCCGGGTCGACGTCCGCTCGGTGTCCCGGGTCGGCAAGAGCGACGTCGGCGCCAACGCCGCGCGCATCCGCGCCTATCTCGCCGACCTGCGGGATCAGATCGGCGCCTGACGAGGGGTCTGACGCAGCATCCGCGACCGCCTTTGACCCGAGGCAACAGTTGCCGCGCCGCTCGTCGGAGGCACTCGTCAGGTGAACGAGCCGCGCTGATCGGGACGCAGTGGCGTGAGCACTGCCGGGCAGGCGACCGCACCGCAAGCCGGCTGCCTGCTTTCGAGGGGGACGTTCGTGGCTCTCCTCTCGCCGTTTTCTCAATCTTAAGTATTGTATCTTCGGATCAGACACAACTCCCAATTCATTATACTTCCTTGCCCCGAACATTTTGTTGATTTCGGCACGCAGTATGATCGTGGAAAAATGATTTGAATCAAACTTATCTTGACGGCTTTAAAACTTTTAGTAAAGCTCACCGGCATAACCGCGGGCAAGGAGTCTCACATGATCATTGACGTGCGCGCGGCCAAAGGAGGATGGCCATGGGCCTTCCGACCAAAGCAAAGCGCAGGGACTTAGACGCCGATCGCTCCACGAGGTCGTCGTCGATCGCGCTGATCGATGATCGACCTCTGATGCGCCACTGTTTTGGCCGTTGGCTGGAGGAAAGCACGCGCGACGCTCGGATCGTGGCCGTCGCGAGCCCGGCCGATGTCCTCGACAATGTCCAGCTGGCGAGGGAAACGCATCTCATCGTCTTGAGCATCGGGGCGGCGCGGGTCGCCGAGGCGGAAGTGCTCGACAGCATCCATGCACTTGCCCGGTCTCTCCCCGAGGTGCCCATCGTCTTGCTGTCCGATCGCGACGACGTCGAAGAAGTCGCCAAAGCGATCCGGCACGGGGTCCGCGGCTACGTCCCGACCAAGCTGGAGCTGTCGGAGCTGACGGCTGCGATTCATTGCGTGGAGGCCGGCGGGACCTTCGTTCCCGCCGACACCCTCATTCGCTTCGTGCTGCACCAGCGGACGCCGGCGCATCCAGCCTCGGAGGTCGAGCGGACGCTATGGGGAGGGCTGACGCCGCGGGAGATGGAGGTGATCGCACGGCTGCGGCAGGGCAAGCCGAACAAGGTGATCGCCCATGAGCTCGAGATCAGCGAAAGCACCGTCAAGGCTTTTGTCCGGCGCATTCTGATCAAGCTCAACGCCCTCAACCGCACCCAGGTGGCCCACCTGACCGAAGGACAGTTCGAGAGCATTCAGGCCGCCCTGGAGGCGCGCCGCGCGCGGCCGGTCGCCAACGATTCGGCGTAGATCGCCGTCCACGGGAACCCCAATCGCTCGCAGGGCGCGACCGGCGCGGTAGATGGTCACGTTGGTAGGGGGCTAGCGCGTGCGGGCCGGCGGCGACTTGCCCATCAAGGGGGAAGTCGGACTTCGTGATCGAGCGTTGCGCCGGATGAAATCATAGCCACGCCCCGCCGCGTCGCTCTTCCGGGACCCGCTGAAGGGTGGCATACGTCGTCGGCGGAGGAAAGGCACCTGCGGGCCGATGACCAGGGTCGCCCGGGTGGCTCCAGGTCGAGGAACGCCATGAATCTCTACGCTCTGCTCGCGCAGCGCGCCGAGGCCGGCAAGCCCGTCCGGGTCGGTCTCATCGGCGCCGGCAAGTTCGGCACGATGTTCCTTGCTCAGGCCCGCTGGACGCCCGGGCTGCACGTCCTCGCCGTGGCCGATCTGCAACCGGACCGCGCGCGCCGCTTCATGCGCGACGCCGGCTGGCCGGACGAGCAGATGGACGCGCCCGATTTCGCTTCGGCGCGCTCGACCGGCCGCACCCATTTGACCGACGACGGCGCCTCCCTGATCGCCGCGTCCGGCCTGGACGTCGTGGTCGAGGCGACCGGCGACCCGCGCGTCGGCACCCGCCATGCGCTCGCCGCGATCGAGCACGGCCGGCATCTGGTGATGGTCAACGTCGAAGCGGACGTGCTGGTCGGCCCGGTGCTCGCGGCGCGCGCCCGGCAGGCGGGCTTGGTGTACAGCCTCGCCTACGGCGATCAGCCGGCGTTGATCTGCGAGATGGTCGATTGGGCGCGCGCCTGCGGCTTCGCCGTGGTGTGCGCCGGCAAGGGCACGCGCTACCTGCCCCATTTTCACCAGTCGACGCCAGCGACCGTGTGGGAGCACTTCGGAATCGCCCCCGCCGCGGCCGAGGCCGCTGGCATGAACCCCAAGATGTTCAACAGCTTCGTCGACGGCACCAAGTCGGGCATCGAGATGGCGGCGGTGGCCAACGCCACCGGTCTCGAGCCGCAGAGCCGCGGCCTGTCGTTTTTCCCGTGCGGCACCCATGATCTCGCGCGGGTGCTGCAGCCGGAGAACGAGGGCGGCCAGCTCGAGCGTGACGGCACCGTCGAGGTCATCTCCGACCGCGAGCGCGACGGCCGCCGCGTGCATGACGATCTGCGCCAGGGGGTCTACGTGACCTTTCGCGCGCCGACCGAGTACGCCGCGGCCTGCTTTGCCCAGTATGGCGTCACCACCAGTCCAAGCGGCGAGATCGCGGCGCTGTGGCGCCCGTTCCATCTGATCGGCCTCGAGCTCGGCGTCAGCATCGCATCGGCAGCGCTGCGCGGCGAGCCGACCGGTGCGCCGACCGCCTATCGCGCGGAAGTCGTGGCCACCGCCAAGCGGGACCTGGCGGCAGGCGAGCTGCTCGACGGCGAGGGCGGCGAGACGGTGTGGGGCCGCCTCATGCCGTCGGCCGCGGCGCGCGCCGAGGATGGCCTGCCGATCGGGCTCGCCCACGGCGTCCGCCTGCGGCGCGGGGTCGCTGAGGGCGATCGGATCAGCTCCGCGGATGTCGATCTCGATCGGACCGACCCGGTGGTCAGGCTGCGCGAGACGCTGCCGTCAGCGCGATGACTTCGCCGACGCCTCGCGCCTCGACCTGGCTCGGTCCGGCCGTCCGAGCCAGGCGGCGCCGCGCAGGCCGCTTTCCGGGCCGAACCGGGCGGGCGCGAGGCGGGTCCGCGGCGTCGCGGCGAGGGTCAGCGGCGGCCACAGCTTCGGCACTTCCGCGTACAGGCTGGCAATCGACGACAGGCCGCCGCCGAGCACGATCGCGTCGGGATCGAGAAGGTTGATCACGCCGGCCAGCGCCGCGGCCAGCCGGCGCTGGTAGCGCGCGAGCGCGGTGCTCGCGGCGGGCTCGCCTGCCTCGGCCAGGCGCGCCACCTCGGCTGCGCTCCTGTCGCCGCCGCTGACGTTCCGATAATCCCGCGCCAGGGCAGCGCCGGACAGCCAGGTCTCGATGCAGCCCGTCCGGCCGCAGCCGCAGATAGATGGCGGGCCATCATCGGGCCGCGTCGCCGCCAGGGGGTTATGGCCCCATTCGCCGGCGGTCGCGTTGACGCCGGCGAGCGGCTTGCCCTCGACCACGATGCCGCCGCCGACGCCCGTGCCCAGGATCGCGCCGAACACCACGCCCGCTCCGGCCGCGGCGCCATCGACCGCCTCCGACAGGGCAAGGCAGTTGGCGTCGTTGGCGATTGCTACCGGGACCCGAAGCGCATTGTTCAGGTCCTGCCGCAACGGACGACCTTCGAGCCAGGGCAGGTTGACCGCGCGGATCACCGCGCCGTCGGCGCCGATCAGACCCGGCATGCCGATGCCGATCGAGCGCACGGGGCCGCGGCCGCGCTGCAACGCCTCGCTGAGCTCGGCCAGCGCCGCGAGCGTGGCAGGATAGTCGCGGGGCACGTCGCGGCGCAGGCGCGCCACCTCGCGGCCGCGCGGATCCAGCGCGATCGCGGCGATCTTGCTGCCGCCGATGTCGAACCCGATCCGGAGCATCGCGCCGTTGACCTCCGCGCCCACGCGGTTCATCTGCACCGTTTACGGCGCAACATCGCAGGGAGGACGACGGATGGGCAAGCAGGCGGGCGAGGGCAAGCAGCCGATCGGCGGCGGGTTCGCCGGGCCGGGCGGCATGAAGCTGCCGTTTGCGAAGGCGGTGCGCGCCGGCGACTTCGTGTTCGTCTCGGGCCAGATGGCGATCGATGGCAAGGGCCAGCTGATCGAGGGCGGCATCGAGGCGCAGACCCGCCTGGTCATGGACAACATCAAGGCGATCCTGGCAGAGGCCGGCTGCACCATGCAAGACGTGGTCAAGTGCACCTGCTGGCTCGACGATGCCCGCGACTTCGGCCGCTTCAATGCGGTCTACGCCAGCTATTTCGGCGACGACCCGCCGGCGCGCTCGACCGTGCGTGCGCAGCTGATGCTGGACGGCAAGCTCGAGGTCGAGGCGATCGCCTACAAGCCCCGCTGACGCGGCGTGATCGGACCCCGCCAGCGAATCAGCCACACACCCCGCGCAGGCGCCACCCCGTCGCCCAATCGCGGCCGATCGCTGCGACCGGGCAGGGCGGTGCAAAAAAAGGCTCACTCAATCGAACGCCGATGGCCAGCGGCGGGCGGCGTGAGTGACGGTGGGCGCCTACGTGGCTACCGGCCACAGCGTCTGGGGAATTTTGAACGCGCCGGGGACCGGCGAGGCGATGGCCGAGCTCATCGTCGAGGGCGCGACGCGTACCGTCGACATCACCCCGTTCGATCCTGCGCGCCCCGGGCTCGCGAGGTAAGCAAAGCTCGACGAGCAGCAACAAGCCTGCTGCGGGCTACCCGGGTCTCGACTCAGGGCGGATGCTGCATCAGCGGAGCTTTTGTAGCCAGAGACTGCTTTCGGGCGCCGCAGCGGGAGTGGGCAGGCGGGCGAGCACGCCGCACGCCAGTCGGTCCGCCAGGCGGGTGCGGACGTAGTGGCTGGCGAACAGGCAGTCGTAGGCGCCGCCGTGCAGCAGCGGCGCGAGCGCCTGCTGCTCGTTGTAGCCGCGCCATGCCCAGGCCGCGGGGTACGGATCGGGCAGGAACACGTCGTGGAAATGCACGAGCACGCCTGCCGCGAGCCCTGGCAGCACGCGGTTGAGCAGCCAGTCGACGTCGCTGCCGGGCATGAGGACGTGGCTCGAGTCGACGAACAGCACGTCTCTAGACTGGAGGCGCGCGAAGCACGCCTCCGGCGCGCGCTGCACCACCTGATCGACCCAACGTACGGCAAGGCCGCGCAACGCCGCTCTCGGCGCCGGGTCGACGCACAGGAGCTCGCTGTCCAGCGCCTCGTCCGCGACGGCGCGGGCGAGGAAACGGGTCGAGTGCCCGGAGCCGACTTCGACGATGCGTGCCGGGCGCGCCCGGCAGACGATTGCGTAAGCGGCCGCGGCATCGAGACGCGGAAACCAGTCCTGATCGAACCGCGGCGCGGGCGCCGGCCCACGCAGCCGCTCGAGCCGTGCGGCATGGCTCTCGATGGCGGCCAGCACCGAGTCGAACGCCGGCACGCAGGCGGCGAAGTGGGCTTCCAGCGCCGGATAAGAGCAGGGTTCGACCAGCCCGGCGTAGCGATGGGGAATGAAAAAGCCCCGCCCCCGCCCGAGCAGCGTCGCCAGGCCCATGGCGAATTGGCGCGTGCGGCCGCGGCGGCGTTCGCGCGAGGGCCAGCGGCCGGCTGTTCCGCCCATCCCCGGCTCAGAGCTCGAGGATCAGCCCCTCGCTCGCCACCTTCGAGCCCGGCCGGGCCGCCTCAAGCTGGACCGCGATCCGGTCGAGGTCGGTGTCGGTGTGGTCAGGATCATGATGAAACGCGACCAGGCGCCCGGCGCCCGCGGCCTCGCACAGACGCACGCCCTCGTTCCAGGTCGAGTGGCCCCAGCCCTTGAAGTGAGGATACTCCTCGACAGTGTAGGTGGCGTCGTAAATCACCAGCTCGCTGCCGCGGATCAGCTCGACGATCGTCTGGTCCAGCTCGCCCGCGCGGTGCTCGGTGTCCGTGACGTAACAGATCGATTTGCCCGCGAACTCGACCCGATAACCCGTCGCGCCGTTCGGGTGGTTGAGCGGCGCGGTGCGCAGGACAATTCCTGGGAAGGGCTCAAGCACTTCGCCGGCGGCGAAGTCGTGGAACGCGATGCATGCATGCATGATGTCGAGCGGCACTGGGAAGATCGGCGCGCGCATCATACCCGAGAGCACCTCCTGCAGCGCGCCGTCGCGCCCGCCCATGTGGCCCGCCCACAGCTCGAACCGGTTGTTGGGACTGTACGCCGGACGGAAGAAGGGGAAGCCGTTGATGTGGTCAATATGGGTATGAGTGAGGAACAGGTGGGCCTGCAGCTCCTTCCTTCCGTTGAGGTGAGCCCCGAGTACCCGCAGCCCGGTGCCGGCGTCGAAGATCAGGCGCTGCTCGCCGCACATGACCTCGACACACGCGGTGTTGCCACCGTAGCGCAATGTCTCGGGGCCAGGGCACGGCACGGTCCCGCGCACGCCCCAGAATCGGACCCAAAACTGTGGCCCTTCACCCATGACCGTTCACGAAACAGGATTTCACGCCCGAAAACAAGGGCCGAACCCCCCGGCGTCAAACCACTGCGCTAATCCGAATCTGTTACTTCCCGCGATGATAGTAGAGGAAATAACGCTCGTGCGCTATCCCCGCCGGCGGCGGATGCGCGATCAGCGCCGGCGCGCGCAGTCTCTGGTCGGACGCCACCCAGGCCTCTGCCGCGAGCAGGGGCGGCAAAGCGTCGCCTAACCACGCCGCCAGCTCCGCGTTGCGCACCGTATCGCCGGTTCCGACGTCGAGATGCGCCAGAACGGCGGGGCCGGGTAGACGCGAACGCGCCCGCGGCAAGGTTGCGCGCACATCACCGAGGATCAAATGCGCGGGGTCGGGAATGCAGTCCGGATGGGCATTGACCGCCCGCTCGAACACGAAGATCTCACGCCCTGGCAGCAACTCGCGCAGGTGGTCGTAGGTGCGGCCGTTGCCCAGGCCGAGCTCGAGCACCGGGCCGGACAGGTCGCGGATCTGTTCGGCCGCGTACTCGAGGCACGCGCGTTGCGCCTCCAGGCGCCGGATGAAGCTGTCGAGCCGGCTCATGCGGCCTCCGCTCCGCAAGTATTGCCCCCGATGCCGCGGACAACGGCACGCCTGTCACGCTTCGCTGCTGCGTCCGCCACGCATTGCGAGCCGATCGGAAACTTGAAGCGATGCTCTTGGCAGGGCGGCAACCGTCGCTTAAGCCCGCTATGCAAAACGATGACCGGGGGTTGGTCAATGCGGTGGTTGTACGCGCTGGCGGCGCTGGTCTTCGGGCTTCCTGCCCAGGCCTCGGAGCTGCGCCTCGAGGGGCAGCTGATCCAGGGCGGTATCGTGCGCGGCCAGGTTGCGCCGGGCAGCGCCGTATCGCTCGATGGCCGACAGCTGCGAATATCCGCCGACGGCTGGTTCGTGTTCGGTTTCGGCCGCGATGCGGCAGAACGCGCGGAGCTGGTGGTGCACCCACTCGAGGGGCGCCCCGAGCGGCGCACCCTAGAGGTCGCGAGGCGCGATTACCGGGTCGAGCGGGTCGACGGGTTGGCGCCGCGCGAGGTGACGCCGCGCAAGGAGGATCGCCCTCGGATCGAGGCCGATGCCCGGCTGATCGGCGCGGCCCAGCGGCGCGACAGCGACGGCCTCGGCTTCATCGAGAAGGTGGCGTGGCCGGCGGTCGGACGGATTTCGGGGGTCTACGGCAGCCAGCGCATCCTGAACGGCGCGCCCCGCGCGCCGCACCGCGGCCTCGACATCGCGGCGCCACCGGGCACGCCGGTCGGCGCCATGGCGAGCGGCGTGGTCTCGCTCGCCGAGGCCGACATGTACTTCACCGGGGGCACGGTCATGATCGACCATGGCCACGGCCTGCACAGCATCTACGTCCATCTGCGCGACGTGCTGGTCAAAGCCGGGGAGGATGTCGGGCAAGGCGCGTTCATCGGCACGGTCGGGTCGACCGGCCGCGCTGCCGGCCCGCATCTGCATTGGGGCGTCTACTGGTTTGGCGAGGCGGTGGATCCGGCGCTGCTGGTCGGACCAATGCCACGATCCCTTGGTTAAGCCATCGTTATGAATTCGCTGGCTACAGTCGGATGGTTTGGCCTTTCGTGGGCGTCGTCCATCCGTTCGGGAAACGACCTGGGGCGATCATGCAGGTATCGGAACACGATCAAGTCGAAACCCAGCTGCTCGCCTTCGTCCGGCGGCTGGAACGCAATTATTTCGACTGGCATGCTGTCCATCTCCATCTGTCGGGGCTGAAGCCGCACAACCGGCGCGACTACCAGCTGCGCATTGCGGCGCGCGAATTCGACGGGCTGCTGCGGAAATTCAAGAGCGAGCTGTTTCAGGTCAGCACCGGCGACATCTTCCTGATCTGGCACGGCGGCACCGTCGCCGACATCGATCCGGTGGTCCTGCGGCTGCGTTATCTGTTCAGCGATGACCCGCTGACCAACGCCAACGACGGCCCGATCGAGGACAACCCCGAGCTGTTCCTGCCCCATCACGACAGCGAGCTGCCCAAGCCGCCGAAGTTCTGCAGCTGGTTCGACCTGGAACGGGAATACGAGGCGTTCTGTCTTCACCTGGATGAGTATTTGGAAGGGCTCGCGCAGAGCCGGCTGGCCGAGGCTCATGCGCCGCGCCGTGAGCCGCTCGATCCCGCGCGTCTCGCGCGCATCGAGGCGAGCCTGGCGAGCATGGACCTGTCCGGCTTCTTACGGCGTCAGCCGGTCTGCGCCCTGCTGCCGCGGACCGCGCCCCAGCCGTTGTTCGGGGAAGTTTACATCGCCATGCGCGAGCTGGCCGAGGCTCTGGTGCCGGGCGTCGATCTGACCGCCGACACCTGGCTGTTCCAGCGCCTCGCCGAGTCGCTGGACCGCCGTCTGCTCAGCTGCCTGGCCCGGCAGGAGGGCGGCGCGCCGCAGGAGGCGATCAGCGTCAATCTGCGCCTCGCCACCCTGCTGTCGCCGGAGTTCCTCAAGTTCGACCACGACTACCGCCGCCAGACCGCGGCGCCGGTGATCATCGAGCTGCAGCTGATCGACATCTTCGCCGAGCTCGGCGCCTACCTGTTCATCCGGGAGTTCGCGCGCGACCGCGGCTATCTGATGTGCATCGACGGCCTGCACTATCTGCATCTGCCCCTGATCGATCGCAAGCGCCTCGGCGCCGATCTGGTCAAGGTCATCTGGAGCCCGGATCTGCTCGACAGCCTCAACGAAACGCGGCGCGAGGAGCTGAAGGCCGCGATCAAGCGCGCTGGAGTGGACCGGGTGACGCTATGCCGCTGCGACAGCGCGGACGCGATTCGCTGGGGTCAGTCGCTCGGCATCCGGCTGTTTCAGGGGCACTACGTGGATTCGCGCCTGCGCGCCGCGCGCCCGCCGGCGATCGCTCTTGCGCGCCAGGCCCTGCGGGGCAGCGCGGCCTCGTGAGCCGGCGCTGATCAGACCGTGATACCGCCCGGCCCGCCCGCGGCGGTCGGCTCGGGCAGGGCAAGCAGCTGGCCGCTACGAAATCGCGCGCTGCCGACCAGGCCCGCGGCATCGCGTGCGGCAAGGTAAAGCTGCCGGATCTCGCGGCGCAGATCCGGCGATAACGGCTGCTCAGTGCGGACCAGCAGATCAAACCGGCGGGCCTGGCACAGCACATCGATCTGACAGCGGCCCAGCGCGCCGAATTCGACCTCGAACACCGCCCGCCGGGCAGCGCCCGACCGATCGGCCTCCTCCTCCATGCCGCTGCCGTCCCCGTGGCCTGGATCCTCACGTACATACAGGCGCAGCAGCGGCGCGCCCTCGAACGCGAGCGGCAACAGGAGCACACGCCAGCCGCCGCTTTGCGGTTCACCGGCGATGCGCCCCAGTTCGGCCAGCGCGGCCGCGACCCGTAACGCGCTTGGCTGCCCCTCCTTGACCGCAGGATTGGCCGGACGGCGCACGTCCGCACTGACGGGTCGGGGCGCGATCAGCTGGACCAGGCGGAGCAGGCGGCTGGCCAGCGTGGCGTCGGGTTCGGGCAGACGCAGCGCCTCAGTGTGAGCCGGGTCCGCAGCGCCTGCCTGGTCGCGGAGCCACGCCGCGAGCGTGCGCACCGCGTCGAGCGGGCTGGCTCGGAGCGACGCCGCACTCGATCGGGCCGGATCCGCAGGCAGGCTCAGTTGCAGTCGCGCACCGGCCGGCAGGTCCAAGGAAGGGTCCACCTGAAGGGTGAGTCCGGCGACGCGCAATAGAGTGCGGCCGAGCGCGTCCCGCGGCAGCACCACCGCCTCGAGCGCCTGACCCTGCGCCCCCAGGGTGCCGAGGGGCTCGAGGATCGCTGGCGGGGAGACCGACAAAACGGATCCCGCGGTCGCCGGACCGGAAGCCGTAGGACCGCCCAGTAGCGCTGCCAACGGACCGCTCGCCGGTCCGACGCCGGCGCTGGTCGGCGGCACGTGGTTGATCGCGCCGCTCGTCGCGGCCGGCACGCTCGCCCGGCCGGCAGCTCCGCCGGTGGCCCAAGCCGGGCTGCTCTGGGGCGACGCCGAGCCGGGCTCTGGCGGCGGCACGCTCAGGCGCGCGATCAAGGCCGGCGTGAACGGTCGCCCATCCGGGTCGACGGCACGCACGCTCACCTCCAGCGCCGCCGCAGGACGCACCGTAGCGGCGTCCTGCTTTACTGGCGCAGGCTGCAAGCGCACCGGCACAGCCGGGTCGAGTCGCTGCTCACCGATCGCCACGAGACGGCCCGTGCGCACCAGCGCGGGATTGGCGTGTTGCAGCTCGAGAACCAGGCTCGCGCCGGGTCGCAGCGCCGGCGCCTCCTGCAGCAGCACCCGGCCGTGCGCGGTCTCGATCAACGCATCCGCACCCGCGATGGCGATGACCCGAGCGCCGAGCCGGACCGTCGCGGCGGCCGAAGCGAGCGAGCCGGCAGCCGGCCGGCCACCATCAAGCTCAGGCAATAGCGGCGGAAGGACCATCATGCCACCGGCGCGAGGTGGCGAGCGAGCGCTTCGAGATCGCGCGCCGCGGGACTGGCCTGACTGCGCACGAGAAACGGCGCCTGCCGACGGATTGCCTCCGGCACGCGCGGGTCGCGTCGAATGATCCCGGCGAGCTCCGTGCGCAGGCCGAGGAAGTGCTCGCATACCCGTGCGAGCCCGTCGTACGTCCGCCGCCCGGCGCCATGGCTCGCCACCTGATTGATCACCATTTGTGGCGCGAAGCCGGCGGTCTCGGCACGGCTGACCTTGATCAGCGCATAGGCGTCGGTGATCGCGGTCGGCTCGTCGGTCGTGAGCACCAGAGCCGAGTCGGCGGTAGCGAGCAGGCCCCGGACCACCGCATCGATGCCCGCCGGCAGGTCCAGGAGCACGTCGTCGTAAGCCGGCGCGAGCGCGCGTAGCTCGGTGAGCAGGGGCGCAAGCGCGCGCGGGGACACGCGCGCCAGCTGCCCGGATCCGGACCGGCCGGCGATCACATCGAAGCCGCCCGGCTCGAATCGCCGCACCGCCTGGGCCAAGATGCACCGGCCGGTCAGCACGGCCGCGAGATCTGCCCCGGGCCCGAGCCCAAGCTGGACGTCGACATTGGCCAGACCCAGATCGCCGTCGAACAGCAGCACCCGTCGGCTGCGCCGCGCCAGTGCGTGCGCAAGGCTGGCCGCGAGCCAGGTCTTGCCGACCCCGCCTTTGCCGGAGCCGATCGCGACCATGCGGCTCATGGCGTCCTTTCCCCAGGACCAGAAGCGTCAGTGAGTCTTTCTGGCCGGTTGAGCCCCGGCGCGCCGCGCACCAGCAGGCGGGCCAGTCCAATGGGACTGAGCGCGCCGAGACCGCGCCCGACGGTCGGTCCGATGCCCGCTTCCGCCAAGGCAAGGCCGGCGTCTGCGGCCGCGAGCACGGCGCCGAGCCGCCGGGCGACGTCCAGCTTGGTCGCGAACAGCCAACGTCCGCCCAGGGCGGCGAAGGTCTGGGCCATGTCCGCGCTGTCGGCGCTGCCCGTGCCGGCATCGAGCACCAGGACCGGCAGCGCGCCACTCATCTCCAGCGCCTGCGACAGGCTGCCGAGATCGGCCGGGCGGAACGGATTGATCCCCGGACTGTCGATCAGGATCAGCTCGGCGCCGGCGTCACCGACCAGCCGCTCCAGGCGCCGCGGCTCCCCCGCCGCCTGCGGCTCGAGCTGAAGCGGGGCGAGCAGGGCGCGCAGCTGCTCGATGCCGCCGGCGCGCGCGACGTCTGTGCTCAGCACCGCGACCGACCGGCCTTCGAGCACGGCGCGGGCGGCAAGCTTGGCGACCGATGCCGTCTTGCCGGCGCCGGGCGGGCCGCTGAGCAGCAACCGCCCAGACTGCGGCAAAGGCGCGAAGCGGCAGAGCTGGTGCAGAGCGTGACCGAGCGCTGCGACCGGGTCGGACGAGCTCGGCTCGCGCAGCGCGGCGAGCAGGCGAGCGCGCACGCCGGCGGGCAGCTCGTGGTGCGCCGCCACCCACGCCAGCCGTTCCAGACATGGCGACGTCTTGGGCGCGGCGAGCAGAGCGCCGAGGTCGATCTCGTCGTTCTCGACGGCACCCGTAATGCGCACCCCGTCGTCCACCTGTTGGGTGGCGACGATGACCGCATCGGCGCCCAAAAGCGCCCGCAGCCTGGCCAATGCCTGCCGGGCGTCGGGAGCGGTGACCGTCCGTAGACGCATCGCTCGTCATACCTGGCCGAGCGTGCGCAGGCGCGCCTTGGCGTGGATCTCGTTCTGCGAGAGCACCACCGTGGCTGGGCGGAAACGTTCGATGATCGAGCGCACGTAGGGACGGACCGCGGGCGTCGTAACCAGCACCGGCAGCTCGCCGCGCGACGCGTGATGCTCGAACGCCTCGCGCAGCCGGGTGATGAACTCCTGCAGCTTGGATGGCGCCATCGCCAGCTGGCGCTGGTCGCCCTGGCCGACCAGCGCCTCGACGAAGGCCTGCTCCCAGTCCGGCGACAGGGTCAGGATCGGGATGTAGCCGGCCTCGGTAGTCACCGCGTTGCTGATCTGCCGGGCGAGGCGGGCACGCACGTATTCAGTGATCACCACGACATTTTGGCTGGAGCCCACTGCTTCCCCGATCGCCTCGACGATCTGGGCCAGGTCGCGGATCGAGATCCGCTCGGCGAGCAGGCCTTGCAGCACCCGCTGAATGCCGCCGACGCTGATCCGGTTGGGCACCAGATCCTCGATCAGCTTGTGGTAATCCTTGGACAGCTCGTCGAGGAGCTTCTGGGTCTCGGCGTAGGACAACAGCTCGGCCAGGTTGTCCTTGATCACCTCGGTCAGATGCGTGGTCAGCACGGTCGCGGGGTCGACTACGGTATAGCCGCGGAAGCTCGCCTCCTCGCGCAGCTTTTCAGCAATCCAGGTCGCCGGCAGGCCGAACGTCGGTTCGGTGGTTTCCTCGCCGGGCAACGCGATCCGGTCGCCCTTCGGATCCATGACCAGCAGCATGTTCGGACGCAGCTCGCCGCGGCCAGCTTCGATCTCCTTGAGCTTGATCACGTAGGTGTTGGACGGCAGCTGGATGTTGTCCTGAATGCGCACGGGTGGCATCACGAAGCCGAGCTCGCCGGCCAGCTGCCTGCGCAGGGCCTTGATCTGATCGGGCAGCCTCGGTCCGCCGCCATCGCCGATCAGCGGCAGCAGGCCATAGCCCAGCTCGAGCCGCAGCGGATCCATCGCGAGCGCGGCGCTGACCGGCTCCTCGGCAGACGGAGCGGCTGCGGCCGGCGCCGCGGTGACTGCGGTCGCGGCGAACTCGCGCCGCGCCAGATGCCAGGCGAGCGCGCCGCTCACCCCGGCGAGCGTGAGGAAGGGCCAAAGCGGCAGCCCGGGGACGACCGCCAGCACGGCGAGCAGGCCGCTGGTGGTGCCGAGCGCCCGCGGGTGTGCCCCGAGCTGCCCGAACAGTGCGCGATCGGTGCGCGTCGCAACGCCGGCCTTGGCGACGAGGAGGCCGGCCGCGGTCGACACCACGAGTGCTGGCACCTGCGATACCAGGCCGTCGCCCACGGTCAGCAGAGAATAGGTGTGCGCCGCTTCGGCGAAGCTCACGCCCATCTGGCCGACCCCGATGATCAGCCCGCCGATCAAATTGATGAATGTGATCAGCAGCCCGGCGATCGCATCGCCGCGCACGAACTTGGCTGCGCCGTCCATGGCGCCGTAGAAGCTGCTCTCCTCCTCCAGCCGGCGCCGGCGCTCGCGCGCTTCCTGCTCGTCGATCAGGCCCGCCGACAGATCGGCGTCGATCGCCATCTGCTTGCCGGGCATGGCGTCCAGCGAAAAGCGCGCTGACACCTCCGCGATGCGGCCCGAGCCCTTGGTGATCACCACGAAGTTCACGATCACCAGGATCCCGAACACGATCAGGCCGATGACGAAGTTGCCCTGCATGATGAAGCTGCCGAACGCCTCGATGACGCGGCCGGCGGCCCAGCTGCCCTGATGGCCTTCGGCGAGGATCAGGCGCGTCGAGGCGATGTTGAGGGCAAGCCGCAGCATGGTCGCGATCAGCAGCACCGTGGGAAAGGCGCTGAACTCGAGCGGCTTTTCGATGAACAGCGAGGTCAGCAGAATCAGCACCGAGAAGGTGATCGAGACGGCGAGCAGCAGATCGAGCAGCAGGCGGGGCATCGGCAGGATCAGCACCACGAGGATGCTGATCACCCCGAGCGCAAGCGCGAGATCGCCGTGGCGGAGCGGCCGGGTGACCCGATCGAACAGCCGCGCGGCGGCGAAGCTCGAGGTTTGCGCCATGATGCCGATCAGCCGGAAGGGGCGTGCTCAGGCCGCCTCGCCCACGGGATCGCCCGGGCCGCCGCCGGGCGGTGGGATCGGCACTCCCTCGTTGCCATACTGGCGCAGCTTGTTGCGCAGCGTGCGGATCGAGATCCCGAGGATCGTGGCGGCGTGCGTGCGATTGCCGAGCGTGTGGTGCAAGGTGTCGAGGATCAGGTGACGCTCGACGTCGGCGACGGTGCGTCCGACCAGCGCGACCGCGCCTTCACCCTGCGGGCCCGCGGCGCGCGTGCCGTTCGCTCCGCCCTGCAGCACGATCGCCTCGGGCCCGATCTCGTCGCCGCCGGCCAGCAGCACGGCGCGGTGGATACAGTTCTCCAGCTCGCGGATGTTGCCCTTCCACGCGTGGCCGCGCAGCCGGGTCAGCGCCGCGTCGGTTAGATTGCGTTCCGGCAGCCCGTTCGCGATCGCGTACTTCTGCGCGAAATGACGGCTCAGCGGCGCCAGGTCCGCCGGTCGGTCGCGCAAGGCCGGCAGGTGCAGATTGACCACGTTCAGGCGGAACAGCAGGTCTTCACGGAAACGGCCGGCGGCGACCTCGGCGTCCAGATCGCGGTTGCTGGTGGCGATCAGGCGCAGGTCGACCTTGACCGGGCGGGTGCCACCGACGCGGTCGATCTCGCGCTCCTGGATCGCGCGCAGCAGCTTGGCCTGGAGGCGAGGATCCATCTCGGTGATCTCGTCGAGCAGCAGCGTGCCGCCGCTCGCCTCCTCGAACTTGCCGATCCGCCGGGCGGTCGCCCCGGTGAAGGCGCCCTTCTCGTGACCGAACAGCTCGGATTCCAGCAGGTTCTCCGGGATGGCGGCGCAGTTGACCGAGACGAACGGCCGTTCGGCGCGGCGGCTGTGGCGGAACACGTAGCGCGCGAGGATCTCCTTGCCGGTGCCGCTTTCGCCGGTGATCAGCACGCTGGCGTCCGAGGGCGCGATCTGACGCGCCATGGCCAGCAGATTGCTCATCGCCGGGTCCTCGAACACCAACTCGCGGCGTTCGTCGCCGACCGCGGCGAGGATCGCGGCGATCAGCGCCGGTTCCGGCGGCAGCGGCAGGAATTCCCGGGCGCCGGCCTTGATCGCGGCGACCGCGGTGCGGGCATCGGTGCCGACGCCATAGGCGACCACCGGCACGCAGATTCGCTCCGTCCCGAGTGCGCCGATCAGCCGTGCGATGTCCACGGCGACATCCACCAGCAGGAGGTCAGCGCCGCGACCGGCGCACAGCTCCTGCACGGCGGCCATCGGTGTCGCCACGTGGCGCAGCGTCGCCCCCTGCCGCACCGCGATGGCAATCGCGCTTGCCACCTGCTCGTTGTTCGCGCCGACGATCAGCACCCTCATCGCAGCATCATCCCTGCTCGATCCTTCGCCCACTCACTGCTCGGTCTTGATGATCTCGGTCATGGTCACGCCCAAGCGGTCGTCGAGGATCACCACCTCGCCGCGTGCGACCAGGCGGTTGTTGACCAGGATGTCGATCGACTCGCCGACCTTGCGGTCCAGCTCGACCACCGCACCTCGGCCGAGCCGCAGCAGCTGGCTGACCGGCATGGTCGCCTTGCCGAGTACCGCCGACAGCTGCACCGGAATGTCGTAGACCGCACCGAGATCGTCGCTTCCGCGCGCCGGCTGCGGCTTGTCCGGCGACGGCGCACCAGGCTCCTGCGGCGGCCGGGCCGCGTGCTCCGCACCGCTACCTTTGCCCCGCGCATCGTGGCTGGCGCCAAGGTCCTGCAGCTCGAGCTTGTCCTTGTCGCTCATGGCATCGTCCCATTCATGCCGGCGTCATCGCGATCGATCGGCCACGGTTCGGCTGCGGCCGCGGGCAGCCAGGCGTCGACCAGAGCGGTCGCCGCGCGCTCGAGTTCGGCTAGATCGCGCTCGGCGCGGCCACCCCGCCAGGTGAGGCGCGCGTCGCCGGGCCCGAGTGCCGGATCCGGCTCGATCGCCAATTCCCCGCGATAGCCGACCTCGGCGGCGAGCGCGCCGAGCGTCTGCTGGCCGACTTCGAGCAGGGCTGGCGGCAGCGCCAGGGTCATCCGCGGCTGGCTTTCGAGGCGGACCAGAAGGTCGCGCAGCATCGCTTCGATGTCGGCGAGCGGCTGCCGCTCGAGCGCACGCGGGACAAGGG